>CATXJC010000005.1 GCA_958369755.1 uncultured Prevotella sp.
CAGCTGTTACTGCTTTTTTGAATTATGCAAGGTATAAACGCGGAGACGCTTACAAGCATAGAGAAACTTTTTACATCACATAGTTTTCTCGCACGATAAATTATGAGTTGGCAAGATTAACCGGATGTGTTCGAAGTGTTAAATCCGTTTAACATAACTCTGCAGGGTGAAATTTGGTAGTATTAGAAAATTGCCGTACCTTTGCACTGTCGTTCGAAGAAAGGCAATCACAAGTTTTAAAGCTTTTGCCCTTACAGGGCGACAGGGGGGCGTCCGTAATTACCCAGGGCGATGCCCTGGGCTAGGAGCTTCTGCCCTTTCAGGGCGTGTGGGCAAAAACTTGCGCACCCCACCAAGTCAACATTCAACATTCAACATTCAACATTAAAAAGAAGCACTCAACATTCAACATTTATATTAACCCTTTAATAATTTAAGATCATGGAACAGAAAGGAACATTGAAGTATCGTAAGTTGCAGCGTACACCACAGAGCGGCGAGAACGCAGGTAAGAAAAAGTGGTATGCCACTGCGGTAACCGACCGCGAGGTGGATTTCGAGGGATTCGTATCCCACATCTCTGACCATGGTTCGCCTTACTCCCGAGGTACTATCCACGGTGTGCTGATGGATGCACTCGACCATCTGCAGGAGTTGATTCTCGACGGCAAGAGCGTGCGTCTCTCTGACCTCGGTCTGTTCTCCATCGGTATGACTTCGAAGGCGGAGGATACCAAGGAGAAGGTAACGGCTGCCAGCGTAGAGGGTGTACACCTGATTGTGAGAAACACAAAAAGCTGGAGCAACTCTGAGCTGCGCAAGAAGTGCAAGATTCAGGAGTACGGCGGCTATACCGGCACCGACGAGGGTGGCACCTCTGGTGGTACCTCAGGCGGCACTGAACAAGGCGGCACTGAACAGGGCGGCTTCGGAACTACCGGCGGCGGTACGCAGCCAGGCGGCGGCTCTCAGGATAACGGCGACGGGCTTGAATAAAGCCCTCGCCTGAGGCCAACCAAGTCAACATTCAACATTCAACACTCAACATTCAACATTTAAAAATTAAAGATTATGAAAGCAAGTACCTGGAAAACAATTTTGCAGATTGCAATCTCCTTCCTTACAGCCATCGCTACCACCCTCGGTGTAACAAGCTGCAGCAGCTTTTAAAGGTAAAAAGGTAAAAAAGTAAAAAGGTAAAAAAAAGCCCCGATGCATCATGCATCGGGGCTTTGCTTTTATCTGCTTTTTCTTCGTTTATCGGATATCTCTTCCTTCCTGGCTGTATCCTTCGAGCATCTTCGGGCTGCTGATAGGCTTGCGCGAACAGTAGTCGAAATCTACCTTCTTATAGCCCTTGCTGGAACGCCAGCGGATGGTAAGCTTCACCGTCTTGCCTTCGGTATCAGGCACGGCATCGTTCAGATTGAACGCTACGAGGGCATCGCGCCAGTAGTTCTGAGGGTCGCCATTAACATTGTGGCGCAGCTCTACCTCGTAAGGATTCTCAGGATTCACACCCGTAACGAGGTTGATGTAATGCACCTTCTGACCGCCCCAGAGAGCACGGAAACGGAGGGTGAGATAGCCATCCTCGGCTACCGTTACCCAGTCGCGCACGATGTCGACCATGTCGTCGCCATACTTCTCGCTGTTCTTGATATCAGAACCGAGCGATGGAACTGGCTTCTTGGTCAGGATGCTGTCTATCCAGTTGACGTGAATCACCTGGTTATACTTCTCACTCTTCTCCGAGGTCTGCGTGTAGTTGACCAGGGCGCGAACCTCCTTACCGTCAAAGATGGTTGGTTTCAGGTTCTTGGCGAGCAGCGTGGTGTTGTCGTCGAGCTGCAGATAGCAGGCATCGCCACTCTTCTTCACGGTTACCAGTGCGTTAGGGAAAACGCGGTCCCAGTCTGTATCGTTATCGTTATCGCACGACTGGAATGTGAGGGCCGACAGGAGCATCATCGCTGCCAGCCCGATCTTCTTGAAATCAATTTTTCTCATATATAATGTTCCTTTCTTTTTATTGTTTCACTTTCTGATAATAAAATAAGAAAGGAACAGAAATCTTGCTTCTGATTTAGAAAAAGATTGTTAAAAGCTCAATTAAAAATAATACGTGCAGCCGATGGTGGCAGCGCGGTTGCCGAAGTGCTGGCTCGCCATATCGTGGAAGCGGCCTTCGAGCGTCCAGTGCTTGCCCAGATTCTTGTATACCCCTACCTCGGCATAGAGATTAGCCGGGGTGTAGGCATCGCTGCGGCGACGGGTACACCAGATGAGATTGCCCGTAAAGCGCCAGCCATCGGCCATTGTGAGCTGCGGTGCCAACTTGAACACGGCAAAATGATTATACTCCGCATTGCGCTGCTGAGCCTCCTCTGAAGGGTTTTCGCTGCGCTGCCAGAAGTAGTTGAAGCCGGCTGTGAGGCGAAGGATGCCCTTGTGCCAGAAGGCGGTGGAGCCGATGCCGAGCGTATTGTCGTGAGTGGCACTGAACAGGTGCTGGTGGATGTTCTTCACCGAGGTGCTGAGCACGAAGGCAGGGCGGCTGTAGGTATGCTTGAGCTCTACCACATTCGCCATGCTGTTGACGATATCGGCGGTATAAACCGGCTGCCAGGCGCCCTCCATATCGCCCGCGGTTACGAAATCGCCAAACTCGGGATTGAAGATGCGGCGGCAGTAGGTGGCCTGCAGGGTATGACCCGGCGTGAAACTGTAATAGGCGCTCGCCGAGTAGATGTGGTTGCGCGTGGTATGCTTCCAGTGCTCTTCCGGCGCAATCTGCTTAGGACGGAAGTTGATGATGCGGAAGCGGTCGCCTGCCATGAATCCCCACTTGCCGATGTTGTAATCCAGCTGGGCGTAGAAATCCTGGTAGTTGGAATGGTTGGTGTAACCGGCGATGCAGTTCTTCTCGATGGAGAGACCGCCCTCGAAACCTGCCGTAATCCAGAGATTGGAGGTGATGACCGGAGTGGCGTATTCTACCACCATGAAGGGGTAGGTAGAGTGGTTCTGGTAGGGTGCGGTCTGGGTTTCTTCCAGCGTGCGTCCGTTGTCGCTGATATGCTCGGCACCGAGGGTAAAGAGGATGCTGGAGCCGTTGTCGGCGAGCGTGCGGGTATAGTCGGCCTGCAGATGATAGGCGCGCACGTAATCGGCCGGGGTGTGGGTGAAATGGTTGCGGGTATAGGTCTGCATCGCATCTATTTCGAGCACATCCTTCGCGGTAGGTGTCCAGAGCAGATTGAGCTTGGCACCCTCGTGGGAGTAGTGGTTCACGGTGGTTCCTGAAATGCCCTGGTAGGCGTCCTTATCACTGCTGGAGGTGCGCTGGAAGTTGCCTTCTACATGACTGAGCACGCGGAGTTTATCCTGCTGGCTGATGACGCTGACGATGCCTTTTGCGCCGCCGTAGGTATCACCGAAGAGTCCCCATCTGCCGGTGGTTCCGTTCTCCTTCTTGCGCAGTGTGATGTCGATGACTTTCTTCAGACTGCTGCATCCCTTCATCACTTCGGCGTTCTGGCACACCTTGATGGTTTCTATCTCCCGAGCCTTGAAATGGTGGAGGAAGGTGGCGTAATCGAGTCCGTATTCCTGGTTGTCGATGCGGATGACGAACTTGCCGTAGAGGTTGGCGAATGGATCTCCGCCGATGATGTTGTTGCCGTCGAGCGAGATGACTTCGGGGCACATCATGAGCACATCGAGGAGTGATTCTTCGCCTGTGAGTTCCATTTCTGGAATATGCATGATGTATCTGTCGCCGATATGTTCTATCGGGGCGGCCTGTGTCTGGTAAGTAGTGCTGGCCATCGCGAGTGCGATGATGAGCAGGCTTTTCTTCGTACTGTTGTTTATCTTCATTTTTTTCTAATTTATTTTATTGGTAAAAAGGATTTCTTCGTGCCAAATCTATTTGCAAAGATAAGGCAAAAATCGGGGAATAACGAAAAAAATGGAGATTTTTTTTATCGTTCAATGCGTAAAAAAGGTATCATTGCGTAAAAAAGTGGAGAACGGGGCAAAAAAAGAGGGCGTAAAACTTGCGTGGTATTTAAAAAAACATTATCTTTGCAAAAGAAGAAATTTCTAAGAACTATACATATATATAATAACCCTTAAAAAAGATAAGAACTTATGAAGCGACTATTACACATTCAATTTCTATTGGTATTGTTGCTGGCGCTGGGATACTCTCCTCTGCAAGCCAAGCGAATCACACAGTGGCAGGCTCAGCAACAGGCCTACAGCTTCTGGGGAAAGCAGATGCCGCAGAAGGCGAAGGCGAAGAGCCGCACGGCTACTACTGCATCGCCATCGGATGCTTACTATGTATTTAACAACGATGCAGGCGGATTCGTCATTATCGCTGGTGATGATGCCGTAACGCCAGTATTGGGCTATACCTCAACGGGATCATTTGATGCAGAAAATCTGCCTGACGGACTGAAGGACCTGCTGAAGAGCTATGAGCGGCAGATTGCGGCGCTGGGCGACAATTATGTAGCGAACCAGACTGCCACAAGAGCAGCATTTACAGGCGAAAAACTGCTCAAAACTGCAGAATGGAACCAGATGGCTCCATTCAACAAGTATACGCCAAAAAACTATGTAACAGGCTGTGTAGCAACGGCTGGAGCTATCGTGATGAAGCACCACGGATATCCTGCCAAGGGCATTGGATCTCATACTTATACCTGGAATGAACAGACTCTGACTGCCAATTTCGGGCACGATTATGATTGGGCAAACATGCCTGCTAAATATGACGGCACCAACGATGCCGCTTTCGACGGCGTGGCAAGACTGATGGCAGACCTCGGTGTGGCAGTGGAGATGAATTATGCTAAAGACGGCAGCGGTTCGTATATCGGCAACCTGGTAACCGCCCTGCAGAAGTACTACGGCTACAGCAAACTTTCGCATCTGATGGCAATAGAAGATGTGGGTGCTGAGGCGTGGAACGGCAGACTGCGCGAGGAGATTGATGCCAACCGCCCTGTGCTCTATGCTGCTTCTGACCCAGCTGGTGGCGGTCATGCCTTCGTAATTGATGGATACAAGGACGAAAGCTTCAGCGTAAACTGGGGCTGGGGCGGCTATTGTAATGGTTTCTACCAGATAGGAGCCCTGAATCCGGAAAGCAACGGAAAACCAGAGGGCGATAAGTATAATGTAGGTCAATCGGCAGTATTCGGCATGGAACCTTCTGATGGTACGGAGAAAATCTCTGGCATGGGATTCATGACAAATGTAGGTAGGTTTCATATACTGAATATGAATATCACCGATGTGAAGAAGGGGCAGAAGGTTGGCATCTTCTGTGCGCCAATCGGTAATACGGGAGACCAGCCGTTTACCGGAGAAGTAGACGTAGCGCTGATGAATGCGAAGGGCGAGATGCGGAAAATCGTAACATCCAGCCCTCTGACTGTTGATGATTTAGACCCTGGTTATTATTATTCGTCTCCGTCTTTCAATTTTGTGAGTACAGTGGATGCAGAACCGGGTGATTATCTGGCTATTGTGGCAAAGGAAAAAGGCTCTTCGGAATATATAGAGCTGTATGATTCGAACTTCGAGAGATTGCGTCTGCCGGCAACCGGATATGAGCCTCTTACATTTGAGGTAAGTACGAAAATGGGCGACGGGGCTACATTCCAGCTAGCAGGCACGAGATATAATTCTTCCTACAATTTCTATAATGGCAAGCCGGTTATCGGTGCCTGGTACTATTATTATCTGACGGTAGATGAGAGCATCTCACAGTATTTCGTAGAATTGAACGGAAAGCTGATGGATGATGTTAAACTGGGTACTACAGTCTATCCGAATTCTTTCAGAGGAATAGAACCGGTTTATGACCTCGTGGTGACCACTTATCGCGATTATCAGGAAAAGGAGTTGGTTATCAACCTGGAGAAGGCTGGACAGCTGAAGCAAACACTTGCCAAGGAAAACCCTGACTATCTTGTTTACAGAAATATCAAGGTGAACGGCAATATAGACAAGCGCGACTTTGATGAACTGGCAAGTCATTATTTCAAGAGCATCGACTTGAGCGGTGCCAAGGTGGTGGCTTATGAAAGCTACAAGGCTGATATGGTTCCTGGTTATGCATTTGAAAGTAATGCTAGTCTGGAGAGTTTCAAGATGCCTGCAGGTGTCAAGGAGTTAGGTTCCAATGCCTTTATGTTAACCAAACTGAAGGAAATTGATTTACCTGAGACGATAGAGGAGTTCGGCAGCAATACATTCAATGCCTGCTTCGAATTGAAGGATGTATATATGCGTCATAAGGAGGCACCTTACTGGATAAACTGGTGTGTATTTGCCGCCAAGGGTGATATAACCCGCACGCTGCATCTCTATCCGGGCAGCAAGGCGAAGTATGAGGCTCATTCGAATACCCAGGATTGGATAGTCTACTTTGATAATGTGGTAGAGGATCTGGAGCCTACCGGCATCCATTCTGTAACATTGGATAAGAAGCCAGGCAATGCTGCCATTTATGACCTGAACGGCCGCCGCATTACTGAGGCGATGAAGAAGGGTATCTATATCCAGAATGGAAAGAAGATCAGCGTTAAGTAATGTTGAATGTTGAGTGTTGATTATTACAATTAAAAGATAAGAATCCCCTGGTGCTCTCTGTGGCATCAGGGGATTTTTTTTGCAGTAAGATACGCAAGTACGCCAGGCATTTCACCCTTCCTGCATTACGAAAAGAGGAGGGTGATGAGCGGGATGGTGATGATGCTGCCAACCGTGGTGATGAACGTCATCTCGGTGATGAGCGAAGGATTGCGGCCGTATTTCAGACAGAACATCGTGCCGAAACTCGCAACGGGCATCGCAATGACAACCGTATTGATGTCGTTGACCAGATCGCTTACACCACATACCTTGAACAGGAAATAAATGCTCAGAGGTACTACCACAAGACGCAAGAACGAGGAGAGGTATACCTTAGGACTGCCGATAATCTCCTTCACCGGCAACTTAGCCATCGAGGAACCGATAATCATCAGGGCTGCCGGAACCGTTATGTTGCCCACCATCGTTACCGGACGCGCAATGATATCAGGCGTATGAATCCCGAAAGCTACCAGAAGGGCGGCAACAAAGGCACCCAGAAGAGCCGGAGAAAACAGCACCTTAGGATTGAACTGCTTGATGCTGTACTCGCCCTTGATGAGCATGACACCTGCCGTAAAAATAAAAAAGGTGTTCGGCATGTTGAGCAGCGCGGCATAAAAAATGGCCTTCGGACCGAATATGCTCGAAACAATAGGGTAGCCGATGAAACCTACGTTGGCAAACATCAGCGCAAAACCTATCATGCCCTGGTCATCATGATTGCGCGTGATGAGACGCGGCACCCAGAAACCGAATACCAGCAAAAGGATGTAGGTAAGAAAACCTACGCCCAGGAGGGGAAGGATGAGCGTGCGGTCGGGCAGCTCATCGCCCATTACTGACGAGAGCACCAGCAGGGGACAGGTGATATCTACCACCATGCTGGATAGCTTCTTGTCAAACTTGTCGCCCATATATCCCAACTTGCAGGCGACGTAACCTAAAATCACGATGATGAAAAGTATCACCATCACTTCCAAATTCTCCATTTATCCTGAAAATCTATACCTTATATATATATATATATGTATGCCGGAATCCCGATATTCTCTCGGAATTTCCGGCAAAAATGGGTTAATCGATAAATCGCTTGGTAATATCTCCGTAGTTCTCGATGCGGCGGTCGCGGAGGAATGGCCACCAGCGGCGCACATTCTCGCTGTGCTTCAGGTCGATATCTACTACCAGGCTCTCTTCTTCCTGATCGCTGGCACGGTAGTGGAGCTCGCCCTGAGGACCGGCTACGAAACTGCTGCCCCAGAACTGGATGCCCTCGGTCTGACCGCTAGGATCAGGCTCGAAACCTACGCGGTTTACGGCGATGACTGGCAATCCGTTGGCTACGGCATGGCCCCGCATCACGGTAGTCCACGCCTCGCGCTGGCGCTGCTGCTCCTCCTCGGTATCATAGGTAGCGTAGCCGATGGCGGTAGGATAGATGAGCATTTCGGCTCCCTGCAGCGCCATCAGACGGGCTGCTTCGGGATACCACTGGTCCCAGCAAACCAGCACGCCGAGCTTGCCTACAGAGGTCTGGATAGGGTGGAAACCGAGGTCGCCCGGTGTGAAATAGAACTTCTCGTAGTAGGCAGGATCGTCGGGGATGTGCATCTTGCGGTATTTTCCGGCAATGCTTCCATCCTTCTCCATCACTACCGCCGTATTGTGGTAGAGCCCCGGAGCGCGGCGCTCGAAGAGGGAGGTGACGATGACAACGCCGAGATCCTTGGCAAGCTTGCCGTAGAAATCGGTCGAAGGGCCCGGAATAGGCTCTGCCAGGTCGAAGAGGTCAACATCCTCTACCTGACAGAAATAGAGGGAGTTATGAAGCTCCTGAAGCACGATGAGCTCTGCGCCGCGATGGGCGAGGTCGATGATGCCTTCTGCCAGGCGCTGCTTGTTGTTGGCGATATCTGCCGTATTATGAAGTTGTAATAAACCGACGTTCATAGTTTAATGTTGAGTGTTGAATGTTGAGTGTTGAATGTTAAATGTGAAATGTTGAGTCTCTGAGGGCTCCCTCGGGCAACTGCATGGTGATGCAGTGGATGCTGCCATGCTGGCGGATGATGGTCTGCGAATCTACGCCGATGATTTCGCGGTCGGGGAAGGCGAGCTGAATCAGCTTGCGTGCCTCCTCGTCCTTTTCCGGCTGATTGTAGGTGGGATAAATCACCGCCTTGTTCAGTATCAGGAAGTTGGCGTAGGTGGCAGGCAGGCGGTCGCCCTCGCTCTCCGGGTTGGTGGTGAGGCAGTCGCCCTCATCATAGATAGGGTCGGGCATCGGCAGTTTGAGCAAGCGGTAAGGGTATCCCTCCCAGGTGAAGAGGCCCTTGAGTTGCTTCTCCAGCGCCTGGAAGTCTTCATACTGCTCATCTTCCGGATTATCGCAGCCTACATATAATAAGGTGTCGTGTGGAGCCACTCTCACGATGGTGTCGATGTGGCCGTCGGTATCATCGCCTATCAGATTGCCGTGATCCAGCCAGACGACTCGCTTGAGCTGGAAGAAAGTCTGCAGCAGATGGTCGATGCTGTCGTGGTCGAGCGGCTGGTTGCGGTGAGGCGCCAGCAGGCACTGTGAGGTGGTGAAGAGTGTACCCTTTCCGTCACTCTCGATGCTGCCTCCTTCGAGCACGAAGCCCTGGTGGTTCTCTATATCGGCATTGAAGGCTGCCTGATAGTATAGTTGCAGGGTGATGGCATTATCCTTCTCCCATCTGAACTTTTCGCCCCATCCGTTGAACTTGAAGTCGAGTATGCGGTAAGGCACCATCCAGGTGTTCTGCTTTTTGCGCAGCACCATGGTGAGGGGTCCGTGGTCGCGCACCCAGGTATCATTGCTTTCTACCTCGTAGAGCAGCACGCGGCTCATCTGTTCGGCAGAGAGCTTTTTCTTGAGCTGGTATCGGGTGGCAGGCACATCGGGTGTAGCCACAAGCAGCTGCTCGCAGCGCGTGATGATATCTGCCAGTTCGAGATAAGTATCTGTAATTTCAGGCAGATACGGCTTCCAGTCGGTGCCGGCATGTGGCCAGGTGAGCATGATGGCGCTTTGTGGCTCCCATTCGGCAGGGAGTGCGAAATCGCAGGGTAATGTAGATTGATGCATAAGCTATACTATTTTTATGATACGATGTTCTATACCAATTTATTATACTCTGTTCTTCATCGGGAACCTTTCCTTGGGGGACGGGCTCCGTTCTGCTTTTATGAAGTATGCTTGCAAAATTAATAAAAAATCTACAACTATCGGCTGTTTTTGTGAAATATTTTGCGCAAAAGCGAAACTTTGTATTAAAAAAGTTTAAACAGAGGGCTGTATGGAGATAAAATCGGGGAAAAATGAGTAACTTTGCAGTCTAAAAATAAAATATTGAATAGGAGCGTGAAAATAAAACAGGTAGTTGATGCCCTTGAACATTACGCGCCTCTGCCCTTGCAGGAAGGATATGATAATGCCGGCCTGCAAGTTGGATTGACAGAGGCGGTAGAAATGTCAGGGGCATTGTTGTGTCTTGACGTTACTGAAGCCGTGGTAGACGAGGCAATCCGGAAGGGCTGTAACCTCATCGTGAGCCATCATCCGCTGATATTCCGCAAACTGGCGAGAATCTCGGACGAGAACTACGTGCAGCGTACCGTGCGCAAGGCGATTAAGAATGATATTACCATCGTGGCGATGCATACCAACATGGATGCGGCTGCGGGCGGCGTGAACTTCAAGATTGCCGAGAAACTGGGACTGCGGAACGTGCAGTTCTTTGCTGGCGAGAAGGAAGTGGACGGCGTGAAGGGCGGCGAGGGCGTCATCGGAGAGGTGGCTGAGGACCTGGCGGCCGACGACTTGGTGCTGATGCTCAAGGAGCGGTTCGGCGTGGAGTGCGTGCAGTGCAACCAGTTGCTTCGCCGTCCTATCAGGAAGGTGGCGCTCTGCGGTGGAGCAGGTGCTTTCTTGCTCGACGCAGCCATCAAGGCAGGTGCCGATGCCTTCATCACGGGCGAGATGAGCTATCACGAGTATTTCGGCCACGAGCAGGAGATTCAGATTTGCGTCATCGGCCACTATCAGAGTGAGCAGTTTACGGGCGAAATCTTCCGCACCATCATCCAGGAGAATTTCCCTGATGCCAAATGCTGCATCTCGGAGATAAATACGAATCCGATATTGTATTTATAGGTTGGAAGGGCGCAAGCCTCATTCAACATTCAACATTTAACATTCAACATTAAAAAAAATAAAGTTATGGCAAAGAAAGATCCTACAGATTTGACAGTGGAAGAGAAGTTGAAGGCTCTCTATCAGCTTCAGACCACCTTGTCTGCAATTGATGAAAAGCGTGCGCTGAGAGGTGAGTTGCCTCTCGAAGTTCAGGATTTGGAAGACGATATTGCTGGTCTTACCACCCGTATCGAGAAAATCCAGACCGATATTGAGCAGTTTGACCGCGCCATCGATCAGAAGCAGCACGAGATTGAGGAGGCTCAGGCTAGCGTGGAGCGTTATAAGAAGCAGCTCGAAATGGTTAGCAACAACCGCGAGTATGATACTTTGAGCAAGGAAATCGAGTTCCAGGAGCTGGAAATCGAACTTTGCAGCAAGAAAATCCGCGAGGCGCAGCAGACAATCAACGAGCGCCTGTACGACCTTCACAAGGCTGAGGACCAGAAGGCAGACCGCGAGAAGGGCTTGGTAATGAAGCGTTCTGAGCTCGAGTCTATCATGGCTGAAACCCGTGAGGAAGAGGAGAATTTGAAGGAGAAGGCATTCGAGCTCGAGAAGAAGATTGAGCCACGTTTGCTCCAGAGCTTCAAGCGCATCCGTAATGGTGCCCGCAACGGTTTGGGTATCGTTTACGTGCAGCGTGATGCATGTGGCGGTTGCTTCAACAAGATTCCACCTCAGCGCCAGCTCGATATCAAGATGCACAAGAAGATTATCCCTTGTGAGTATTGTGGCCGTATCCTCATCGACCCAGAATTGGCTGGTGTTAAGATTGAGTCTCCTAAGACTGAGGAGAAGCCTAAGCGCAAGCGCGCTATCCGCAGAAGAAAGACTGAGGGTGAGGATTAATCTTCCTCCTCTCTCCGCTCTTTTCGGATGATAATCTTCTGATAAAGATACGATAAGATACAATAAAGGCTCGCCAAAATTGCTTGGCGAGCCTTTATTTTTTTCGTTTTCAGGCAGCTAGGACAATCAGTCTTAACTCCTTTAATCCTAATCTGGAACCTAGAGTCCTCTAGCCTTGTAAATGCGGTCTTTGGCGTCGTTGATTTCCTGAAATTTCTTCTCGGCTGCACGGCGCACATCTTCGCCTAGGGCTGCTACCTTGTCAGGATGATGCTTGAGCGCCATCTTGCGGTATGCGGCCTTCACCTCATCGTTTGAGGCGTCAGGACTGATACCCAGAACACGGTAGGCATCATCCAGACTACCTGCTGAAGAAGCCCCGCTCTCCAGGTTCAGCATCTGGTCTACATCCTCGGCAGAAAGACCCATGTGGATGGCCATCTCCTTGAGTGCCTGAATCTCCTGAGAATTCACAACTCCATCAGCCTGGGCTATCATGACGAGGAAATTGAGCAACTGCAGGCGCTGCTCATACATCATGTTGGCACGTATCTGATGACAGCTGTCCTGTATCACCGAACGGTACTGCTGCATGCCCATCTGTTTCTGCTGCTCAAAGAGTTTGAGGAGGATTTCCTCGCCCTGCTGCTTGGCTGCCTCGCCGAAATTCTGACGCAGGAAGCGGCGCACCAGCTCCATCTCGGAATGCATGATCTTGCCATCTGCATTGATGATGTAGGAGCTGAGCACCAGCAGCGAAAACATGAAGGAGTTTCGCTCTCCCTCATAGCTCTGCTGGCGGCTGTAGCCCTGGTTGCCGAAGCCCTGGCGGCCGCTGTGCTGCTGGCCGCTGTAGGCATCGTAGGCGTTGTTGTAATGGTGGTCGCCGTCGCGGTTTACCGCATCCAGTCCGTGCTCAAAGAGGGAACCGAGGGCATAGCCTGCCAGGGCTCCCAGCGGACCGGCTGTGATGAAACCGAGCACACCACCAATCCATTTACCTGCTGCCATCTTTTAGTTGTTGAAATAGTAGAGGAAAGAAGCGATGCCTGAGAGGGCTGGCTTGCGCTGACCTTCTATTTCGATGTCAAACTTGATGCTGGTCTTGCAGATGCCACGAATGTTCTGGATGTCGTGGAGAGTGGCTACCAGGCGCACGCGTGAACCGGTGATGACTGGCTGGCCGAACTTCATCTTGTCCATGCCGTAGTTTACGAGCATCTTGAGGTTGTTTACCTCGATAATCTGCTGCCAGAGGTATGGGAGTACTGAGAGGGTGAGGTAACCGTGAGCGATGGTGCTGTGGTAAGGGCTCTCTACCTTGGCGCGTTCTACGTCTACGTGGATCCACTGTGGGTCGAGTGTAGCGTCTGCGAACTTGTTGATACGGTCCTGGTCAATCTGCAACCAGTCTGATTCTCCTAACTTCTCACCGAGGTGAGATGCAAATTCCTCGTAGGAATTGATTACTAATTTTGCCATTTCTTATTTTTCTCTTTATTATAAATATTATTGTTTCCTATATTCCGTCTTCCGTCTTCAGCTTTTCAACTGTTAACTTTTAACTATTAACTTTCAGTTCAGATCAGTCTCTTCTGAAAATATCGCGGGTGTAAACCTTTTCTTCCACATCATCCAGACACTTGTCATACCGGTTGGCGATGATGGCCTGGCTCTGCTGCTTGAAGGCATCCAGGTTGTTTACGATGCGGCTTCCGAAGAAGGTGGTTCCGTCTTTCAGCGTAGGTTCGTAGATGATAACCTGTGCGCCCTTTGCCTTAATGCGCTTCATCACGCCCTGTATGCTGCTCTGGCGGAAGTTGTCGCTGTTGCTCTTCATCGTGAGCCGGTATACGCCGATGGTGCAAGGCTTCTCTTCCTCCTCGCTGAAGTTGTTCTGGTTGGCATAATCGTAGTAGCCAGCCATGTTCAGCACGCGGTCGGCGATGAAATCCTTGCGGGTGCGGTTGCTCTCCACAATCGCCTGAATCAGGTTCTCAGGCACATCGGCATAGTTGGCGAGCAGCTGCTTGGTATCTTTCGGCAGACAGTAGCCGCCGTATCCGAAGGAAGGGTTGTTGTAGAAGGTGCCGATGCGAGGGTCCAGACCCACTCCGTCGATAATCGCCTTGGTGTCGAGGCCCTTCATTTCGGCGTAGGTATCCAGCTCGTTGAAGTAGCTCACGCGCAGGGCGAGGTAGGTGTTGGCAAAGAGTTTCACCGCCTCTGCCTCGGTAAGTCCCATGAACAGGGTTTCTATGTCTTGCTTGATGGCTCCCTCTTTCAGCAGTTCTGCAAAGGTGCGGGCTGCCTGGTCCAGTCGCTCGTCACCATTCGGTCTGCCCACGATGATGCGGCTCGGGTAGAGGTTGTCGTAGAGTGCCTTGCTCTCGCGCAGGAATTCAGGAGCGAAGATGATGTTCTTGCTGCCCGTCTTCTGGCGGATGCTTTCGGTGTAGCCTACCGGGATGGTGCTCTTGATGACCATGATGGCATCGGGATTCACCTGCATTACCAGGCGGATGACTTCTTCTACGTGCGAGGTGTCGAAGTAGTTTTTCACCGGATCATAGTTGGTTGGTGTGGCAATCACTACGAAGTCGGCATCCTTATAGGCTTCTTCTCCATCGGTTGTGGCTTTGAGGTTGAGTTCCTTTTCAGCCAGATATTTCTCTATGTATTCGTCCTGGATAGGCGAGCGGCGCGAGTTGATGAGCTCCACCTTTTCGGGTACCACGTCTACTGCCACCACCTCATGATGCTGGCTCAGCAGGGTAGCGATGCTCAGGCCTACATATCCTGTTCCGGCTACGGCGATTTTTATCTTTTTATTCTCCATTTCTTTCTGTTCTTTTAGGCAGTCTATACCTTAATATATATATATTAGATGCAAAGATAATGCAAAAGGAGGAGACTACAAAATGAAAATGGGTTTTTTATTAAAAAATAACGCGAGAAAGGGGATGGGAGGAAAAGGAGTGCTCAAAAAGGGAGTAGAAAAGGAGTGCTCAAAAAGGGGGAGGAAAAGGAGTACTCAAAAAGGGAGAGGAAAAGGAGGCAGAAAAAGGCCTCCAAAATTCGCGAATTCTAAAACGGATGGCCGGTTGGGCGGAAATTCGCAAATTTTGAAGGCTGGGGAAACTCTGTTTAAAAACTTCCGAACTGGCCCCGATGCTCTCATAATGTCAATAAATCGGAATAATCGGGAATAGTCTCTAAAAATACATATTTTTTACTTTCATAATCCATCTTGCAGATGTAATGCTCCAGCCCGTTGCTCACCACCAGGAAGTCGACATGGAGCAGGAGATTGTAGACCGAAATCTGGTCGAACACTTTCTGTGTGATGGGGATGTGAGGGGCTTTGTACTCGATGATCATGCGGGGCTGCAGCTCACGGGAGTAGAGCACACTGTCGGCGCGCAGCACCTTGTCGCCACATTTCAGCTGGATCTCGTTGGCGAGCAGCGAGGCAGGATACCCCTTGTGCTCGATGAGAAAATGAACGAAATGCTGGCGCACCCACTCTTCGGGAGTGAGCGTGATGAACTTCCGGCGCAGCACATCCAGTATCTGGGGATGCTGTTTTGAGCCCGAAACCTTAATGTCGAAAGATGGCAAATTTAAGCGAATCATTTTTCTGTACCTTATTATATATAGGGTTATATTTCTTTCTTTTCTGTTTTCGATATGGTTTCTTTTCTTCTTTTAACCATACCTCATTTTCAAAAACTACCTCTTTTATATAGGCAGTTCAATTTATTTTTTGTAACTTTGCAGTCGAAGTGCAGCTGAAAACTGCACCTCAGAAAACTGCGAACCTGGAGGCGGAGCAAATGCTTGTCCGCACCCCCGGAGTTTGCTGGGTGCAAAGTTACAAAAAATAATCCAATGGTAGAAAAGAAAAGTGCAATAAGTTACGAGTCAATCATGAAAGATTTGAAGGCTCGGAAGTATTCTCCCGTCTATGTTCTCATGGGCGAGGAACCTTTTTATATAGATAAGATCTGCGACTACATTTCAGAAAATGTGCTCCAGCCCGAAGAGCGTGACTTCAATCAGACGGTGGTTTTCGGAGCTGATGTTACGGGGGCGCAAGTGGCAGATTTGTGCAAGGGCTACCCGATGATGGCGGAGTATAGAGTGGTGGTTGTGAAAGAGGCTCAGAATTTGCGGAATTTGGAAGCGCTCGAGAAGTACCTCGAAAATCCGGTAAAAACAACCATCCTTGTTTTCTGTCATAAAAACGGCAAGCTCGACAGTCGTAAAAAGTTTTCTGCCCTCGCTGCCAAGGCGGGTGTGGTTTTTGAAAGCAAGAAGCTCTACGACCGAAATCTGCCGGGCTTCATCGAGACTTATCTCAAGACCCGTAAGGCAACCATTGAACCCAAGGCTACCCAGATGGTGGCAGATCATGTGGGAGCAGATTTGCACCGACTCACTTCCGAGCTCGACAAACTGCTCATTTCTCTTCCTGAGAACGACCGGCGTGTTACTCCGGAGATTGTGGAGCGAGAAATAGGGGTGAGCAAAGACTTCAATGCCTTCGAGCTGAGAAGTGCCATCGTCAGCCGCGATGTGTTCAAGGCAAATCAGATAATAAATTATTTTGACAGCAATCCGAAGAGTGGTTCTCTCTTCACGCTTCTCCCGATGCTCTTTACTTATTTCCAAAACCTGATGATTGCTTATTATGCACCCAACAGGCAGAACGAAAATGAGCTCGCAAAATTCCTGGATTTGCGCGGAGCTTGGGCGGCACGCGAATATATTACAGGAATGAGGAACTATACGGGCGTGAAAGTGATGGCGATTATTGAGAAGTTTAAGGAGGTGGATGCGAAGATAAAGGGACTGGATAATCCATCCACTCCGGTGGGTGAACTGATGAAAGAACTCATCTTTTTTATCCTTCACTGATGCTGAAGAGCGAAGTGGGGGAGAGTTAGGCGAGCTCCTGCTGAGAGTTTTCTCTCGGCAGGAGCTCGTTTCCGTTTTCGGCCTTCTTTGCCGCCTGTTTCCAGAAAGCAGCCAACTAGCGTTTAGCATTATAAATTTGCTCCAAATAGGGGATTTTCAGCTCTTTTTAGGGCGCTTTCCTGGGCTCATTTTGGGCGATTTTTGGGCAAAAATGGGGGATTTAAGCGATTTTTCGAGCTAGATGCCCATTTTCCTGTTTCGCCTGAAAATAGACTTAACTTTATTGGTTATCAGTAACTTACATAAATTAACCCTCTTCATTACTCGCGAATTTGCCCGTTTCCTTGCCGATGGGCTGGAATACGCTAGAAATGGAAAAATTAGCCATTTCCTGTTGTCTGAAATCGGTCGTTTGCATTTATTAAGGTTTATATTTCCTAAGTTTATGTTTTTAAATTCACAAATCAAAACGGGTGATTTTGATTTATAAACATAAATGCAAGAAAACTAAATACACGAATTTATGTTTTATATTTATAAAAATAAAGGTAAAATAGGGTGTTTATGGTTATGAATGAATAAATATTCATACTATATTTTGAATTTGTAAGTAACGGAAACTCAGTTAGTTATGTATTTTAGTTGTTTTATAAACCATAGACTTTTACATAGGTGTTGGGTAAACATTGCATAAACCGCTCTATATGCCTTTATTTAGGCAGTTTATGGTATGAATAACCAGTGATTTAGCCTAAATCTATAAAGAAAAGGTTCGTCATATATTTTGATTGATAGGTTTATATTTATAAAACTAAACCTAAAAACCGAACACTGGAGTGAGTAGAATTCAAATTTATAAACAGAAACCTAAAGTTTAAAAATCTAAATTTATTCAGAAATGTTTGGTTATTCTAAATTTTTGCTTTATCTTTGTAAAATCAACCGAAAAAGGGCCCAAAAGTGGCTTGTTCGGAAATAAAACATCGTATCAGTAGAAAAATGAACGCTAAAATTTTTAGAGCATGAAAGATAGAATCAGACAGCTGATGGAGGACCAGCACCTCACTCAGCAAAACTTCGCTCAGATGATCGGAATCTCGACCGCTACGCTGAGCAATATTTTCAACGGTAAGACCAATCCATCGCTCAGTATTGTGGATGGTATCCATAAGAGTTTTCCTCAGGTAAACGTTTATTGGGTACTCTACGGTACTCCTCCTATGTATCAGACCCAGGCTTCCCAGGGTGGCAGCGAAGAGGGTGCTGCAGACATGTATCAGGGTCTTACGGATGGAGCAGCCGGTGGTGCTGAGGGGATGAAGCAGGGCAGTCAGCCTTCTGGAGCCGCCTCTGCCGAGCCTATGCTCGATTTTGGAGCCGAAGGAGCCGCAGCCTCTCCTACTTCTCCCTCGCTCTTTGACCAGCCTCAAATGCAGGGTGTAAATCGTACACCTAAAAATATCGCCCAAGCGGCGGTAAAATATGTAGACAAACCGCAAAGAAAGATTACCGAAATCCGTATTTTCTACGATGATCAGACCTGGGAAACCTTCGTTCCTAAGAAATGAAGTAGGGATTGGAGAACCCTAAAACAAACACATAGGAGCGGCGATAAAGAAAAAATATCTCTTTTCTTTTCGTAAATTCGGATTTTTGATGTACCTTTGCATCGTAGAAACGTAGGTGGGCGTAACCGGAAGCTACGCGTACCTATTTATAATATACGTACATTATATAATAAGCATATTAAAAATTAGCAATAAGATGAAAAAATATGTTCTCGACCTCAAGGTGGTTTCTGTAGAGGCGCTTAGCGATAAGCATGTTTTGATTAAGCTTACCGATGAGAAACCTTTGCCTGAAATCTTGCCTGGCCAATTCGTAGAAGTAAGAGTAGACCATTCGCCTACTACCATGCTTCGCCGTCCTATCTCCATCAATTTCGTGGATCGTGAAAATAATCAGCTCTGGCTGCTCGTAGCAATGGTGGGCGATGGTACCCGTCAGCTCGGACAGCTCAAGGAGGGCGACGTGCTCAACTGTATGCTGCCTCTCGGCAACGGCTTCACCATGCCTACCGGGAAGAGCCAGAAATATCTGCTCGTAGGTGGTGGCGTAGGTGTGGCTCCGCTCCTCTATTTCGGAAAACTCATCAAGGATTTCGGGGCTGAAGTTACTTTCCTTCTGGGTGCACGCAAGGCTACGGATCTGCTCGAACTGGATGAGTTTGCCAAGATCGGAAAGGTATGCATCACTACCGAGGATGGCTCGGCTGGTGAGGTAGGTTTCGTTACCAACCACTCTGTTCTGGAGAACGAGAAGTTTGATATGATTTCTACCTGCGGACCTAAGCCGATGATGGTGAGCGTGGCTCGCTTTGCCAAGAAGGCTGGCGTGGAGTGTGAGGTTTCTCTCGAGAACAAGATGGCGTGCGGCGTGGGCGCTTGCCTCTGCTGCGTAGAGAAAACTACCGAGGGTAACCAGTGCGTCTGCAAGGATGGACCTGTCATCAACATCAAGAAACTTACTTGGGAAATCTAATTGAGTGAAGAACGAAGAGTGAAGAATTCGTTTGGAAACGAAGAACGAAGAGTGAAGAGTGAAGAGTGAAGAATTCTCTAGTCTTTGTTTGTAAAACATTTTTAAGTAAAAACAGAAGATTATGGCTGATTTAAGTGTAAAGATAAAGGATTTGAAGTTGAAGAACCCTGTGATGACTGCATCGGGTACTTTCGGCTACGGATTGGAATTTGCCGATTTCGTTCCTCTGGAGGAGATTGGCGGTATTATCGTGAAGGGCACTACCCTGGAACCGCGCGAGGGAAATGACTATCCGCGTATGGCTGAAACGCCTCAGGGCATGCTCAACTGCGTAGGTTTGCAGAACAAGGGTGTAGAGTATTTCTGCTCTCACATTTATCCTCAGATCAAGGACATTGATACCAATATGATTGTCAACGTGAGCGGACATTCGCCTGAGAGTTATGCCGAGTGTGCGGCGCGCATCAACGAGCTGGATAAGATTCCTGCCATAGAGTTGAACATCTCCTGTCCTAACGTGAAGGATGGCGGCATGGCTTTCGGTGTAACCTGCGAGGGTGCAGCCAGCGTGGTGAAGGCGGTGAGAAAGGTTTATAAGAAGACCCTCATCGTGAAGCTTTCGCCTAATGTTACCAGCATTGCCGACATCGCCCGTGCCGTGGAGGCTGAGGGTGCCGATTCTGTTTCGCTCATCAACACGCTGATGGGTATGGCGGTGGACATTGAGAAGCGCCAGCCTCTCTTGAGCATCCGCACGGGTGGTTTGAGTGGTCCTTGCGTTAAGCCTGTTGCCCTGCGCATGGTTTGGGATGTGGCTCATGCCGTAAACATTCCGGTTGTTGGTCTGGGCGGCATTTCTTCTGCCAAGGATGCCATTGAGTTCCTGATGTGCGGTGCTAAGGCCATTGAGATTGGTACAGCCAACTTCATTGATCCTGCGGTTACGAAGAAGGTGAAGGATGGAATCAACGAGTGGCTTGATGCTCACGGATGCAAGAGTGTGACTGAGATTATCGGGGCCATCAAGTAAATGACACCTTATTATAATGAGGAGTGGCTCATACTTTGACGCCCTGTTTTAGGGCGTCAAGTGGGTTAACTCCTTGATATACAACAGAATAACTTTTCGTAAAAATATAAGGTTATGGATTTGAATCAGATAAACCCTGTTCTGTTGCTTGCTACGCTGACGCAGCAGATTGTAGAGCAGGAGAAAGAATTGGCAGAACAGAAGGATTCTGCAGAACACTCGTCTGTAAAAGCCTCTCTGAGCGAGAACCTCCTGAAGCGCGGCAATCTGCTGATGCAGATGGGCGACAAGGATGGTGCCGGAAAGGACATGAAGCGCTACCTGGAGCTGAACCCGGAGAAAGTAGGGGAGCTGACAGGAGAATTCAAGGCTGAAGGCAGAGAACATTGCAGATAAAGGAAGGGGCTTGCCTCACGGATTCCGGTGTTGCGTCTCTCCCTAGCGCCTAGCTTTTGAGTACATTTTTCTGCATTTTTCCGTATTCTGATGATAAAAATCGGGCGAAAATATGTTTTTTAGCATAAAATATAAGGAAAATGAAGAAAAATATATCAAATTGTTTGGCAATATCAAAGAAAAATGTTACTTTTGCAGTCGAGTTGAGATTTTAGCAAGTCGAAACTCGGAAATCTGAGCACTGCCTGCTCCTTATATAATAAAGGAGAAACGGGCTCGGAAAGAACAAAAGTGAGTAACATATAAAATGTAAAGACAATGAAGAAGTTTAACGCATTCTTTTTTAGCTATTACTTTTACTTTGCAAATAATTGTAAAGCGGGAAGTTGCGTGTAAATTTCAACTTAGGATATTAGATTCTTGAAATCATCGAAACGGTCCCGCTCTTATTGAGTAGGACCGTTTTTCGTAACATTAGACAAGATAAAAGAAACATGAAGAGAATAGCAATTCAAGGAGAGCTGGGATCTTTCCACGACATTACCGCCCACCAGTATTTCGAGGGCGAACAGATTGAAATCATCTGTTGTGCTACCTTCGAAGAGGTGTTCGAAAACATCAAGCGCGACCCTACTGTAGTAGGCATCTGCGCTATAGAAAACACCATCGCGGGCAGCCTGCTCCACAATTACGAACTGCTCCGGCAGAGCGGAACCACCGTGGTAGGCGAACACAAGCTCCATATAGAGCACAGCATCTGCTGTCTGCCAGAAGACGACTGGAGCACCCTGCAGGAGGTTCACTCCCATCCGGTAGCCCTCATGCAGTGCGGCAAATTCCTAGCTAACCATCCCGACCTCAAGGCGGTGGAGGCAGAAGATACCGCAGGCTCGGCAGCCTACATCGCCCAGCATAAGGTAAGGGGATGGGCAGCCATCTGCTCTTCTTACGCTGCCCACATGTACGGTATGAAGGTGCTGCAGGAAGACATCCACGACAATCCGCACAACTACACCCGATTCCTCGTGGTCTGCAATCCGCAGAAGGCAGCCCTGCTCCGTCCCATCGAAAAGGCCAACAAGGCGAGCATCGTCTTCAGTCTGGCTCACGATAAGGGATCGCTCTCCAAGGTGCTCACCATCCTGAGTTTCTACGACATCAATCTCACCAAGATCCAGTCGCTGCCAAACATCGGACATGAGTGGGAATACCTCTTCTACGTAGACCTCACCTTCGACAACCTGACCCGATACCGCCAGAGCATCGACGCCATTACGCCGCTCGTGAAGAAAATAAAGGTGTTGGGCGAAT
The DNA here is from genome assembly GCA_958369755.1 of uncultured Prevotella sp. GTDB lineage: Bacteria > Bacteroidota > Bacteroidia > Bacteroidales > Bacteroidaceae > Prevotella. Next base: position 21,930 of record CATXJC010000005.1, read on the forward strand.
ATGAGGAGAAGGAGTAAATTAAGTGAAGAGTGAAGAACGACGAGTGAAGAATTCGCCAGTTCGGAGGGTGAAAGCCCATTTATACATTATTAATTATAAATTATTCATTGAAAATTATGATACAACCAGCCAATAGAGTAACGGAAATACAGGAATACTACTTCAGCCGCAAGCTGAAGGAAGTGGCTAAGCTTAATGCCGAGGGCAAAGACATCATCAGTCTGGCCATCGGAAGTCCAGACATGCCGCCTTCTAAGCAGACCATTGACAAGCTCTGCGAGGTAGCCAACAATCCAAACGCACACGGATATCAGCCTACGGTGGGCATACCAGAGTTGCGCAAAGCAATGGCTGGTTTCTACAAGCGCTGGTATGATGTAGACCTCGACTGGGCTACAGAAATCCAGCCCCTCATAGGTAGCAAGGAAGGCATTCTGCACGTAACGCTCGCCTTCTGCAACCCTGGCGATGAGGTGCTTATCCCGAATCCGGGATACCCTACCTATACCGCCATCAACAAGATTCTGGGTACCAAGATTACCTACTACGATCTGAGAGAGGATAACGGATGGCAGCCCGATTTCGACGCCCTGGAGAAGATGGACCTGAGCCACGTAAAACTGATGTGGACCAACTATCCTAACATGCCGACAGGCGGTGTGGCAAAGCGCGAAACTTACGAAAAGCTGGTGGCATTCGCCCAGAAGCACAACATCGTGGTGGTGAACGACAACCCATATTCGCTCATCCTCAACGAGCACCCTATGAGCATCATGCAGGTGCCGGGAGCTAAGGACTGCTGCATCGAGTTCAATTCCCTGAGCAAGAGCCACAACATGCCAGGCTGGCGTGTGGCGATGATTTCGAGCAACAAGACTTTCATCTCATGGATTCTGAAGGTGAAGAGCAACATCGACAACGGAAGCTTCCGAGGCATACAGCTGGCAGCTGCCGAAGCGATGTTGAACAACACGGATGAATGGCACCGCGAGAACAACATCCAGAACTACCGCCGCCGCCGTGACATTGCTGAGGAGATCATGAAGGTGCTCGACTGCCAGTTTGACCCTAACCAGGTAGGCATGTTCCTCTGGGGCAAGATACCTGAGAAATATGCTGATGTAGAAGACCTGACAGAGAAGATTCTGCATGAGGCTCGCGTCTTTATCACCCCTGGCTTCATCTTCGGAACCAACGGCAAGCGTTACATCCGTATCAGCCTCTGTGCCAAGGATGAGAAGATGAAAGAGGCCCTGGAAAGAATCAAGAAGGTTTTTGAAAAGTAAAAAAGTAAAAAAATAAAAATATACGACTATGGAATTAGAATTAGAACCATTGAATTTTCCTAGTGATCAGGAACGCCCTTGCGTCATTGCCGGCCCTTGCTCGGCAGAGACAGAAGAGCAGGTTATGACTACCGCTAAGCAGTTGGCTGCCAAAGGTTGCCACATGTTCCGCGCAGGTGTGTGGAAGCCACGCACCAAACCGGGAGGCTTCGAGGGTAACGGTGAAACAGCCTTGCCTTGGATGAAGCAGGTGAAGGAAGAAACAGGCATGCTGACAGCAACTGAGGTGGCTACCCCAGAGCATGTAGAGCTCGCACTGAAATATGGAATCGACATTCTGTGGGTAGGTGCACGTACATCTGCCAACCCATTCGCCATGCAGGCACTTGCCGACAGTCTTCAGGGCGTAGACGTGCCTGTGCTCGTTAAGAACCCGGTAAACCCAGACCTCGAGCTTTGGATCGGTGCCCTGCAGCGCATCAACCAGGCAGGCATCAAGAAACTCGGTGCCATCCACCGTGGATTCTCCAGCTTCGATAAGAAGATTTACCGCAACCTTCCTATGTGGCAGATTCCTATCGAGTTGCACCGCCGCATACCACAGTTGCCAATCATCTGCGACCCTAGCCACATCGGCGGCCGACGCGACCTCATCGCTCCTCTCTGCCAGCAGGCAATGGACTTAGGTTTCGATGGCCTCATCGTTGAGAGCCACTGCAGCCCAGACGATGCATGGAGCGATGCTAAGCAGCAGGTTACCCCAGAGGTGCTGGATTACATCCTCAGCCTCCTCGTAGTGCGCGATGAGCATTATTCTACAGAGGGTCTGCACCAGCTGCGCGGTCAGATTGACGAGTGCGACAACCAGCTGATGGATCTCCTGGCTAAGCGTATGCGCGTTTGCCGCGAGATTGGTACTTACAAGAAGGAGCACAACATGACCATCGTTCAGACCAGCCGTTACAACGAGATTCTCGACAAGCGTGGTGCCCAGGCTGCCCTCTGCGGCATGAGCCCTGAGTTTGCCGCTCAGATTTTCGAGCACATCCATGAGGAGAGTGTCCGCCAGCAATTGGAAATTCTGAACCAGAAGTAAAGGATACTGGCGATGAGAATATTGATTATGGGAGCAGGTAAGATGGGAAGTTTCTTCATCGACCTGCTCAGTTTCGACCACGAGGTGGCGGTTTACGAGAAGGATGCCAAGCGACTGCGCTTCACCTACAACTGTTACCGCTTCACCAAGATGGAAGAGATAGAGATGTTCCGCCCCGAACTGGTTATCAATGCGGTGACGGTAAAATATACGCTGCCAGCCTTCGAAGAGGTGTTGCCACATCTCTCTCACGACTGCATTATCAGCGACATAGCTTCGGTAAAGACCGGACTGCAGGAGTTTTACGAGAAGAGCGGTTTCCGCTTCGTGAGCACGCACCCTATGTTCGGCCCAACCTTTGCCAATCTGAACCAGCTTTCAGAGGAGAATGCAGTCATCATCAAGGAGGGTGACTACATGGGCAAGATATTCTTCAAGGACCTCTACCAGAAGTTGGGGTTGAGTCTGCATGAGTATACATTTGATGAGCACGACCAGACGGTGGCCTACTCGCTGAGTATTCCTTTCGTGAGCACCTTTGCCTTTGCGGCAGTGATGAAGCACCAGGATGCTCCGGGCACCACCTTCAAGCGCCACATGCAGATAGCTAAGGGCGTGCTCAACGAAGATGATTACCTGCTGCAGGAAATCCTCTTCAACCCATACACATCGGGTCAGGTGGCACAGATCAGAGAGGAGCTTGCTGAGCTCATCGACATCATTGACCACAAGGATGCGAAGCGTATGAAACTCTTCCTTACCAAGATACGTAATCATGTGAAGGAAGATATTGAGATTAAAGAAAAATAAAAATGTTGATTTAATGGGGGAGCCCTTATTATTATGTTCCCCCTCCAGTTGTTGGTGTTTTGCATGTGAATGCAGAACATTTAAGTTGTTTAAAGGCCTTGCATGTGAATGTAGGGTCTTTTTTATATGTTGCCGGAAGCGGAAAAGCTTAATGACCTTAATGACCAATGACCTTAATGACCACCCCCGATTAGTGATTAATGATTAGTGATTAGTGATTAGGCAGGCGTGCGTCCCCGGTAAGGCGCCAGCAGGTGGATAATAAGGAAAAAAAAGGGCAAAATGAAAATATGTAAGGAGATAGGGGCGATTTCTGAAATATTATTTGTACCTTTGCACCCACAAATCAAAGGATAGATTGTAGAATCAATAAACAGATTGTAGAATCAGTAAAAAGAGAGCAGTTCTATTATGAGCGAACAGAAAGAAACAAAGAATGTGAAGAATGCTGCAGAGGCGCAGGCCCCTGAGCAGAATACAACAGAAACAGCAGCTAAGCAGGCGGATGATGCTAAGCAGGCTGATACAACAGAACAGCAGGTGGATGCTGCTGCCTTCCAGGTAGTGAACGAGGGTTTTTCTACCCGTGAGGCCATTGAGGAGGCTAAACGCTGCCTCCACTGCAAGATTCCGCAGTGCAAGAAGGGATGCCCGATAGGCAACGACATACCTGATTTCGTACACGAACTCTCTATGGGTAACATGGGTGCGGCGATGAGCATCATCAATGCCAAGAGCAACCTGCCGGCCATCTGCGGCCGTGTGTGCCCTCACGAGAAACAGTGTCAGGGCAGCTGTGTGCTCGGAAAGAAGGGAAAACCGGTACAGATAGGCAAACTCGAGCAGTTTATTGCCGATTTTGATACCAAGATGAACCTCTCGCGCGAGATGTTGCCACAGAAAACACGTGGCCGCGTGGCAGTTATCGGTTCGGGTCCTGCGGGCTTGACCGTAGCCGGCGATCTGGCGCGCCAGGGCTTCAACGTTACCATTTTCGAGGGTCAGGCTGAGCCGGGAGGCGTGCTGATGTACGGTATTCCGGAGTATCGCTTGCCTAAGACGGTGGTACGTGCTGAGGTGGAAAAAATTGCTGCCCTCGGCGTGCAGTTTATCACCAACTGCATGGTGGGCGAGAACAATGTAACCATCGACAGTCTGTTCCGTGCAGGCTACGACGCCATCTTTATGGGCACAGGTACAAACGTGCCTCAGAACATGGACTCTACACCGGGCTCCAAGCTCCACGGCGTGAGCCAGAGTACCTACTTCCTGCACAACGTAAATGCCTATAACGAAGGCGCTTTGCCCCGCGATATGGTTCCGCTGCGCGATGGCGAGAAGGTGGGTGTCATTGGCGGCGGAAACGTGGCCATGGATGCTGCCCGTACTGCTATCCGTCTGGGTGCCGATGTTACCGTGCTGTATCGTAAGACCCAGGAAGAGATGCCTGCCATCCGGAGCGAATATGAAGATGCTGTGAAGGAAGGCGTGAAATTTGAGTGGAAAACTACCGTTGAGGCCTTTCTGAAGGGCAAAAACGGCCGTCTGGGAAGCTGTGTTCTGAACACTCCTGAGGGTGAAAGGGTAGAAAAATTCGACAGAATCTATCTCGCCATCGGTTCAAGACCAGCCAACCGTATCGTTTCTACCACAGCCGGAATCGAGGTGGATGAGAAGGGATATGTTAAAGTTGTTGAACGTCCGTTCGGTATGACCACCCGTCGCGGTGTGTTCGCCGGAGGTGATGTGGTACACCGTCCGCAGACTGTAGTTTTGGCGATGAAGGCTGCCAAGGAGGTGGCTCAGGGCATCGCTCAGTATGTAGATGCCATCAAGCTTCTTGAAGAGGCTAAGAGAATCGAGCAACGTGGAATAGTCGAATAATCAAATGAATTCAATAGAATTAAGTGAATTATTTCTGCAGTAACGGTACTGCTTTTACTGGGATTTGTCACTAGGCTCGGCAGATGTGCTGACTGCAGTCGGCAGACCTGCTGACTAGGCTCGGCAGAGCTGCTGAGCCTAGTGGTAATATCTGGGAAGCTATGTGTTTTGACTAAAAAGACTATATGCAAGAACTCTAAAAACTATATGCTTTTACTTATAAAAATATTTCTTAGTTTGAAAACACCATATCTTTCCTTTGAATGATGCTATATACCTTTGAATGATACTATATAAATAGACCAACTGTTATAGACGCTTAATTTTTTTACATTACTCTTTAAATGAACTTAAACTTCTTGGGGAATTTAATGAAGTATCAGATTTAATCATTACTTTTGTATCAGATTCATATTAAGAAGAAGTAATTTGTCTGGTACAAAGAAAAGATATAAATCAGAGAAAAAGCATGAAGCGTATCATATTGATTTTAACAGTATTGCTTGCCATGTTAGGGCAGGTAGCCTATGCGCAGAAAACGTGTGTCATCGCATCGGCAGAAAATCATGTGCCTATTCGTGAAGCACTTATTCATACCAATAACAATCATTGGGCAAGAACAGATTATCGGGGCTATTGGACGATGCGCTATCAGTTTGATTCAGCAACCGTATCGAAACCTGGTTTTATGAAGGCAACTATCCGGTACAAGGAACTGCCGGATACTCTGTTTCTCTTGCCGGATGCCAAACAATTAGGCGAAGTGACAGTTTGGGGCAAGAATCAGGAAGGCATCAAAAACATGGAAGAAGATATTCAGGAGAAGATAAACTCTTTGCCAACTTCATCTGCTGGCATTGGTTTTGATGCTTTCGGATGGATGGATAAACAGGGAAAACGTGATAAGAAGCATCTGCAACAGGCTAAAAAGGTATTTGAAAAAATGGAACATAAGGATCCTGTGGTAGCTGCTTATGAAAAAGCAACGGGGAAAAAGTATGAATTGACTAATCCGTATGATGTCTCGGCTTTTAAGAAAGATCCTCCTTCTGAAATGGCTACAGAAGAGAAAAAAGCAACTTCTGATGCTGAATCAAAATCGAAAAAGAAGGAGAATCTTGAAAAATAAGCACAAGAGAAAACTGAAGAAATGAACTCGGGAAAGGCAGAGCGACAGCTATTTTAGCCGACGGGATAAAAAAAAGCATAAACAAGTTGGCTTTCTCGAAAAAAAGTCGTATCTTTGTAGCCAAAAATATAAAGAAAGAAAAATGTTTGAAAATTTAAGTGATAGACTGGAACGCTCGTTCAAAATCTTGAAGGGCGAGGGAAAAATTACAGAAATCAACGTGGCGGAAACCATGAAGGATGTGCGCCGTGCACTCCTCGACGCCGACGTAAACTATAAAGTGGCTAAGGAATTCACCAACAAGGTGAAGGAGAAAGCACTCGGCATGAATGTACTTACTGCAGTAAAGCCGGGACAGTTGATGATCAAGTTGGTGCACGATGAACTGGAAGAACTCATGGGCGGCGAAGAAGCCCCATTGAAGCTCGAAAGTCATCCGGCCGTCATCCTCATGAGCGGTCTGCAGGGTTCGGGTAAGACTACCTTCAGTGGCAAGCTTGCCAACATGCTCAAGACCAAGAAAGGCAAGAAGCCATTGCTCGTGGCCTGCGACGTTTACCGTCCGGCAGCTATCCAGCAGCTCCATGTAGTGGGTGAGCAGGTGGGTGTTCCGGTATACAGCGAGCCTGAGAACAAGGATGTGCTCAGTATCGCCGACCATGCCATCCAGCAGGCTAAGACTAACGGCAACGATGTGGTAATCGTCGATACAGCCGGACGTCTCGCCATTGATGAGCAGATGATGAACGAGATCAGCAATCTCAAGAATCATCTCCGTCCAGACGAAACCCTCTTCGTGGTTGACTCCATGACCGGTCAGGATGCCGTAAACACAGCCAAGGAATTCAACGACCGCCTCGACTTCAACGGCGTTGTTCTCACCAAGCTCGATGGTGATACCCGCGGTGGTGCTGCCCTCAGTATCCGTACCGTGGTAACCAAGCCAATCAAGTTTATAGGTACCGGCGAGAAGATGGACGCCATTGACGTGTTCCACCCAGCTCGTATGGCAGACCGAATCCTCGGCATGGGTGACGTGGTATCTCTCGTAGAGCGCGCACAGGAGCAGTTCGACCTGGAAGAGGCCAAGAAACTGGAGAAGAAAATCAGAAAGAACCAGTTTGACTTCAACGATTTCTACAACCAGATTCAGCAGATTAAGAAGATGGGTAACATCAAGGATCTGGCAGCGATGATTCCGGGCGTGGGCAAGGCTATCCGCGACGTAGACATCCCAGAGGATGCATTCAAGGGCGTAGAGGCCATTATCCAGAGTATGACTCCTAAGGAGCGCACCAATCCGGCCATCCTCAACACGTCACGCCGCCAGCGCATCGCTAAGGGTTCGGGCACCAACATCCAGGAGGTGAACAAACTCATTAAGCAGTTTGACCAGACCCGCAAGATGATGCAGATGATGACCGGCAACAAAATGGCGCAGATGATGAGCCGCATGAAGGGTATGCCAGGCATGCCTAAGATGCCGGGAATGTAAGAAAAGTATAAACGTTAAACTAAAGAAAAATGCAGCTTATAGACGGAAAGGCGACGGCAGCCGCCATCAAGGAACAGATAGCCCAGGAGGTGGCACAGATTGTAGCCGCCGGTGGCAAGCAGCCACACCTGGCAGCCGTGCTCGTAGGGCACGACGGAGGCAGTGAAACCTATGTGAAGAACAAGGTGCTGGCCTGCGAGAAGTGTGGATTTAAGTCGACCCTCATCCGTTATGAGGAGGATGTTACCGAAGAAGAGCTCCTGCAGTGTGTAGACAAGCTGAACCAGGATGATGATGTTGACGGATTCATCGTTCAGCTTCCTCTGCCTAAGCACATCGATGAGCAGAAGGTGACTATGGCAATAGATTACCGCAAGGATGTAGACGGATTCCACCCGGTAAACGTGGGCAGAATGTCGCTCGGCATGCCTTGTTTCATCTCTGCCACTCCGCTCGGTATCCTCACCCTGCTGCAGCATTACAATATTGAGACCAGTGGCAAGAAATGCGTCATTCTGGGCAGAAGCAACATCGTAGGCAAGCCCATGGCTCAGCTGATGATGCAGAAGCAGTATGGCGATGCTACCGTCACCGTATGCCACTCCCATTCCAAGAATTTGAAGAAAGAATGTCAGGAGGCAGATATCATCATCGCAGCCATAGGCCGTCCTGATTTCGTGACAGCCGATATGGTGAAGCCGGGAGCCGTAGTCATTGATGTGGGTACCACCCGCGTGCCTGATGCTACGAAGAAAAGTGGTTTCCGCCTGAACGGTGATGTGAAATTTGACGAGGTGGCAGAGAAGTGCTCCTTCATCACTCCTGTTCCGGGAGGCGTTGGTCCGATGACCATCTGTTCGCTGATGAAGAATACGCTGGCTGCCGGCAAGAAGGAATATTACAGCTAGAAAGAAGATAATTATTTCAGAAAGAAGCAGTGCTTAAGTCACTGCATACTTGATTTTTTATAACTCTCTAATTTGTGGGGCAGGGTGCAGGGATGCACTCTGCCTTTTTATCAAGCCGAGAGAAAGAGTGTAAAACAGACACAAATAATATTAATCTAAAAATATAGAAACATGATAAAACTAAAGTACATATTTGCATCAGCGCTGCTCGTGGCAGCTGCCAGTGCCAGTCAGGCTGTCAGCAGGCAGCAGATGCAGAAGCAAATAGACAAGGATGCCCCTGCATACACCATACAGGGCAAGGACTCCATCTGCCAGATATTCATCTATTCGCCAGCACCCAACCAGGGCTTGCATCTGGCTTATTTCACCGACGATGAGCGTTGGGTGGATGTAGGACAGCTCTGCGCCAGCGACTACGGTCCGTGGGGAGCTGAAAAGAAGATGTATAACCCCTTCGTGGTAAAAGCCAACGACGGCACATGGCGCGCACTCTGGAGCGTGAACCAGCATGCACCGCAGTTTGCCGTAGCCTATTCAGAAGACCTCATCACCTGGCGCCCGCAGGATTATCCCATCATCCGCGAAAAAGGCGTGAAGGATGTGGCTGCCTATCAGATGGATGACGGCAACTTCGACATCTATCTCAAGACATCCAAGGGCAAGCGATACGTACAGGCAAGCAACGATTTCCGTACCTTCAAGGAAGATACGCTGGAAGCTTCTGCCGACGAGATACTCTGGCAGCGCGACACCGCAACCATCGGCGGAAAACTCTTCCATGGCTGCGATTTCGAGGTGCCGGCAGTGCATCTCAACTACATCCGTTCCTGGTTCCACGCCCTCTCTGAAGAGGCAAAACTCAACGCCCAGCCGATGCCGAAGACCGATGCCGACCTCGCAGCTTATGCCAAGGTAAACCACATCGACCTGCCGGAAGATTCGGAAATCCCTGCCAACCTCAGTATCAATCCGCAGAAATCCCACCGCATCTCCAATAAGCTGATGGGTATCTTCTTCGAAGACATCAGCCGCGCTGCCGACGGAGGACTCTCTGCAGAAATGTTGCAGAACGGCGACTTCGAGTATAACATGGAAGACCACCGCCGCCAGTGGAACGCCACCACGGCATGGGTGGGGGTAGAGAAAGAGGGCATCGCCACCGAAAATGGGGTGAGCCAGAACAATACCCATTACGCCGTTCTGGGCGCTACACCTATTTATAATATAGGTTGGGACGGCATCGCCATACGTCGCGGAACTGCCGTTGAGGGCAAGGAGGGTAAGCATCAGCCAGCCATCTACGAGGTGAGCCTGCACGCCCGCTGCATTGATGCCAAGAAGAAAAACCTCACCCTGGCGCTCGTAAACCAGGAGGGATTGCCGGTATGCCAGACCAAGATTAAGGTGCAGGGCGCAGACTGGAAGGAATATAAGGCGCAGCTCATCGTGACCGATAAATATGAGGGCGAACTCGCCAGTGAAGCCACCACCAAGGAGGGCAAGCTGGGCAAGAACATCCGGTTCGCCATTCTGCCTAAGGGCGAGCAGAAAGTGGCGGTAGATTTGGTAAGTCTCAAACCACAAGATACTTACAAGGGTCATGGACTGCGTAAAGACCTTGCCGAGGCCATTGCCGACCTGAAGCCTCGCTTCGTGCGCTTCCCGGGCGGCTGCATGCTCCACGGTCAGGGGCTCAAGAACATTTACCACTGGAAGGAGAGCGTGGGGCCGCAGAAAGATCGCAAGCCAGCCTACAACATCTGGGGATACCATCAGACCCGCCAGCTGGGTTTCTATGAGTATTTCCAGTGGTGCGAGGATATGGGAGCCGAGCCGCTGCCTGTATTGGCGGCAGGTGTTCCTTGTCAGAACTCTGTGGCAGATGAGCGCGGAGTGGCTGGTCAGCAGGGCGGAATCCCGATGAGCGAGATGCCTCAGTATATTCAGGATGTGCTGGACCTGGTAGAGTGGGCGAATGGCGACCCAGCCACCTCTAAGTGGGCTAAGATGAGAGCCGATGCGGGCCATCCGGCTCCATTCAACCTCAAGATGATAGGCATCGGCAACGAAGACCTCATCTCTACCGATTTTGAGCAGCGCTACCTGATGATCTGCAAGGCGGTGAAGCAGAAATATCCTCAGATAGAGGTGGTAGGTACCGTAGGTCCGTTCCACTTCCCGTCTTCCGATTATATTGAGGGTTGGAAGATTGCCCGCGAAAACAAGCGCTGGATTGATGCCGTAGACGAGCATTATTACGAGCAGCCGGGCTGGTTCCTGAACCATCAGGATTATTACGACCATTACGACCGCAAGGCTCCTAAGGTTTATCTGGGCGAATATGCATCTCGCGGTACCAATGCGGTAGACAATGCGCTGGCTGAGGGCATCCACCTCTGCAATGTGGAGCGCAACGGCGATGTGGTAGAAATGACATCCTATGCTCCTCTCTTGTGTAAGGACGGATACAGCAACTGGCAGCCGGACATGATTTACTTTGATAATAATAATGTACGCGCGAGCGAGAGCTACAAGATTCAGAAGATGTTCGGTCAGCATGCCGGTGACCTCTACATCTCATCCGTGCTCAGTCTGCCGGATGCGCTGAAGAAATATGTGGGCACCAGTGTGGTGAAGGATTCTAAATCGGGCAAAACCTGGCTTAAAGTGGTGAATGCCTTGCCTCGCACGCTGAAACTCTCGGTTTCTGGCTTGGGCAACAAGCAGGTAACCATCGCAGGCAGAAGCGCTCAGGTTTTCGAACTTTAGCTTTCTTCAGAAGATGTTTTCTGATAGAAACGGATAGAACCAATAATGGCTCAGATTATTCATTTTGAGTAAAATAGAATGGAGAAATAGGATATTAAAATGTTCTTTTTCTCCATTTTTTATGTTTTACAGCATAAAATATGGCCAAAAATTTGGTAGTTAATAATTTTTTTTATTATTTTGCACCCTGAAAATGAAGTTTTAAGTAATTTATATAAAATCAAATTTTAGAGAGAAAATGAAAAAGTTAGTATTAATGTTTGCTGCTGCCGTAATGGCAGTATCTGCATCTGCTCAGACTACACAGGAGAGCAAGTTCTTTGACAATTGGTATCTTGGTGTAAACGTTGGAGCTGCTACAAAGACTACTCACAATGCATGGTTCAAGAACGTAAATCCTTCAGTAGGTGTACGTCTCGGAAAGTGGTTTACTCCAGTTTGGGGTGCTGCTGTAGAGGCTGACCTCTATGCTCGTAACCGCAACCTGCCTTTTACACATAAGACTTTGGTTCGTGGTGCAAGCGGTAAGTTCATCGGTACTATCAATGCAACAAACCTCTTCTTGGGTTACAAGGGTGAGCCACGTAAATTCGAAATCATCCCATTGGCAGGCATCGGTGGTTACCACTCTTTCAACCTTCATAATGGCAACCTCAATGCCCTCACAGCTAACGCAGGTGTTGACTTCGCATTCAACCTTGGCGCAAACAAGGCTTGGCAGGTATATGTAGAGCCATCTATGAATTGGTTCCTTCACGACAACAAGAGTGCTTGCAATGGTTGCCAGTTTGATGTTAACAAGTCTGCTTTCCAGGTTAAGGTGGGTGTTAACTACAAGTTCAAGGGTTCTAACAACTCTCACAACTTCACTATCGTAACTCCACGCGACCAGAACGAGATTGATGGTTTGAATGGTCAGATCAACAACCTCCGCAACGACTTGAATAGCAAGGATTCTGAACTCGCAGCTAAGGACAAGCAGATCAAGGATCTCCAGAATGCGCTCAATGAGTGCCAGAAGGCTCCTAAGTATGTAAAGCCAGCTACTGCTACCAATTTGCAGCCAACAGTATTGTTTACTGTAGGTAAGTCAAAAGTAGAGCGTAGCCAGATGCCAAACATCGAGATGATTGCTCAGTATATGAAGAATCATCCAAATGCTAAGGTTGAAATTAAGGGTTATGCATCTCCAGAGGGTTCTAAGGAACTTAACCAGAAACTTTCTGAGGCTCGTGCCAATGCTGTAAAGAACATTCTCGTTAAGACTTACAAGATTAGCGCAAATCGTCTTCAGGCTAAGGGTATGGGTGCTACTGACAAGCTCTTCAAGCAGGTTGAGTTCAACCGTGTTGCTACATTCAATGATAACAATGCAGCTGAATAAAGAAATAAGTAGTTTCAGATATTTGGTCTTGTGACCAGGTCCTCCTAAACTTCGGTTTAGGAGGATTTTTTTTCTTCTTATCTTTCTTACATGTCTGGCCGCCTCGCTTTATACTTTTTCGTCAGGTAATCTTAATAAGATAAGAGTTCAGTGTGGTTAATAAGCTCTTTCTTGTTTTTTTGCACAAAATCAGCAGAAATGAGTATCTATCGTGATAAATTGTAAGCATTTTATTTGTTTTTCTAACAAAAAAACGAAGTTTTCTGAAATTTTATACGAAATTAGTTGGCTATTACATAAATTCTCTGTATCTTTGCAGGCAAATTATAACAAATGGGCTCGAAAGAGCCCTTTTAAGCAAGGAAATAAAAGAAAAAAAGATATGAAACATCCATTAAGAAGTAGCGTCTGCACTGAAGGCAGAAGAATGGCAGGTGCCCGAGCACTCTGGGTAGCTGCAGGTATGAAACACGAGCAGTTTGGTAAACCAATCATTGCTATCGTGAACAGCTTTACTCAGTTTGTGCCAGGTCATACCCATCTTCATGAAATCGGTCAGATCGTCAAGAAGGAAATCGAAGCTATGGGGTGCTACGCAGCCGAATTCAATACCATCGCCGTTGACGACGGTATCGCAATGGGACACGACGGAATGCTCTATTCCCTCCCAAGCCGTGACATCATTGCCGACTCTGTAGAATACATGGTCAATGCTCACAAAGCCGACGCCATGATTTGCATCTCAAACTGCGACAAGGTAACCCCAGGTATGCTCATGGCATCTATGCGACTGAACATTCCTACCGTGTTCTGCTCAGGTGGACCTATGGAAGCCGGACGCTGGAAGGGTGAGAACGCCGACTTGATTACAGCTATGATTAAGGGTGCTGATACAAGCGTTTCTGACGAGGAGATGACGCAGATTGAGCAGTGCGCCTGCCCAGGTTGCGGTAGCTGTTCAGGTATGTTTACCGCCAACTCAATGAACTCACTCACCGAGGCCATCGGTCTGAGTTTGCCAGGCAACGGAACCATTCTTGCTACCCACAAGAACCGCATCCAGCTCTTCAAAGATGCTGCACGCCAGATAGTTAAGAACGCTTATGCATATTATGAGGACGGCGACGAGAGCGTATTGCCACGCAATATAGCTACCCGCGACGCATTCCTCAACGCCATGACCCTGGACATCGCCATGGGCGGAAGCACCAACACCGTGCTCCACTTGCTGGCAGTAGCTCAGGAAGCTGGCGCAGACTTCAAGATGGAAGACATCGACCAGTTGAGCCGCAAGGTGCCTTGCCTCTGCAAGTTGAGCCCTAACACCCAGAAATACAGTGTACAGGAGTGCAACCGCGCAGGTGGTATCCTCGGTATCCTGAACGAGCTGAACAAGGGCGGTCTGATCAACGGCGCCGTAAAGCGTGTTGACGGCAAAACACTCGATGAGCAGATGAAGAAATACGACATTACCGGCACAGAGATTGATGCCGAGGCTGACAGAATCTACCATTCAGCACCGGGCAGAAAGTTCTCTACCCAGATGGGTAGCCAGGATGCTCAGTGGGAGAGTCTTGACACCGATCGCGCCGAGGGTTGTATCCGCGACCTCGAGCATGCCTACACCAAGGATGGCGGACTGGCAGTGCTCTTCGGCAACATCGCCCAGAACGGTTGCGTAGTAAAGACAGCCGGCGTAGACCCAGTGCTCTGGCATTTTGAGGGTCCGGCCGTATGCTTTGATTCTCAGGAAGATGCATGCGAAGGCATCCTCGGCGGAAAGGTTAACTCAGGCGACTGCGTAGTCATCACCCACGAGGGTCCGAAGGGTGGCCCTGGCATGCAGGAGATGCTCTACCCAACCTCTTACATCAAGAGCCGTCACCTGGGCAAGGAATGTGCCCTCATCACCGACGGCCGCTTCTCAGGCGGTACATCAGGCTTGAGCATTGGTCACATCAGCCCTGAGGCTGCAGCAGGTGGTAACATCGGCAAGATTAAGGATGGCGACATCATCGTCATTGATATCCCTAGCCGCTCCATCAATGTGAAGCTCTCTGACGAGGAACTCGCAGCACGTCCACAGCAGCCGCTGAAGCGCAACCGCGTGGTTAGCAAGGCACTGCGCGCTTATGCCCAGAGCGTAAGTTCGGCAGATAAGGGCGGTGTGAGAATCATCGACTAGTCTTCGAGAGTCTTTGAAAAGACAGTTTTTAGAGTCTTTGAGAAAAGAAAAGTTTTTGAATTATTCAGAATAATAACATATAAATGGCAAAAGAAGTAATAACAGGAGCCGAAGCACTGATGCGCTCCCTGAAAAACGAGGATGTTAAAACCATCTTCGGATATCCGGGCGGCAGCATCATGCCAGTGTTTGATGCACTGTACGGTTACACGAGAGGTGAAAAGAAGATGTTTGACCACATCTTGGTACGTCACGAGCAGGCTGCTGCTCACGCTGCACAGGGTTATGCCCGAGTCAGCGGCGAAGTGGGCGTCGCTCTTGTCACTAGTGGTCCTGGAGCTACTAATACATTGACCGGCATCGCTGATGCCATGATGGATTCTACACCAATCGTAGTCATCGCCGGACAGGTAGGCGTAGGTGCCCTGGGTACCGATGCCTTCCAGGAGGTAGACCTCGTGGGTGTTACCCAGCCAATCTCCAAGTGGTCTTACCAGATACGCCGTGCCGAGGATGTGGCATGGGCTGTGAGCCGTGCTTTCTACATCGCCCGCAGCGGACGTCCGGGACCTGTGGTGCTCGACTTTACAAAGAATGCGCAGGTGGCTACATGCGAGTGGGAACCAGTGAAATGTGAGAAGGTTACATCTTACAACCCTTATCCTACGATAGATGAAAAGGCGGTGGCTGAAGCTGCCGAACTCATCAACAATGCCAAGAAACCATTCGCCCTCGTGGGTCATGGAGTAGAGCTTGGCGGTGCACATAATGAACTCATCGAATTCCTCGAGAAGGCAGATATCCCTGCCGGCAGAACCCTGCTCGGCCTTTCTGCCCTGCCTAGCAACCACCCGCTCAACATGGGTATGCTCGGCATGCACGGTTCTTATGCTACCAATATGAAGACCCAGGAGTGTGATGTGCTCATCGCCATCGGTATGCGTTTCAGCGACCGTATCACAGGCGTGCCTTCTAAGTATGCTCCTCAGGCAAAGATTATCCACCTGGACATTGACAAGGCTGAGATTGATAAGGTTATCAAGACCGATGTGGCTGTGGTGGGCGACTGCAAGCAGAGTCTGCCAGCCATTACCCGTCTGCTGAACAAGAATGTTCACCGTGAGTGGAGAGATTCCTTCGAGGAATACCGCCAGCAGGAACAGGAGAAGGTAATAGAGAAGGATATCCACCCTACAGAGGGACCGCTGCTTATGGGCGAGGTGACCAACGTGATAACGGAAGCTACTCATAATGAAGCAGTTCTCGTAAACGACGTAGGTCAGAACCAGATGATCAGTAGCCGCTACTTCAAGTTTACCAAGAAGCTGAGCATCGTAACCAGTGGTGGCTTCGGAACCATGGGCTTCGGCCTTCCGGCAGCCATCGGTGCCACCTTCGGAGCTCCCGACCGCACCATCTGCTGTTTCTTCGGCGACGGCGGTTTCCAGATGAACATCCAGGAACTAGGCACCATCATGGAGCAGCAGGCACCGGTAAAGATGATTCTGCTGAACAACAACTATCTGGGCAACGTTCGCCAGTGGCAAGACCTGATGTTCGGCGGCCGTCACTCCTTCACCCACATGATGAATCCTCATTATGCAGAGATTGCCAAGGCCTACGGCATACCATACGATGTGGTAATAGACCGCAAGGACCTTCAGGCTAAGGTGGAGAAGATGATCAGCACCAAGGGTCCTTACCTGTTGGAGTGCGCCATCAAGGAGAATGAAGACATCGTTCCGATGACGCTGCCGGGCAAGAGTGTAGATGAGATGCAACTCGAGTTGAATTATTAAAAGCTTTCGGCTATATATAATAAGGTGTAAATTCCTTCATGAGGGAGCATCCTCCGAAAAGGAAAAACTCCGAAAAGTAACCGATTATTTTAAAATTTGGAAAAATGGAGAATAACAACGAAAAGAAATTATATACATTGCTTGTTTACTCAGAAAACATTGCCGGTATCCTGAATCAGATTACTGCCGTGTTTACTCGCAGACAGGTAAATATCGAGAGCTTGAATGTTTCGGCCAGCAGTATCAAGAATATACACAAGTATACCATCACGGTTTGGAGTGATGAAGAGCAGATAGAGAAAATCAACAAGGCAATAGAGAAGAAGATTGACGTGGTGAAGAGCGATTACTACACCGACGACCAGATCTTCATCCATGAAGTGGCTCTCTTCAAGATTTCCACTCCGGTATTGCTAGAAAATCCAGAGGTTTCGCGCACCATCCGCAAGCATGATGCCCGCATGATGGAGGTGAATCCTACCTACAGCACCGTGCTTCTGGCAGGACTTACCGAAGACATCGCCGACCTCTTCCAGCAGCTCAACAGCTACAACTGCCTCCTTCAGTATACCCGAAGCGGCAGAATCGCTGTTACGAGAAGTTTTGACGAACCCATTTCTGATTATCTCAAGCAGAATTCAGAAGATTAGATTTCTTTCATATTTTGATGCCCTTTGTTCCCCTGGCTTCAAACTAGCGGAGCAGGGGGCTTTTTCGGTTTAAAACAACAAGACAAACAACAAGATAAAAGGACGAGACAGATATTATGGAACAGAAAATATTAGATAAGGTAGGGCGTTACGAATTCCTATCTGAGCCTTTCCACTGCGATTTCAGCAGCCACCTCTTTATGGGGCATCTCGGAAATCATCTGCTCAATGCTGCCGATTTTCACAGCAACGACCGCGGGTTCGGTATGAACTACCTCATGCCCCGACACAAGACATGGGTTCTCAGCCGACTGGCCATTGAGATGACAGAGATGCCGAAGTCTTACGACCGCTTTGTGGTAGAAACCTGGTGCGAGAGTACCATGAAATATTTCACATCCCGAGATTTCAAAATCTGCTGCAAGACATCATCATCAGAAGAAGCCAAGGTTTACGGTTACGGCAAGAGCGTGTGGGCAATGATTGATACGGAGACCCGACAGCCTGTTGATATTTTTGAAATTCACGACGGGCTCATCAAAGAATATATTGATTCAGAAAAACCTTGTCCTATCCAGGCAAGTTCGAGAGTGAAAATGGGCAAGAATGCCAAGCTGGTGAGAACCATTGATACCTATTATCATGATGTAGATGTTAACGGGCACATCAACTCGGTAAAATACATCGAACATATTCTCGACCTCTTTGATCTGGATTATTACAAAAATCACTTTTTGCAAAGATTTGAGATAGCTTACGTAGCAGAAAGTCACCAGGGAGACCAACTTCATTTCTATTTGGAAGAAACAAGTGAGGCAGAAAAAATGCAAGAATACTGCATAAAGATAACAAAAAACGGCAAAAATGACGCAAATGAGGTGGAAGTTGTAAGAAGTAAGGCTAAATTTATTAAAAATTGAAAGAAAAATTTGGTAGTTTCATTTTATTTGCTTACCTTTGCACTCAGAAAATATAAATAAACCCAGAGCCGCCTTCTTGGATAGGGGGTGGACGGATCAAACAGGCTCTCTTTGGATAAGAATACAGCTCGCATCCGTATGGACAAGTATAACCCGCGGCTCCACAAACGGCAAGCCGCACAAAAAAAATAAAAATTATGGCAGAAATGAATTTCGGTGGCGTAATGGAAACTGTTGTCACCAGTCATGAATTTTCATTGGAGAAAGCACGTGAAGTATTGAAGAACGAAACAATTGCAGTTATCGGTTATGGTATCCAGGGTCCTGGTCAGGCTTGTAACCTTCGCGATAATGGTTTCAACGTCATCGTCGGACAGCGTCAGGGTAAGACCTACGAGAAGTGTCTGAAGGATGGTTGGGTTCCTGGTAAGACATTGTTCTCTATCGAGGAAGCTGCTGAAAAGGGTACTATCATCTGTATGTTGCTTTCTGATGCCGGTCAGATTGCATGCTGGCCAAAGATTAAGCCACACCTCACAGCAGGTAAGACTTTGTATTATTCACATGGTTTCGCTATCAACTGGAGCGATCGCACAGGCGTTGTTCCACCTAAGGATATTGATGTTATCATGGTTGCACCTAAGGGTTCTGGTACTTCTCTCCGCACTATGTTCTGCGAGGGTCGTGGTTTGAACTGCTCTTACGCTGTATACCAGGATGCATCTGGCAAGGCAGAGGAGAAGACTATTGCCTTCGGTATCGGTATCGGTGCCGGTTATTTGTTCAAGACAACATTCCAGCGTGAGGCTACTTCTGACCTCACAGGTGAGCGTGGCTCATTGATGGGTGCAATTGAGGGATTGTTGGAGGCACAGTATGACGTGCTCCGCGAGAATGGTCACTCTCCATCTGAGGCTTTCAACGAGACTGTTGAGGAGCTCACACAGAGCCTTGGCCCTCTCTTCGGTGCTAAGGGTATGGATTGGATGTATGCTAACTGTTCAACAACAGCTCAGCGTGGTGCTCTTGACTGGGCTCCTCGTTTCCGTGAGGCTATCAAGCCTGTAATGGAGTGGTTGTACTACTCTGTAAAGACTGGTAACGAGGCTCAGATTTCTATCGACAAGAACTCTCAGGCTGATTACCGCGAGAAGTTGAACGCTGAACTCGAGGCTATGCGCAACAAGGAAATGTGGCAGGCTGGTGTTACAGTTCGTAAACTTCGCCCTGAGAATAACTAATTTTTTTCTCGTACATAATGTTGAAAAGGGAATGGCCCGAGAGGTGTCGTTCCCTTTTTTCTGTTTATATGGGGGTATAAGTTGCTGGCATATACAAATCTCGCTGCTGGCGTATGCGAAATCCCAATGCTGGCATATACAAAAAGCCCTGAAAAGGCAAAAGCATCTCTCTTCTGAAAAGCTTTTACTCCTTCAGGACTTATAAGATATTAGGGCTTCATTTCCGGTTTCGGTTCAAGCCGGATTTCATCTTCCTCAACATTCATCATATTCTCCACAACCATTTCTTCAAGAACTGCAGCCATATCTTCTGAATCATATTTCAGTTGGTTTAGTTCTGTAATGTCATGTGGCTTTCCGTCTTTCAGCAAGTCTAGAATTTCTGATATAATAGTTTGCTTCTGGGGTATTTTGTGGTCTATGCAGACATCACATATCCCGCAGTCGTCCTTCATTTTCGTTTTTTCGCCAAAATAACTCAGAAGCTGGCGCGAACGGCAGATGCTGTCGTTCTTTGCATAACTGATAATGCTCTTGATGTGGGCAGTAAACTGTTTCTTGCGTACTTCCCATACCTCCTCAGGGATGATAACTCTGAAACCATCTTCCCTAGGACGCGTGTAGCTGATATAAGGTGTCTTGCGGCGGGGAATGAAGTCGATGATGTGGCGGGCACTCAGATTTTTCAGAATCATGTATACCTGCTGACGGTTTAGTTCGCTTACACGCTCTATCAGCGACTCATCAATGTAAACATAGTCGGTAAACAGACCGCCGTAATTACGCAGAAGCCCCGTAATAACAGACTCTTCCTTCTCCGAAACATTCTCTAGCAGATAGAGATCATTTCGGCTGATGTTAAATCTGATTCTTGCTTTTCCGTCAGGATTGTCCTCGTAGTGGATATAGCCTGAGCGCTCCAGAATGCGCAGAGCCGAGTCTACGCGAGTAGGGAAGTACTTGTAGGTGAAGCAGAACTTCTCTATCTCGAACATGAAAGTCTGTCCCATTCCGCTTCCAACTGCCACCTGGAAAAAGTAAGCAAGATGCTCGTATACGTCTTTGATGAATTCTTTATCTGGGAAGGTTTCGTCTATGCGTTTCATGAGTTTGTTTTCATCGCTCTGGTTGTAGAGCAGCACAGCATAAGCCTTTTCGCCGTCTCTTCCGCCTCGACCCGCCTCTTGAAAATAGGCTTCCAGTGAGTCTGGACAATCTATATGAATTACCATTCTCACATCTGACTTGTCTATTCCCATGCCGAAAGCATTGGTTGCTACCATTACCCTTATCTCGTCATTTTGCCAGTTTTTCTGTCGGATATCCTTCACGTCGGAATCCAGTCCGGCATGGTAAAATGTAGCAGAAATACCTTGTTTGTTCAGAAGTTCTGCCATCTCCTTGGTTCGTTTTCGGCTTCTCGCGTAAATGATTGCTGAGCCTTGGGTACACTGTAGGATATGAACCATTTCGGTCAACTTGTCGTTGGTGGTGCGCACCACATAGGCAAGATTCTTGCGGGCAAAACTCATTTTAAATACGTTTTGCTTCTTGAAGTGAAGCTGGTTCTGGATATCTTCTACTACATCGGGAGTGGCCGTAGCCGTAAGAGCAAGGACTGGTACACCGGGCTTCATATCTCTTATTTTTGCAATTTCGAGGTAAGACGGGCGGAAATCGTAACCCCACTGGCTGATGCAGTGAGCTTCATCTACCGTGATGAAACTCACCGGAATGTGGCGCAGTTTAGTTTGGAACAATTCTGAAGAAAGACGTTCTGGTGAAACATACAGAAACTTGATTTCACCGAAAATACAATTTTCCAATATTCGGAGAATCTCTTGGCGCGACAATCCTGTGTAGATGGCTTCAGCCAGGATGTTGCGGGCTTTGAGATGCTGTACCTGATCCTTCATCAGCGCAATGAGTGGAGTTACCACAATGCAGACGCCCTTTTGGGCAAGGGCTGGAACCTGGAAGGTGATGGATTTACCGCCACCTGTAGGCATAAGACCGAGGGTATCCTCACCTCGGGCTATACTTTCGATGATGTCTCGTTGTATGCCGCGAAAGTCAGGATACCCCCAATATGTACGTAGTATTTCTTGATATTTATCTGCCATTTTTTGAAACTTTTGCCCTTGCAGATTTCGATGCTTTTGCGTCCTGACGGATTTGCTCTACAAATCCGTGTAATCCGAGTAATCAGTGCCTAATCCATGCATAGGGCTAAGTACCTCATCCTTCGTTTGGACGGATGTCTTCTATCTGAAGTTGAACTTGGTTTTTCTTAAAAATATTCTCTTCTATGGTGAAGGCTATGTCGAAACTTCGCTTACTCTTGATGTAGCGGGCAGCTGCACTCTGACCGAAAGCGATGCCGTTTAAGACCGTGCTCGATTTTGAGTCTACCAGTTCCAACTTGATGTGTTCCTGTTCTCTGCCCACCACCTTGCTGGTACCATAATCATATACCCGGTTGGTGCAGAAAATAGGTTTCTGGTTACATGGACCGAAAGGAGAGAAGCGCTTCAAGTCGGCCTGCAGATGCTTGGTAATGTCTTTAAAGTCTATTTCAGCATCTATGTTGAGCATCGGTTCTGTCTGTTGAGGCGAAATATGCTCTTCTACATAATGCTGGAACCTGTCTCTGAACTCTCTAACCTTATCCCACTTCAAGGTAAGTCCGGCAGCATAGGTATGACCACCGAAATTGAGCAGGAGGTCACGGCAACTCTTGATGGCTGAGTAGATGTCAAATCCCGTTACGCTACGTGCTGAACCTGTAGCCATATCACCATCCCGGGTCAGAACAATGGTAGGGCGGAAGTAGATTTCGGTGAGTCGGGAAGCAACAATGCCAATGACTCCCTTTTTCCAGCCTTCATCATAGAGCACGATGCTGGAATTGTGTTTCATGCTTTCCAAACGCGATACGATGCCGTTGGCTTCTTCAGTCATCTGCTTGTCTATGTCTTTGCGCTGCTCATTGTACTCATTGATGTGTCTGGCCATGCGCAGGGCTGAGGAATAGTCTCTTTCTACCAGCAGATCTACGCTCAGCTTGCCGTTCTCCATTCTGCCTGAAGCATTGATACGGGGACCAATCTTGAACACAATATCGCTCATAGAGAGCTCGCGTCCGTTCAGTCCGCAGATGTCGATGATGGATTTCAGACCGATACTTGGATTGGTATTCAGCAACTTAAGACCATGAAAAGCGAGTATTCTGTTCTCATCTACCACCGGCACAATGTCGGCAGCAATACTCACGGCGCAGAAGTCGAGCAGAGGAATGAGCCTGGAGAACGGAATGTTGTTGTTCTTGGCAAAAGCCTGCATAAACTTGAATCCTACACCGCATCCGCAGAGATGCTTGAATGGGAATGGATCGTCAGGACGCTTCGGATTGAGTATGGCCACAGCAGGTGGCATCACATCGTCAGGAACGTGATGGTCGCAGATAATGAAGTCTATTCCTAGACTTTTGGCATATTCTATCTCCTGAATAGCCTTGATTCCGCAGTCTAGAATAATAATCAGTTTTACACCAGTCTGATGAGCAAAATCTATTCCTTTCTTGCTCACTCCGTAACCTTCGTCGTAGCGGTCGGGAATGTAGTAGTCGATGTTTGAATAGAATTGCTGCAAGAATTTGTACACCAGGGCAACGGCGGTGCATCCGTCTACGTCATAGTCTCCGTAAACAAGGATACGTTCCTTTCTACCCATAGCATCGTTCAGGCGGTCTACGGCAATATCCATGTCTTTCATCAGGAATGGATTGATGAGATCTGAGAGTTGTGGACGGAAGAACCGTTTGGCTGCAGACTCTGTCGTAATCTCGCGCTTGATGAGCAAATGGGCAAGAACTGGGCTCATATTTAGCTTGGCGCCTAATTCTTCAGCTGCTTTTTGCTGTTCAGGTGTTGGTGATTCGTAATTCCATTTAAAATGCATTTTAATTATTTTTTATTTCTGCCCCCAAAGTTACGAAAATAAAATGACAAAAGGAAATGTTTAGGGAGGAATTTTATTAAATTACCTAGAAATAAGTAAAAATAAGACTTGTTGGCAACCCAAAATAAGTGAATAAGAGATTTTCTTGGCAACAAAAAAGGCAGCAAACTCATCGGTTTGCTGCCCCTTGAATATTTTTGTTTAGGAGAATGTCCATAGAAAACCTATAGACTGTTAACTATAACTTTTAACTATTAAAACTCTCCTAGATTCCGAGCTTCTTGCGGATGTCCTTAGGAAGGGCGTTCTTGTTAACCATGAAGTCCATAGTCTTGTAAGCTACGAAAGCCTTGGTCATGTACCAGGTTCCCTTGTAGTCACCATACTCGCCCCAAGAGTTCTTAACCATGTAGTACTCCTTGCCGTTCTGATCCTTAGCGATACCGTAGATGTGCATACCGTGGTCATCAGTTGTCTCCCAATTGTCGAATGCTTCCTGACGCATAGCCTGTGTAGGAACAATCTCAGGAGCATTTACGCCGAGAGAATCAAACTTCTCCTTCTTCTCGTCCTTAGAGAGTTTGAACCAATGGTCAGCATCTGTACCGGCCATAGAGCGAACCTTCTTTACGTCGTAAGCGATACCGAGACCCTTGCGAGTGAAACCATCTTCTGTTACGTCACCGCCCCAAGCTACTGTGTAACCGTTGTTTACAGCGTTGTCGATGATCTTGCAGATGTCTTCCATAGGAACGTTGTAACTCAAAGGCCAGCGCCAGTTATCCTGTACCTCAACAGCAAACTTGCTCCACATTGGGTGGTGGGTGTAGCTGGTAATGGTTACATAATCATCAAGATTCAAACCGAGGCTCTGGCAGAAGCTCTGTGGAGTATACTGCTTGCCCTCGTATGTAAACTTCTCAGGAGCCTTACCGATGTAAGAGTCGATGATGCCCTGAAGACCGCTCTTCCAGGCTGGAGAAAGCTTCTTAGCTGTGCTCTTTGCTACTGCCTCTACGTATGGAGTCATTACATTGAAGAACTCACCGAAGTTAGCCAAAGAGTCACCTGTCAATGAACCTGGTGCAGGCATGGCAGACTCAGGTACAATACCATAGTGCTGCAAAGCATAGAGTACATCGTAGGCGCTACCACCCTCAGAGAAGCTCACGTCGCCGTGCATTCTTACAGCCACTGTGGCGCGGTCCATATAAGTCTTGTTGGCTACGAACATTTCGCTGAGGTCGTAGGTCTTGCCTGTCTTCTTCAAGATTTCGCTCTCGAAGTAGCTGAGGGTAGAGTAAGCCCAGCACGTACCACTGCGGTTCTGGTCCTTGATGCTAGTGATAGGATTCTGCTTTACTACAGTAAATACAGGTTTGTTCTTTGCTACTTCTGCAGAGTCTGCAGCTTTCTTCGCATTTGCTCCTGTGGCTACCAAAGCCATCAAGGCTGCAACAATCATAGTTTTCTTCATGAATTCTTTTCTCTTTATATTAATGTTCTTGTTATATCTTCTCTCTGATTCCTTTTTCTGAAATGATTTCTCTTTCAGGAATTTTATTCCTTGTTGGCTGCCATGAACTCCTCAACATCTTTTGGATGATAAGGTATGCGGTCTTTGCCCAGGAATCTGCAACTATCTTTGGTGATGAGTACATCGTCCTCAATTCGGATACCACCGAAATCTTTATAGGTCTCAATCTTGTCGAAGTTGAGGAATTCTGCACAGTGACCGGATGCCTTCCAGTCGTCGATGAGGGCAGGGATGAAGTAAACTCCCGGCTCGTCGGTTACCACGAAACCTTCCTGCAGACGGCGACCCATACGCAGGCAGTTGGTACCGAATTGCTCCAGATTAGGGCGTACCTCTTCGTCGAAACCAACGTTAATCTGGTCGAGGTTCTCCATGTCGTGAACATCCATTCCCATCATGTGGCCCAAACCATGAGGCAGGAACATGGCGTGTGCTCCAGCCTTTACAGCCTCTTCTGTATCACCCTTTGCAAGTCCGAGTTCCTTCATGCGGTCGAAGAGCAGGCGGCAAACAGAGAAGTGTACGTCAGCCCATTTTACGCCTGGCTTGGCTACATCCAGTGCATGGTCGTGGCATTCTTCTACAATAGAGTAGATTTCCAACTGGCGCTGGCTGAACTTTCCGCTCACCGGCATGGTGCGGGTGTTGTCTGAACAGTAGTTGTTCATAGTTTCTGCACCTGCATCACAGAGTGCCAGTCTGCCTTCTTCCAGTACATTCATAGATGGATAACCATGCTGAATTTCACCGTGCTGACTGAAGATGGTTGGGAAACTGACCATGGCTCCGTAAGAGTGGGCAATGCCGCTTACCTGACCTGCAACATATTTTTCTGTCACACCCGGACGTACGAGCTTCATCGCTGTGGTATGCATCTTGTATCCGATGACAGCAGCACGCTCCAATTCCTCGATTTCTTCCTGGGTCTTAGTTGAACGCATCTTCACAACAGCCTTGATGAGGTCCATGCTGGCCTCTTCTTTCTGCTGGTTAGGATGGATGCCCAGAAGGTCGAATACCTGCAGCTTGATGTCGTAGCGGTAAGGTGGCAGAAAATGAATCTTGCGCTTCTTCGACATGGCGTCGTTGCAGATAGTCTTGAGTGTTTTCATAGGTGCTGAGTTGTGAACGCCTACCTGTGCTGCAAGATCATGAACACTGTCAACGCTTCCGTACCATACGATGTCTACGAGGTCGATGTCGTCACCAATCAGGGTTTCAATATCGTTGTCTATATCTATCACACCTACCAGACCGTCGCGCTGCAATCCGAAATAATAGAGGAATGTCGAGTCCTGACGGAAAGGGTAATATCCGTTATTAGGGAAATTACATGGTGAATTGTTATTTCCGAAAAGTATAATTACGCCGCTTTTCACAAGCTTCTTCAACTCCTGTCTGCGGCTGATGTAAGTCTCTTTGCTGAACATATTTTTAGTATTTTACATTATTTTGCTTGCAAAGTTAGCAATTATTTCCCAAAAAATACGTATCTTTGCAAGCAAAATAGAATAAAACGCGTAAATTTATAAATAATTAATATAAAAACGGCTTTTTGCTAGACAAAATGTAAGAAAATTGTCTATGCTGCGAGCAAAATATAATTATTTTCAGAATTTTAAAAGCAGAGAGTGTGTTATGAAATTGAATTTGAAAACAACAGGTTTGGTTCTTGAGGGAGGAGGCATGCGAGGGGTCTTCACCAGTGGGGTACTGGATGCCTTCATGAAGCATGATGTTCATTTCCCTTATACGGTGGCTGTATCGGCTGGGGCATGTAATGGCATGTCGTATATGAGCCGCCAACCTCGGCGTGCCCGTATCTCTAACATAGATTATCTGGCCCGATACCAGTATATCGGTATTCGCCATCTAGTGACTCAGGGGTGTATCTTTGACCGCAAATTGCTCTACGATAAGTTTCCGAACCAGCTCTTGCCTTTCGATTTTGATACCTATTTTAAGTATGCCGATGGTTTCGAGATGGTTACTACCAATTGTCTTACGGGCAAGGCTATGTATCTTTCCGAGAATCATGACAGGCAGCGTGCACTGGATGTTGTGCGTGCTTCCAGCAGTTTGCCATTTGTGAGCAAGATTGTGGAAGTGGATGGCATTCCGATGTTGGATGGTGGTATTGCTGACAGTATTCCGGTACAGCACGCCATTGACATGGGGTGGCAACACAATGTGGTTGTCCTGACTCGCAACAAAGGATGGCGTGATATGGGCAAAGACCGTAAGATACCTTATTTATATAAGAACTATCCTCGCCTGCGTGTGGCTCTGAGTCACCGTCATCGGGCTTATAACGAACAGATCCAGCTTGTAGATGATCTGGAGGCTGCGGGTAAGATTACCTGTATCCGTCCAATCCGCCCGTTGGAAGTTGGCAGAATAGAGAAGGATACCGATAAACTGGAACGCCTCTACGAAGAAGGTTTCATGCTGGGTGAGGCTTTCTGTGAAAAATGCGTAGAAAAAGAATAATATTAATAAGGTGTAGTTGATAAATAAGGTGTAGAGTTTTAGTATATGGCTTGAGAATGTGTAGAACGGTGATTTTTAGGAACGGATTACACCGTGCCTAAAAATCACCGTTCTGGGTATGATAGTAATCAGCAATGATTTCTTCTTATTTCAGCAGGTCAGGGCGCAGGCGCTTGGTTCTTTCCATGGCCTGGTCGAATTCCCACTGGCGAATCTTGGCTTCGTTGCCACTGAGCAGAATCTCCGGAACCTTCCATCCCTTGTAGTCGGCAGGACGGGTGTAGATAGGGGCGGCAAGAATGTCGTCCTGGAAACAGTCGGAAAGTGCGCTCTGTTCGTCGCTGATAACACCCGGAACCAGTCGGATGACGGCATCTGAGATGATGGCTGCAGCAAGTTCGCCACCCGTCAGCACATAATCACCTACACTGATTTCTCGGGTAATGAGATGGTCGCGCACACGCTGGTCAATACCCTTGTAGTGACCGCAGAGGATGATGAGGTTACCCTGCATCGACATTTCGTTGGCTATCTTCTGATTGAAAGTTTCACCATCTGGCGAAACGTAAATCACGTCATCATACTCGCGCTCTGCCTTCAGCGCAGCAATGCAGCGGTCTATTGGTTCACATTGCATCACCATGCCAGCACTTCCGCCGTATGGATAGTCGTCCACACGCTTCCATTTATCTAATGTGTAGTCACGCAGGTTGTGCAGATGAATCTCCGCTAGACCCTTCTTCTGCGCACGTGCCAGAATGGACTCATTGAAGAATCCCTCCAGCATCTCTGGTAATACTGTAATAATGTCTATTCTCATAACATCTGCAAAAATAATAAATAATGCGGAGAGTACCAAAAATTTTTGCTTTTTCTTTCATTTTAACTCCTCTTTTCTTCACTTTCCTTTCTTTTTTTCTCTGTTTTCTTGCCTTTCCGTAGCCATTCTTGTCTTTTCATATCATAATCCTGTTTTTCCGGAAAAAGAGAGTGATTAACGTATAAATATGCAACAAAATTATCAAAAAATAGAAAAATCATATCAAAATGATAAATTTTCGATAAAACATGCTACTATTTGTAGAAAAAGTTGTATTTTTGCAAACAGAATAGCTCGAAAGAGTGTATAATTAATTAAAATTGTGAACAAGATGATATTGGACATTGAAATGCTGAGAAGCTTTTACGCTTCGTATTCGGAAAGTGTAGCCCAGGCTAAGGCTACAGTGAAACGACCTCTTACTTATGCCGAGAAGGTGCTCTTTGCACATCTTTTCGACCCAACACAGTTGCGACCATATAAAAGAGGTGTGGAATATGTTGACTTCCGACCTAATCGCGTGGCGATGCAGGATGCGACTGCGCAAATGGCACTCTTGCAGTTCATGAATGCGGGTAAGGACAAGGTGGCCGTACCTGCTTCCGTACATTGTGATCACTTGATTCGTGCCGATGTGGGCGCAACACAAGATCTTCCTGAGGCTTGCAAGACCAATAAGGAGGTTTACGACTTTCTGAAGTCTGTTTCTCAGAAATACCATATCGGATTCTGGGGACCAGGTGCCGGAATCATCCATCAGGTAGTGCTCGAAAACTATGCATTCCCTGGAGGTATGATGGTGGGTACCGATTCTCATACTCCTAATGCCGGCGGTCTCGGCATGGTGGCAGTAGGTGTAGGTGGTGCTGATGCCGTAGATGTGTTGACCGGTCAGCCTTGGGAACTCAAGATGCCACGTCTCATTGGTGTGCATCTCACAGGTAAACTCTCTGGCTGGGCCACTCCTAAGGATGTGATTCTCGAAATCCTCGGCATCCTTACCGTAAAGGGCGGAACCAATGCCATCCTCGAATACTTCGGCGAGGGATTGGACAGCATCTCTACTACCGGCAAGGCTACCATCTGTAACATGGGAGCCGAATTGGGTGCCACATGCTCTATCTTCCCATTCGACCAGAATGCCAGCGAGTATCTCCGCAAGACAGGCCGTGAAGAAATTGCATCTCTCGCACAGATGAATGCAGCCGAACTCCGTGCTGATGATGAGGTGTTGGCAGATCCGTCTGCTTTCTACGACCAGATTGTTGAAATCGACCTTTCTAAGGTTGAACCTCATCTTAACGGTCCGTTCACTCCAGATGCAGCCACACCAATCTCTCACATGAAGGCAAAAGGTCCTGCCAACGATTATCCGATGGTAGTAGAAGTAGGATTGGTAGGTAGCTGTACCAACTCTTCTTATCAGGACTTGGCCCGTGCTGCCAGCATTGCCCGTCAGGCTTATGAGAAAGGTATTGAGGTGAAGGGACAGCTTATCATCAACCCGGGTTCAGAGCAGATTCGCTATACAGCCGAGCGTGATGGCATCCTTGATGATTTCAAGAAGATTGGAGCCCTCATCATGACCAATGCCTGCGGTCCTTGCATCGGACAGTGGAAGCGTCATACCGACGATAATACGCGCAAGAATGCCATCGTCACTTCTTTCAACCGAAACTTCCGCCGCCGTGCTGATGGTAACCCTAATACGTTTGCCTTCATTGGCAGTCCAGAGCTCACCGTGGCTCTCACCATTGCGGGCCGTCTCGACTTCAATCCGGCTACCGATACCTTGCTGGATAAGGAGGGCAACAGCGTGATGCTCGATGCGCCTACAGGTTTCACCTTCCCACCTAAGGGTTTTGCCGTAGAGGATAAGGGATTCATTGCCCCAAGCGAAGAAAATGCCAATGTAGAGGTAGTCATTTCGCCTGATAGCAACCGACTCCAGAAACTTGCTCCGTTTGCTCAATGGGATGGAAAAGACCTGACAGATATGCCGCTTCTTATCAAAACCGAGGGCAAATGTACCACCGACCACATCTCTATGGCGGGTCCTTGGCTGAAGTTCCGTGGACATTTGCAGAACATCTCCGACAACCTTTTAATGGGTGCCGTTAATGCCTTTAACGGTGAGAGTAATAAGGTGAAGAACCAGTTGGATGGTGCTTATGTCGAGGTTTCTACCGCTGCCAAGGCTTACAAGGCAAAAGGCATCAGCAGCATTGTGGTGGCAGAGGATAACTATGGTGAAGGTTCTTCCCGTGAGCATGCAGCTATGGAGCCTCGTTTCCTCAACGTGAAGGTGATTCTCGCCAAGAGTTTCGCCCGCATCCACGAAACCAACCTGAAGAAGCAGGGTATGCTTGCCCTCACATTCTGCAACAAGGATGATTATAATAAGGTGCAGGAGGACGACCGCATCTCTTTGACAGGTTTGAAGGAGTTTGCTCCAGGTTCTAAACTCACCGTCACCCTGAAGCACAAGGATGGTTCTGAGGATAGTTTCGAGGTTGAGCATACTTATAATGATACACAGATTGCATGGTTTAAGGCTGGTTCTGCATTGAACTTTGCTGCAAAGAAATAATAGTTGTAGCCATGCAGCTAAAAAAGTAACAGTTATGAATAAAGAATATTTAATATATAAATTAAGCGATGAGGTAAAAAACTCATGCAAGATTGATAAGGATGCATTCAAGAAGTTCAATGTGAAGCGTGGACTTCGTAATGAGGATGGCTCTGGTGTGTTGGTTGGACTGACCAATATTGGTAATGTAGTGGGTTATGAGCGCGATGCAGAAGGTAAGTTGACCCCTACAGAAGGTAAACTTTATTATCGTGGTTATGAACTTGATGACCTGGTAACTCCTCTCTTGAAGGAGAAGCGTTTCGGATTCGAGGAAGTAGCCTTCCTGCTGCTCTCGGGCCAGTTGCCTGATAAGGAGGAATTGGATGCTTTCAAGGAACTTCTGAACGATAATATGCCGCTTGATCATCGTACGATCACCCATATCATCGAGCTGGAAGGCAGCAACATCATGAACATCCTGGCCCGTTGTGTGCTCGAAATGTACACCTTCGATCCGAATCCGGATGACATCAGCCGTGACAATCTGATGCGCCAGAGCATTGAGTTGATTGCCAAGTTCCCAACCATCATTGCTTATGCATACAATATCTACCGTCACTCTGTTCAGGGTAGAAGTCTACATATTCGTCATCCTCGTGAGAATCTCTCTATTGCAGAGAACTTTCTATATATGATGAAGCATGAAAATTATTCCGAACTGGATGCCCGTATGCTCGACCTTCTCCTGATTATCCAGGCAGAACATGGTGGTGGTAACAACTCAACCTTTACAGTACGTGTAACATCTTCTACCCGTACAGATACTTACAGTTCTATTGCTGCTGGTATCGGTAGTTTAAAGGGTCCTTTGCATGGTGGTGCCAATATCAAGGTTATCAATATGTTCCACCACTTGAAAGAAGCTATCAAGGATTGGGGTAATGTAACTGAACTTGATACTTACCTTAAGCGAATGCTCAACAAGGAGGCTTATGACAAGACTGGTCTCATTTATGGTATCGGTCATGCGGTCTATACTTTGAGTGACCCACGTGCCGTTGAACTGAAGCGACTGGCAGGTGAACTTGCCAAGGAAAAGGGTAGAGAAGACGAGTATAATTTCCTGAAGTTGATAGAGCAGGAAGGTATCAAATGTCTGCAGGAACACCGTGGAGGCAGCAAGCCAGCGTGTGCAAATCTTGATTTCTACAGTGGCTTTATCTATGAAATGATTGGTTTGCCACAGGAAATCTATACACCTATTTTCGCCATGGCACGTATCGTGGGTTGGACAGCCCATCGTATTGAAGAACTCAATTTCGAAGGCCGTCGTATTATCCGTCCTGCATATAAGAATATTCTTGGCGAACTGGAGTATAAGCCACTTAATGAGAGATAAAATTCCTCTTTGTTATTATACAAGAAAGGCAATGCCCGTCGTTGGGTGTTGCCTTTTCCTGTCTATATACAAGCAGGCTATTGTCAAGTGATGCAGTGAAGTTTTTGTTTTGACCATTAGAATTAATATACGTTAAATATTCAAAGTAGTATGTTGTAATTTTGGAGAAATGAATAATTATTCTTATCTTTGTAGCCGAAAAGTATAAAGAAAAGTATAAGTATTGAAGTTTTAACCGTCTAGTTTTAAGACAAAACAGTAAATGGATTGCATGGAAAAAGAATTTGAAGATTACTGGAATAAGCACCAGAAAAGATTAATCTTGAATGCTCCAAAAGCACTACGCGATGAATATATCGAATCAACCAAGCTTGACAGCCCGATAGATTGGGTCTGTTTTATCCTGCCTGTGGCTTTGGGCATTGGCCTCCAGCCAATTTTGGATATTCAGAGTGAGATTCTCTCTTGGGCAGTAGTATTGCTTATTGTGGTAGTTTGTTTTGCTGTGATGCAGCTGGTTAAGCCTATGTTGCAGAAAAAGAAATCTACCATACAAGTGGTCAAGAGCATTAAAGCTTTTTATTATGAAGTATACAAGAAAAATGGTTTAAAGAAATTAGAGCCTTGGAATTAGATTCCAAGGCTTTTTGGTTTATTGAAACCATTATATAATCATGAAATCACTCATCACATCATCCGATATGTAAAGACCTTCCCGAGTGAGGGAGAGCCTGCCGTTCTTTATTTTCATCAGTCCCCGGCTGATATGCGACTTGGCTTCCTGGAGCAGTCTGTCTGCCAGTTCTTTTCCGAATTCCTGCTCCATCTTCATGAGGTTTATTCCGTCGCTTGTTCGCAAGGCGGTTGTTATCAGATCGTTGTATCGGGTGAAAATATCTAGCTGTTCACTCTCAGAAGGCAGAATGCCATCGCCGATGCTTCGAATATAAGTCTGGATATTTTCGATATTCCAGCTGCGCTGCTTCCTATTGTAGGAGTGGGCGGCTGCTCCTATTCCGATATATGGTACCTCGTGCCAGTAACTGCTGTTGTGGCGTGAACGGAACCCCGGACGGGCAAAATTGCTGATTTCATAATGTTCGTAGCCTGCTCCAGTAAGCTGGTCTATCAGGGTTTCATACATCTTGCGACTGTTTTCTTCATCTATTTCGCTAATCTTTCCCTGTTTCAGCATATGGTAGAGGGGAGTTCCCTCTTCGTACATCAGACTGTAGGCAGATATGTGTTCCACATCCAGCTGTATGGCGTGCCTGATATCGCTCATCCATTGGGAAAGAGATTCTTCGGGGAATCCGAACATCAGGTCGATACTGATATTGCGGATGCCGATGTTACGGAGTCGGGTGACGGCTTTTTCTACCTCTCCGGCATTATGACGGCGATGCAGAAAGCGTAAACGCTCGTTACAGAAGGTCTGTGCCCCCATGCTGATGCGGTTGATGGGGAGTTGCTTAAGCGTTTCACAGAAATCGCCGGTTACATCGTCCGGATTGCATTCCATCGTGATCTCCATATTCTCTGCCAGCGTATAGTTTTTTCTGATAGCAGAGAAAATCTGGTTGAGTTGGGAGCCGTTGAGCTGACTCGGGGTTCCACCGCCCAGATAGATGGTTTCGATAGTTTCATTGCTTCCGAGAGCGGCTTTTGCCGGGCGCATCTGCATCTCCCGGCAGAGAGCATCAGTGTAATCATCCCTTAACTTGAGGGAGGTGGTACTGTAAAAACCGCAGTAGATGCACCGGCTTTCACAAAAGGGGATATGTATGTATAGTCCTGCCATATTTCTGAACTTCTTTTTCTATATATAATAAGGTGTAAAGACAAAAACATGTCTAAACAAAGTGCAAAAGTACTAATATGTTTTAAAAAACAGAAGTTTTTTGCCCAAAACTTTTGGCAATGTGCGATTTTTTTTGTACTTTAGTAGCATGAAACAGAAAAACCGGTGGTTTGACTGTGGATTGCAACTAGCAAATTTAAGTATAACCCTTAAAAATCTATAAGCGTCATGAGAGTTTATCAGACAAATGAGATTAAAAACATTGCGCTGTTGGGCAGTGCGGGTAGCGGCAAGACTACACTTGCCGAGAGTATGTTATTTGAAGCAGGCGTTATCAAGCGTAAAGGCTCTGTAGAAGCGAAAAATACGGTGAGCGACTACTTCCCAGTTGAGTTGGAATACGGCTACTCTGTGTTCCCTACAGTTTTTCATGTAGAGTGGAACAACAAGAAGCTTAACATTATAGATTGCCCAGGTAGCGATGATTTCGTGGGAGGCGCCATTACTTCACTCAATGTTACCGATCAGGCAGTTATCCTTATTAATGGTCAGTATGGTCCAGAAGTAGGTACACAGAACAACTTCCGTTATACAGAGAAGTTGGGTAAACCTGTCATCTTCCTGGTAAACCAGCTCGACTCAGACAAGTGCGACTTTGATAATATCATAGCCACCATGAAGGACATTTATGGTTCTAAGTGTGTGCAGATACAATATCCTATCGAGACCGGTTCAGGCTTCAATGCTCTCATTGACGTCTTATTGATGAAAAAATATTCCTGGAAGCCTGAGGGCGGTGCTCCTATTATTGAAGATATTCCAGAAGAGGAAATGGAGAAAGCCATGGAACTTCATACGGCTCTTGTTGAGGCTGCAGCCGAGAACGATGAGGGACTGATGGAGAAGTTCTTCGAGAGCGAGAGTCTGACAGAAGATGAACTTCGCGAGGGCATTCGCAAGGGATTGGTTACCCGTAGCATCTTCCCTGTGTTCTGCGTTTGTGCAGGTAAGTCGATGGGCGTTCACCGCCTGATGGAGTTCCTGGGCAATGTGGTTCCTTTCGTAAGCGAGATGCCGAAACTGCATAATACACGTGGTGAGGAAATTACGCCAGACAGCAATGGTCCTGAGAGTGTTTACTTCTTCAAGACTGGTATGGAACCTCATATCGGTGAGGTTAGCTACTTCAAGGTGATGAGCGGCTCTATCAAGAATGGTGACGATCTGACTAATGCAGATCGTGGCTCCAAGGAGCGTATCGGACAGATTTATGCCTGTGCGGGTGCCAACCGTGTGCCTGTAGAGCAGTTGAATGCCGGTGATATTGGCTGTACCGTGAAGATGAAGGACGTGAAGACCGGCAATACCCTTAATGGTAAGGGGGCTGAGTGGCGTTTCGACTTCATTAAATATCCTAATCCTAAGTATTCACGTGCTATCAAGGCTGCCAATGTTCAGGATACAGAGAAACTGATGGCTGCACTCCTGAAGATGCGCCAGGAAGACCCTACTTGGATTGTTGATCAGAGCAAGGAATTGCGCCAGGTAATCGTAAGAGGTCAGGGTGAGTTCCATCTCCGCACACTGAAGTGGCGTCTGGAAAACAACGAGAAACTCAATGTGACTTTCGAAGAGCCACGTATTCCATATCGTGAGACTATTACCAAGAAGGCTCGTGCCGACTACCGCCATAAGAAACAGAGTGGTGGATCCGGTCAGTTTGGTGAGGTGCATCTCATAGTTGAACCATACGCAGAAGGTATGCCTGATCCTACGTCATTTACCTTCAACGGTCAGGAGTTCAAGATGAATATCAAGAGCCGTGAAGAGGTTAGCTTGCCATGGGGTGGTAAACTGGTATTCCTCAACTCTGTGGTTGGTGGTGCCATTGATGCCCGCTTCATGCCAGCAATTCTGAAGGGTGTTATGGACTGTATGGAACATGGTCCGTTGACGGGCAGTTATGCACGTGATGTACGTGTCATCGTTTATGATGGTAAGATGCACCCAGTAGATAGTAATGAACTTTCGTTCATGCTTGCTGCCCGCCATGCGTTCAGCGATGCCTTCAAACAGGCTGGTCCGAAGATTCTGGAGCCTATCTATGATCTTGAGGTTTATGTGCCTGCTGATTTCATGGGCGATGTGATGAGTGATCTCCAGGGACGCCGTGCCCTCATCATGGGTATGGATAGTGAGGCTGGTTATCAGAAATTGAGTGCAAAGATTCCTTTGAAGGAACTTGCAAGCTATTCTATCTCTCTCAGTTCATTGACTGGTGGACGTGCTTCATTCACTACCAAGTTTGCCAGCTACGAGTTGGTTCCTTCCGACATTCAGAGCAAGCTGATTGCGGATCATGAGGCAGAATTGGAGAAGGATGCTGAATAGCAATTGTTAGGTTAGAGAAAAATCTCTCTTATATAAATTAAAATTTTATGTTGATATGACCAATATGGGGAAGTGTGCATGTGATATGTATACTTCCTCTTTTTTTTTTATGAAAAATGAAAACTTAGTTTTATATACGAAACTAAAAATACGGAAAAATGTTAAAAACCAGAAAGAGTAAATAATTAATTAACGATTTTAAGTTAACTGATTAAGAAATTTCTTATCTTTGCCCCCATGAAGAAGAAAACGATTTGGACCATAGCCATTATCATGGGCTTTTCGTTCCTTGCGCTGCTGTACTTGCAGCTCAGTTACATCCAGGAGATGGTAAACATGAAGAAGGAACAGTTTGACGAGTCGGTCAACAGAGCCCTGTATCAAGCTTCAAGAAATTTGGAGCTTAATGAAACTCTGCGCTATCTCGAAAAGAATGTCAACGAGACAGAACGTAAGGCCAATAAAGATAAGAACAAGGGAACGGCAGTTTATTCAACTTTCGAGCTGAAGACAAATGCCACACATCCTGGCAATATGCCGAAGGCGATGATACTGCGTAGCGATAAGAATTCGCTGACAGAAACACAGAAGTCGCTTCAGGAAATCGTGAAGAACCGCTATGTCTATCAGAAAGCGTTGCTGGATGAGGTGGTATATTCTATCCTTTATTCGGCATCAGACAAGCCGCTGAAGGAGAGAATCAACTTCAAGCAGCTCGATCAGGACCTCAAGGCTGAGATGATGAATAATGGTATCAACATACCTTATCATTTCACCGTGACTACCCAGGATGGACGAGAGGTTTACCGCTGTCCTGACTATACGGACGAGGGTGAGGAATACAGCTACTCACAGGTGCTCTTCCGCAACGACCCACAGTCTAAGATGGGTGTAGTAAGGGTGCATTTCCCGGATATGAACAGCTATATCTTCTCCAGTGTGCGCTTCATGATTCCTAGTGTCATCTTCACGCTGGTACTGCTGATTACCTTCATCTTTACCATCGTGGTCATCTTCAGACAAAAGAGATATACTGAGATAAAGAACGACTTCATCAATAATATGACCCACGAACTGAAGACACCGATTGCCAGTATCAGTCTGGCAGCGCAGATGCTCAATGATACCTCGGTAGCAAAGAGTGAACAGATGCAGAAACATCTGGGTAACGTGATCAACGATGAATCGAAGCGTCTTCGTTTCCTGGTAGAAAAGGTATTGCAGATGAGTATGTTCGACCGCAAGAAGGCGGTGTTCAAGAAGAAAGAACTCGATCTGAACGAGATGGTTGAGAATATTGCCAATTCCTTCTCGCTCCGCGTTGAGCATACAGGTGGTAAGGTCTATACCGATATTGAGGCTATCGATTCGGGACTCTATGTTGATGAGGTACATTTCCAGAATGTCATCTTCAATCTGATGGACAATGCCGTGAAATACCGCAAGCCGGACGAGCCGCTTAACATTACGATGAAGACCTGGAATGATGAAGAGCATCTGTATCTCTCGATTACGGATACCGGTCTGGGTATGAAGAAGGAGAATCTGAAGAAGATATTCGACAAGTTCTACCGCGTACATACGGGCAATGTCCATGATGTGAAGGGATTCGGACTGGGACTGGCTTATGTCAAGAAGATAGTAGATCTTCATGATGGTGAAATTAAGGTAGATAGCGAATTGGGAAAGGGCACAACCTTTACCATCAAGTTGCCGGTGATTCACAGTTAAAACTTGAAGAAACAGAATAAAGAATTAAAAGAATATTAATAATTTTAAAGAATAAAGATATGGAAGAGAAAATTAAAATCTTGCTTTGCGAGGACGATGAAAATTTAGGTATGTTGCTTCGCGAATATTTGCAGGCAAAGGGATTTACTACAGTTCTGTGCCCTGATGGCGAGGTAGGTTATAAGGAATTCAATAAGAATAAGTTTGATATTGCAGTACTCGACGTGATGATGCCAAAGAAGGACGGCTTTACCCTGGCACAGGAAATTCGTCAGACCAATGCCGACCTCCCAATCATCTTCCTTACTGCCAAGACATTGAAGGAAGATATCCTTGAAGGTTTCAAGATTGGTGCTGATGATTATATCACCAAACCATTCTCTATGGAAGAATTGGTGTTCCGTGTAGAGGCTATTCTCCGCCGCGTACGTGGCAAGAAGAGCAAGGAGTCTACCATGTATCACATTGGTGACTTTACCTTCGATACACAGAAGCAGCTTCTTACCATTGGTGAAAAGCAGACCAAGCTTACCACCAAGGAGAATGAACTTCTTGCTTTGCTCTGTGCTCACTCTAATGAAATTCTGCAGCGCGATTTTGCTCTGAAGACCATCTGGATTGATGACAATTACTTCAATGCACGCTCAATGGATGTTTATATCACCAAACTCCGTAAGCATTTGAAGGACGATCCTCAGATTGAAATCATCAATATCCATGGTAAGGGATACAAACTGATAGTTCCTAACGAAGATTAAATGATTCTGTAATTGGGAAAAGATTCCCAAAGATATAAAAAGGATAAGTCGATGACCGGCTTATCCTTTTTTTAATGAATATACAAATCCGGCTACTCCCGCCAGAATGAAAAAGAGACCAGCGAAGAGTACGCTGTTTCCCTGAATGGAAAACGCAAAGCTGGCCACCATCAGCAGGACGCCTAAAACGATGAAAGCCATGCCCATAGATGGTAGGGTATGGAGCAGAGTAATCAGTTTCTTGTTCATTTTTGCCATATTCTTTACAATTTAGAGGTTGTTTTTGTACTATTAACAATTATTTTGTGCAAAAGTACGAAAAATATTTGGTTAATTCAAGAAAAAGTCGTAATTTTGCACCGCAATTCGTGAAAAGGCTGTGTTTTCGCACACATTTTCCGGTTTGCATGAGAATTTTTATATTAATATTTAATCATTTAAAGTAGTATGAATCAATACGAAACCGTTTTCATTTTGACTCCCGTTTTGTCTGA
>CATXJC010000006.1 GCA_958369755.1 uncultured Prevotella sp.
TCGCCATGACCAACCTCGTCTTCCCTGTAGCTCCATACGAGAATGTGAAGCTTTATACTCAGGGTGGCAAGGCTGAATTCAAGAATCTGAAGGTTCACAAGCTTGGTTTGTAATCATGTAGATATTGTATGGTCGAATTGTAGGTTTAAATGTAAATAGTAATGAGTCGCAACCTGATAATATTTTAGGTTGCGACTCTTTTTTGGGGCTCAGGGGAGATTGTCCGTGGATAAAACAACCTCTGTTTCTTATTTACCGGTTTGCTGTTTCATTCCCTCAAAAAACTTTTGCTGCAATTGTTTGGCCAGTTGATTATCAGGGTTGAGTTTGAGAGCTTTCTCGTAATCCTGCATCACTTCCAGATAATAGCGTTGACCGTTTTGCCCTGGATTCTGTACGATGCGTACCATATAGAGAAAACCGCGAAGGGTACAGATGTCAGACGGGTCAGCATGCTTTATATTCTCCATCTTGGCAATAGTTTCTTCTGTCTCTTTTAGAAGATTTTCTGTTTGTGGAGCATGCGGATTCATCACGGAATAATTGAGACTTTGCAAAGCTATCTGAAACTTGGGCTGGATGCTATCAGGAAACATATCATCAATACGCTTCATCTCTGCAATACAATTAAGTATGCTCTCTGATGTCGGTTGCTGAAGTTTAGCAAGCGACTGTCCGATAAGCCCCTGCATTGTGGATTGCTGGGCATAGATAACTACAGATGTTGTCATGAAGAAGACAGACATCAATACGAATCGTTTAAAAGTTTGAAATGTCATATGCTTTATTATTTTTAAGTGAAACAAATATGCCTATATATAAAAATCTGTCTCTAGAAGGAACTATCGAACGTCCGTTAGTATTATATCCGAAAATGTTTGTACGGCCGAGGATGTTGTTCAGAGAAGAATAGATAATGACCTTGGGACTTAGCAGATAAGTAAGGTTTATATCTACGCTATTATAATGTGGTGTCTTGCCAATAAGAAAATGACGTCCGCTTGCATACGATTCAGTCAGCCCGATGATTGCTTTGCCGAATGAATATTTTGCTGTCAATCTCAGATTATGCCTTGAGACGTAGTCAGGTATTCGCTCTTCTGTGTATTCGTGATAGAATCGCTTGGAATCGTTGTAGGAATATGAAAATGCTGTGGTCAGATGTTTGAAAAGCGAATGCTCTTCTACAAAAATGTCTATACCTTTACTCTTTCCATATCCTTTCGGTTGGTAAATCCCCTTTTCCCATAAAGGCAATCGCTGATATTTTTTCCAGTAGGGTTCTATTCGTATGAGTGTACCAGGCGACTTATATTGTATGGATAGAATAGCATGATCTGCCGTACTTTGTCCAAGAGATTTCTTGTTTGTTGCAAGATAGTCATCTTCTGGAGTCTGGCTATACCGACCGGTAGCAAATGAAAGCTGAAAATTCTTGTTAGGAATATAACATAGTGTAGCCCTTGGCATAAACAGCCAGTTGGCATGAGCCATATATTCTGTCCTTGTCGAAATATTCAGGAACACATGGGGCTTCATCCTCCATTGGGCATCAATATGAGCAGCAAGAATATTATAATCCAACTTGTAGCAATCGTTTTCGTACTCCATGAGGCTGTTTCGCTGATAGTCCTCCATTCCTGCCGATATTTTTAGTGCATCCGAGCAAATTTTGCGTATTTCTGCTTTCAGATGTATCTCATTCCTGAAGTTGTAATATCGGTCACCAGCAATCTTCGCATCTTCTATATCGTTGAATACCGATGAGCTTGCCATACCGCAAAAGAGCGTGTAGCCAGCACCCCACTGTGCCTTATAGGTTGTGTTGGCATAGATATTATTCTCTTTGAGCGAAAGGTTTTGGTTGTCTATATGCTGTCCTACAGATGTAAAATCATAGCCAACGTATGTTTTCAATATTCCGGCATTTCGGAACTCATTCTTGTATTGTGATTCGCCAGATAGTTTTAGATAAGGCTTGTTGAAATCAAGCCTTTCTGAAAATAACTGATTGTAGATTCCCAAACTTGTTAGTGCGGCATTAAAGGATAAGCTGCTGTGGGAATATGCCTTAGTGCCACCGATGTTCCAGTCAACCAATGATGCGCTGACTCCATATTTGTCACTTGTTGCAGCATCTGATGTTTCCATAGGGAGAACGGAGGAAAGTGCTTGTCCATATTCTCCGCTATATCCACCAAGAGAAAAGTTGATACCTTTAAATATAAAAGGAGAGAATCGTCCACGTACAGCAGTATTTTCTGTGTTTGTACTATATGGAACAAGGACGTGCATTCCGTTAATGAAAGTCTGGCATTCTTCGCTTTCTCCACCACGGACATAGAGCTTTCCGTTTTCTCCCACTTTTTGAGTGCCGGGTAAAGTTTGCAGGGCTGCAACAATGTCCCCGCATGAATTACCTGCCATCACAACATCTAAGGCATCCATAGTCTTGAAGTTGTCACTTTTCCCGAAACTGTAAGTGCTGGCAGATATTACAACTTCTTGGATTGCCGTAGCTTTTTCTTTCATTTGGATAGAAAGATTATGTAACTTGCAGGCATCTGTAGTCTGCATATATTCTTCAAAACCAATCATGGTAATCTTGATAGACGCTTCTCCGGTTTTTGATGTGGAAAAGGAAAACCTGCCCAGAGAATCTGTCAGGCATCCATCAATTGTGCCCATGATGAAAACATTGGCACCAGCAAGCGGTTCCTGACCGCTTTTTACCATGCCTGATATGATGGTCTGTGCAGCCAGGTTGCAGACTGAAGTCAGCAGCAATGCGATATGTATTAGTCGATGTTTCATGCCGCAAAGATACTGCATGAAACTGGAGTTACCAAATTCTTAGGATATACAACTAAAACTTATGATAGAAAGCTAGTTAAGATGCC
This sequence comes from uncultured Prevotella sp., assembly GCA_958369755.1. GTDB lineage: Bacteria > Bacteroidota > Bacteroidia > Bacteroidales > Bacteroidaceae > Prevotella. Next base: position 2,901 of record CATXJC010000006.1, read on the forward strand.
GAATAACTAAGTTGAAGGACAAATAACTATGTAAGATAAGTCTTTAACTTGGGCACAAATCTTCGGGAAACGGGTATGATGTTTGTGCAATTTCCGAGAGTCAGTTGATAACCATTTGAGTTGCCTCGTGCCGAAGTGATATTATTCACATTGACAGCAAAAGAACGGTGACATTGGAAAATGTTCTCAAACTCTTTCAACTCTTCAAGAGCATGGGTTAGTGTTGTATGGATATCAACAGCAACAACATTACCTTCTTTTAGAAAACAGACGGATACATTGTTTTTCTGTGCTTCCATATAAAGTAGATCGTTGATGGCAATCGACAGATCGTTTCCTCTTACGTTAGTATCATGGATGGTAATAGATACTTCTTCCTGTTCCTTTGTTGTATTGCGCAACAACTCTTCCATTCTCTCTCGTAATGTTCTGTTGTATTGCATTCCGATAGATAATGTCGTAAGAAATATGCCTATGATAATAGTCCAATTTAGAAACAAGAGAAACAGACTGAATGTAATCGTATAATGAAACAAGTATGAGAATAGGAGGAAATTACCGAAGGCAATGATGAAAATCAGTCCGAGTATAGCTACTCCTTCATGCCAGATACGCCAGGGCTTGATAGTTTGATGCAAATACTTCAATATCGTTGCAGCGTATGTTATGTGGCATCCAAAAGTTACCAGTCCGAATAATGTAGCAACAAAGCATTTGTTACCTTGATATAAGCAGAGTCCAAATGGCTGCAGAAAATATAAAATTACCCAAATGATGAAGCCAAAGATGCTACTATCTTTTAGCAAGTGTTTACTCTGTTTAAAAGGATATGTTCGAGTTAGAAACGACATGTTGAATCTGATTTATTTAATTAACGCAGCACTATCATTTATCTTCTTTATCAGGGTGTACCTAAGCTACTCTGTTGGTGCACCGGGATGCTTGCCATATCCAGACATTTTGTTTATTATCGTGCTGTAAAAATAAAACAAAGTTCTGAATGACACTGCAAAAGTACAAATAAAATTTGAGAAACGCACTTTTGGAGACGTTTATTTTGGTAATGAAGCATTTTCTTATGATGTCTCAGGACTTTTTTTTCTTGATGACATCTGTAACTTTCTGCGCCTTCCCAGGTCCGAAGGTGTAATAGATAGCCTCTTCCTCATCACATACCTCGCCTTGCGAATTGGCAAGGGTGAGATGGATGATAACAATAACGCAACTTATATGATGCAAGGAAGCAATTATAACGATGCAAGGAAGTAATTATAACGATGCAAGAAAGCCTCAGGGCAGCGCAATTTAATGCGTCTGCCCTGCCTAATATTTTACACCAAAAGATACAAGTTATCACATTATTATTATATATATATGCATCATCTTTCATGATAGCAAGAAACATCAATCCTACTCTGTTCGACCTCTCGGGAAGAAAAGTCCTTGTGCCACAAAAAGGACACATTTATATTATGGGCAACAAGAAAGTCGTATGGTAGGAACGTGTGTTTCGGATAAAATATAATAAAAGCCGCAGTTTGTAAACGCAAACTGTGGCTTTTTCATTTTTTTATGCTATCTTTGCACACAGATAAGTTTTAAAAGATAGATCATGATGGAACAGCAAGTAAAACGAGTACCTTATGGTGTAGCTGATTTTGCCCAAGTGATAGAGCAGAATCAGTATTATGTGGATAAGACGATGTTTATTCCGGAGCTGGAGAAGCAGCCTAGCAATCTCTTCTTCATCCGTCCTCGTCGTTTTGGTAAGAGTATATTCTTGAGTATGCTCTATTCTTACTATGACTGTACGCAGAGCCATAAGTTCCAGAGTCTTTTTGGAAATCTGTGGATAGGCCAGCATCCTACTCCTTTGCAGGGAAAGTATCAGGTGTTGTTCCTCGATTTCTCCCAGATTACGGGTAATATCGATAAGCTTGAGACTAAGTTTAATTCTTATCTCAGCATCAACCTCGATGCTTTTGTCCGTCAATACTCAGAATATTATCAGGCAGAGATGGAAGAAATCCTGGCGCAGGAAGATTTCGAGGAAAAGATGGAACTGATATTCAAGGCAGCCAAGGCGCACCAGTATCATCTGTATCTCATCATCGATGAGTATGATAACTTCACGAATGTCATTCTCAACGAACGTGGTGAGAAAGTATATCATGCAATTACCCATGCCGATGGCTTTTATCGTGATGTCTTCAAGAAGTTCAAGGGTAATTTTGAGCGTATCTTCATGATGGGTGTGAGCCCTGTAACCCTGGATGATGTAACGAGTGGATTCAATATAGGTTGGAATATTTCTATCAAGCCGGAGTTTGATGAGATGCTGGGCTTCTCTACCACTGATGTGGTGGAGATGTTTACCTATTATAAAGAACATGGTAGTATTCCTGCCGATAGTGATATTGATGCCATCGTCAATGATATGAAGCCATGGTATGATAACTATTGCTTTGCTAAACAGGCATTGAAGAAGAAAACTCGTATGTTTAATTGTGATATGGTTCTTTATTACCTTCGCAATTATATGGATGCCGGATGTCCGCCTGAAGAGATGATTGACCCGAATACCCGTACCGATTACGGCAAGATGAAGAAACTCTTGCAGTTTGACAAGCTGGATGGAGAGCGTAAGGGCATTATCCGCAAGATAGCAGAAGAGGAGCAGATTGTTACCCAGCTTTATGAGTCGTTTTCTGCGTATCAGATTCCAAAGGCAGAGATATTCCCAAGTCTTCTGTTCTATTATGGCATGTTGACCATCAAGGGAACTCGTGGCTCCAAGCTCATTCTGGGCATTCCGAACAATAATGTCCGCAAGCAGTATTATGGTTATCTGGAAGAGGAGTATCAGGCAAAGGCTTATGTGGATGTGAACCAGCTCACCGATTACTATTATGATATGGCATACGATGGTAAGTGGGAAGAAGGATTGCGCTTCATGGCAGATGCCTATGCCAAGGTTTCATCGGTGCGTGATGGCATTGAGGCTGAGCGAAACCTGCAGGGATTCTTCATGGCTTATCTGAATCTGAATGATTATTATATCACGGCTCCAGAGTTGGAGTTGAATCATGGCTATTGTGATTTCTTCCTTTTGCCAGACCTTACCCATTATGCCAGTCAGCATAGCTACATTCTGGAATTGAAGGTTCTTTCTAAGAAAGATTTCTCTGCGATAGTTGAAGGTGAGTTCACGGAAGATGGCAAGCCTATGACCAAGGCGGAGAAACAGTGGCGTGAGGCTCTTGATCAGATTCATCGATATGCCGAGGCTCCAAGGGTTGAGGCTTTGCGCCAAGGCACAAAACTCCATCTCATCATCATGCAGTTTGAGGGGTGGGAACTTAAACGGATGGAAGAAGTATGAAATTAATGAAAAGACTCTATATTATATTAATAGTATTACTTAGTAGTATGCTTCTTCTTCTGGATTCATGCACCCAGAAGAAGATGGTGATTGGTGTGTCGCAATGTTGCAGCGGAGTTTGGCGCGAGAAGGTGAATAATGAGATGCGACTGGCGCAGTATCAATATAAAAATGTGGATTTGCTGTTTACTACTGCAGAGAACGACGGGCAACGCCAGGCTCGCCAGATAGACAGCATGATAGCCAGGAAGGTAGATTTAATCGTGGTGGCCCCTGATAACGTGAATGATGTAACACCTGCCATCGAGCGAGCTTATCGTGCGCATATCCCGGTTATCCTCTTCGACAGAAAGGTAAAGACACCCCATTATACAGCTTCCATCGGTGGCGATAATGTAGAAGCGGGTAGGGAAGTAGCCCGCTTTCTTGCCAGTAAACTGGATGGAAAAGGTACCGTTGTTGAGATTACGGGCTTGAAGGATGCTTCCCCTGTCATTGAGCGCCATCGCGGTTTCCACGAGGTGATGAAGAATTACCCGGGAATCAAGGTGGTTACCCTAGAAAGCAACTGGAAGATGGAGCGTGCCCAGGAGTTAATGAAGCAATATCTGGATAAGGGCGGACATGCGGATGGCGTGTTCGGACATAGCGACTTGGGTGCCATAGGAGCCTTTCTGGAAGCAGAGAGACGAGGCATTGATAAGCAGATGCTGATAGTAGGCATTGATGGATTGCCTGGAGAATGGGAAGGAGTGGATAGAGTGAAGAGAGGACAGTTTGCAGCTTCTTATGTCTATCCTACCCAGGGCGAGAAGATTATGGAATTGGCGATGAATATCCTTCAGGGTAAACCCTATAAGAAGGATAATGTGATGAAATCATTTCTTGCTACCCAGGAAAACTGCGATGCCATCGCCCTACAATATCAGGATTTGGAAGCCAAGATGAAGAATCTGGATCAGATTTCTGACAGTCTTGATTCTTATTCAGAGGTTTCCCGTATTCAGCAATGGATGATTATTGTTGCCATCGTCATCGTATTGGTTCTGCTCTTTGTCATCTACTATATATATAAGGTATATAGAAAGAAGCTGCAGAAACAGAAAGCCGTGGCTCGTGGCTTCATCGAGAACAAGGAGGGTTGGGTTGCTGAACTGAATCATCTGGATGAGAGTGATCGTTACTTCATGGACCGTTTCAAGAAGAAGATTCTTGAGAATATGGGCAATGCTGATATGAAGATGGATGATTTGGGAGCCCAGATGCTGTTGAGCAAGGTGCAGCTCTATCGCAAGGTGAAGGCTATGACCGGCAAGACACCTGCTGAACTCCTGAAAGAGATGAGACTGCAAAGAGCCTATACCCTCTTGCAGCAAACAGACAAGACAATCTCTGAAGTTTCGGCAGAAGTAGGCTTTGCATTACCGGGCTATTTCTCTTCCTGTTTCAAGAAACAATATGGCGTTCTTCCTACCGATTTCAGAAATGAACAGTTATCTAAAAGGAAATAGTATTCTAACTCCTTTAAAATAAGTACTTTAAAATCTTAGCAAAAGATAAGAAAATCGTTTCATGTAACATAATTATTGTTGCAGGAACGATTTTTTTTATTTATATCACAGCTTTTACCCTAATTTTGCAGCAGATTCAAACAATCACAATTTTTGGAACTTAAAACGTTATAATAGTATGAACAATCTTTCAAGATTACTGATGAGCTCTGCGCTCTGTGCTGTTTGCACCATGGTTAGTGCACAACAGGTAAATGTAAATGGCATCGTAAAGGATGCTACCGGTGAGACTGTCATTGGTGCATCTGTTATGGTGAAAGGCACAAAGACTGGTACTGTTACCGACTTTGATGGTAACTTCCATGTAGAATGTGCTCCTGGTTCCACACTTGTTATATCTTATATTGGATATAAGACGCAAGAAGTAAAGGCTTCAGACAATATGGAGGTAACACTTCAGGAAGATGCCAACGACTTGCAGGAAGTAGTTGTAACAGGTTATACCACTCAGAAGAAGGCTGACTTGACCGGTTCCGTGGCTGTGGTTTCAACCAAGAACCTGAAGACAAGTTCAGAGACAGACCCGATGCGTGCTTTGCAGGGTCGTGTTCCTGGTATGACCGTCACTACCGATGGTTCTCCTATTGGTTCAGGAACCGTGCGTATTCGTGGTATCGGTTCTTTCAACTCTTCTCAGGATCCTCTTTATATCATAGATGGTGTGCCTACCAATATGGCATTGAATACTCTCAATACAAATGATATAGAGAGTATGCAGGTTTTGAAGGATGCCGCTTCGGCTTCTATCTATGGTTCCCGTGCATCGAATGGTGTCATCATCATCACCACCAAGAAAGGTAAGAAGGGTAGCAAGGTGGCTGTTGACTTCTCTGCCAACCTGACTGCACTGTTCTATTCCAACCAGTCGAAGATGAAGCTGATGAACTCCAGCCAGTATGCTACTGCGATGGCTCAGGCAGCCCTGAACGATGGACTCGATCCTGTAGCTTATGCTGCCAACTACGGCATCGACTTGAATGCGGCCTCTGGTACTCCAATCACCGTTTGGAATCCTGCTACCAACCAGTATCAGAACTATACTATCAATGGTCGATATGATGGCTACATCAATGCCAAGAAGACCATGCGATTTTCAGATACCGACTGGCTCGATGAAATCTCTCGCACAGGTTTCTCGCAGAACTACGACCTCTCTGTATCTCATGCCAATGACAAGCATAGCGCTATGTTCTCCTTGGGATACAAGAACAATGAGGGTGTCTTGAAATATACCGACTTCGAGAATATCTCAGCTCGTTTGAACACCTCTTGGAATTTAAACAAGATCGTAACCGTAGGTGAGAATGTAACATTGACTTATACCTCTCAGGTAGATTGCCATCCGATGGAGAATGCCTTGAAGATGCCTTCTATCGTTCCAGTTTACGAAGAAGATGGCAAGACCTTCGCAGGTCCTGTGGGTAGTATGGCCGACCGTCAGAACCCTTGTCGTGAGCAGTATCAGAACCGCAACAACCACCTCGACTACTGGCGCATCTTCGGTAATGCCTTCGTAGAATTGAAGCCTGTCAAGGGATTGACCCTGCGTTCTAACTTCGGTTTGGATTTCAAGACATCGTTTATCAATTCGATGACGAATACTTATCATTCCGATATTGTCAACAATGACATCGCCAAGACAACGCTCTCGAATAACAATGAGACTAACTGGACATGGTCTAACACAGCCCAGTACGTTACCCAGATTGGCAAGCACAACATCGATGTACTCGGTGGTATGGAATTTTCCAAGCAGTCGGTTATCGATTTCTCTGCCTATTCAGAAGGCTATGCGCTGGAAGATAAAGATTATATGTGGCCAAATGCTGCCACGGGAACGATGCGTAACTCGGGTGCAAAGGTAGGCTATCGCCTGGCTTCTTTCTTCGGAAAGGTGAACTACAACTGGGATGATCTCCTCTTGGCTTCCTTCACTATCCGTCATGATGGTTCTTCACGTTTCGGTAAGGCTCATCGCTGGGGTACTTTCCCTGCTGCATCACTCGGCTTCAGATTCTCCAATCTTCTGAAGAAGGATTGGTTGGATGATGCCAAGTTGCGACTCTCTTGGGGTCAGACGGGTAACCAGGCTATCGACAACAATGCACAGTTTGGTCTTTATGTAGTGGATTACGGACTAGACCGTGTAACCTCTACTGCATACGATCTCTTCCTGCAAGGTTCAGGTACCTTCCCTTCTGGTTATCGTGCCACACAGTTGGCTAACCCTAACTTGAAATGGGAGGCAGCTACCCAGTATAACGTAGGTTTGGATTACACCCTGTTTGGCAACACCCTCTATGGTACAGTGGATGCCTATATTAAGAATGTAAAGGATATGTTGATTAATCCTGCTTATCTGGGTGCAACTGGTGAAGGTGGAAATTCATGGCAGAATGGTCCTTCGCTCCGCAACTGGGGTATGGAGTTCACCGTGGGTTATCGCAAGACCTTGGCTAATGGACTTGGCATCGATGTGAACGGCAATCTGGATTTCTTCCGCAACAAGGTTACTTATTTGCCAGCATCAACAACAGGTGCTTACGCTCACACATCTAAGGAAAACCTGGTGCAGAGTGGCAAGTCATACGGTTCTATCGTAGGTTATGTAGCCGATGGAATTTTCCAGAATCAGGAAGAAGTAGATAAGTCTGGACAGCCAAACGCACGTGTCGGTGGATTGAAATACAAGGACTTAGATGGTAAAAATGGAATTACTTCAGATGACCAGACTTGGATTTTCGACCCTGTGCCAGCCTTCTCTTATGGTTTGAATATTGCTCTCAACTACAAGGGCTTTGATTTCAGTATGTTCTGGCAGGGTGTCTATGACCAGGATGTGTATAACAACCAAAAGTTCCAGACCGACTTCTGGGCTATTACTGATGGTGGTTCTAACAAGGGTACCCGTTTGCTCGATGCTTGGAATACCAACAACACTGGTTCTTCCATCCCACGCTTGAGCACCATGAATACAGCCGATGAAGGTCGAGCATCTTCTTACTTTGTGGAGAATGGATCTTACTTGAAGTTGCGTACCTTGCAGGTGGGTTACACCATCCCAAGCAGCATCCTCTCTAAGTTGAAGATGACCAGTGCCCGTGTCTATCTCTCAGGTCAGAATCTTTTGACCATCAAGAGCAATAGCCTGACCTGTTCAGACCCAGAGAATCCAAACTGGAACTATCCACTTTCAACATCCGTATCATTCGGACTTCAGGTAGGCTTCTAAAATGTTTCATATTTTTTAAAGAGAATTCTAAGATGAAAAAGTTATATACAATGGTGCTTGCAGCAGCACTGGTAGGAACATTCACCAGTTGTGATGATTTCCTGGATTACACCCCAACAGCTGTGGTTGATGAAGACAAGGCTTTCAGCGAGCCAGACAAGATGGTAAACAGTGCCTATGCGATGTTGGGCGACTGTTGGTATTCTTACCCATTCAACCTTTGGCCATACGGCGACCTTTCTTCAGACGATTGTTTGAAGGGCGGCGGTGGTACCGGTGACACCGGTTATCACGATGTGGAGATCTGGAGTACCTTGACCTCTACTAAGGGCGAACTCGACGAGTTATGGTATCGTCTCTATTGTGCTGTTTCCCGTTGCAACCGTGCCTTGGTTTCTTTGCAACGGAATGGTGAGAGCACACTGGGTGCTGAGCTAACCAAGCAGCGTGAGGCTGAGGTTCGCTTTCTCCGTGCTCATTTCTATTTCAAGTTACTTACCATGTATCGTCAGATTCCTTGGATAGACGAGAAGGTTTATGAGGATAAAGCAACAGAGAGCACATCAAACACTCAGTTTACTTACGAGGAATTGTGGCAGAAGGTGATAGCTGACTTCCAGACAGCATACGATGTACTTCCAGCTAAGCAGAAGGATGGCGGTCGTGTCAACAAGATTGCTGCCGCAGGTTATCTGGCTAAGTGTTATCTTACCATTGCCTGGGGTGATGGCTATGAGGCAACCGATGGTGTTGACCATATTAATAAGGAGTATATGCAGAAGGTTGTCGAATATACTGATGTGGTGAAGAATTCTGACTATGGTTACATGGCAGACTTCGGTGACATCTTCCTGCCTGACAATAAGAACAGCAAGGAGTCAGTTTTTGCTGTCCAGGCTTCCGACTATAGCGAGGACCATACTACCTTCGGACGTGGCAACTGGTCTAACGTGCTGAATGGCTGTTGGGGTATGTGGTCTTGCGGATGGGATTTCCACAAGCCTTCACAGGACCTGGTGAATGCCTTCAAGACCAAGAACGGACTTCCTGAGTTTGATGACTACAACAAGACTTGTGATTATCCTGTAAATGGTGAGCCTAATAGTCAGAAATGGGATCCACGTTTGTTCCATACTGTAGGAATGCCTACCTTCCCATATAAATATGAGTCAGAATACACGATGACTACAGCCAACTCTCGTACACCAAACGTTTACGGTTACTATACCTCTCTGAAGGAAGTACCACAGCGTTCAAAGGGTGAAACTTACAATGGCTCTTGGCAGGCGTTTGCGATGAACGACTATGTGCTCCGTTATAGCGACATTATGTTGATGCGTGCTGAGGCTTTGATAGAGTTGGACCGTCTGGCTGAGGCTCGTACCATCATCAACGATATCCGTCAGAGAGCCAAGAATTCTGTGGATAAGCATATTGAATATGCCAAGGAGCAATGTGATATAGCCCTCTATCCGGAGTCTTATTTCCAGGATAAGGAGACCGCAAGAAAGTGCCTGCGCTGGGAACGTCGCCTGGAGATGGCTATGGAGAACGGCCGTTTCTTCGACCTGCGCCGCTGGGGCATTGCTTCTGAGACATTGAACAAGTATTTTGCATCAGAGCAGAACGATAAGTATGGAGAGCAGACATACGCTCAATACCTGAAGGATGCCAAGTTTACTCCAGGCAAGAACGAGTTCTATCCGGTTCCATATAACCAGCTGTATTACATTCCTGGTCTTTATAAGCAGAATAAGGGATACGAGTAATTACCATCGGTATTTTTAGATAATTAGATAATTAGATAATTAGACAATGAAAAAGATATTTATTTCAGCGCTTGTCGCTCTTTGCGGTTTTACCGCCAGTTATGCCCAGCAGGCTTCCTTCTTGAGCAATAACCACTGTCTCTATCGCATCAGCCAGGAGAGTCAGAACCAGAAGTGTCTCTTGCTCCCTGTACAGGAGAATGCTGAGATGGCAAATATCAAGGTGATTGCTGACAACAAGCAGGTGAAAGCCTTCAATGTGAAGTTGGCTAAAGACCACGTAGATTATTACGTGCCTCTCTATATGAATGAGTTTGCCGGTTTGAAGGGCCTGGCTCTCGATATCCATGTAAACGGCGATTATAGCAAGGAGGGTTTGAATGCCCTCACTTGCTGGGAGAACATGAAGTTCTCTGATACTTTCGATATGAAGAATCGCGAGCAGTATCGTCCGGATTTCCATCACACTCCTGTTTACGGATGGATGAACGACCCTAACGGTATGTTCTATAAGGATGGCGTATGGAATCTCTATTTCCAGTATAATCCTTACGGATCACAGTGGGAGAATATGACCTGGGGACATTCTACTTCCACCGACTTGGTTCACTGGAAGTTCCAGGGTGCCCCTATCCAGCCAGATGCAATTGGTACCATTTTCAGCGGTTCTGCCGTTGTGGATAAGAATAATACCGCTGGTTTGGGCAAGGGTGCTGTTGTGGCTCTCTACACTTCGGCTGGTGAGAACCAGACACAGAGCATGGCTTACAGCACAGATAATGGCAAGACCTTTACCAAATATGAGGGAAATCCGATCATCACCAGCAATGTGCCTGATTTCCGTGATCCTCACATGTTCTGGAACGAGGACATCAAGAAATGGAATATGATCATGGCGGTTGGTCAGCACATGGAAATCTATTCTTCAGATAACTTGAAGGACTGGAAGTACGAAAGCTCTTTTGGTGAGAAGTATGGCAACCATGGTGGTGTCTGGGAATGCCCAGATTTGATGAAGATGAAGGTTCGTGGCACCGGTAAGGAGAAGTGGATGCTTATCTGCAACATCAATCCTGGTGGACCTTCCGGAGGTTCTGCTACCCAGTATTTCATCGGTGATTTCGACGGTCATAAGTTTACTTGCGACAGTAAGCCTGAGGTTACCAAGTGGATGGATTACGGTAAGGACCACTATGCCACAGTTTCCTTTGATAATGCTCCAAACGGTCGCCGTGTGGCTATCGCCTGGATGAGCAACTGGCAGTATGCCAACCAGGTTCCTACCCAGCAGTACCGTTCAGGTAACTCTATTCCTCGCGACTTAGGTCTCTTCGAGTATAAGGGTGAAACTTATTGCAGCGTGGTTCCATCTCCAGAGATGACAGCGGCAAGAAGCAAGAAGGCAGGCAAGAAACTCACAGAATCTTGCGAGATGGTTGTGAATCTGAAGGGAAATGCTACTATTACTTTGAGCAACGACAAGGGCGAGAAGGTAGTGATGAACTACGATGCCAAGGCAGAAACCTTCTCAATGGATAGAACCAAGAGTGGTAAGGTGGATTTCAGCAAGGACTTCGCTGCAGTCACCAAAGCTCCAACCTACGGCAAGATCAGCCAGCTGCGTATCTTCATCGACAAGAGCAGCATCGAGGCTCTGGATGCTGACGGCAAGATGTCCATGACCAATCTCGTGTTCCCAAGCAAGCCTTACAACAAGGTTACTGTAAAGGGAAAGGGGAAGTATCAGGTTTACGACATCAAGTAACTTCATCTGTTAAGAACTGAATCTATAACACTATTGTTTCTTAGCGTGTTAATGATGTAACAATGCAACAAAAATGGTAGCCGATGAACGATATTTTATGATATATTATATCGTTTATCGCTACCTTTGCAGCAGCAAAATAGAAACAATAACGCTAACAATTATGAATAAATCATCAAAGTTATCAATCATCCCGGTGATGCTCTGTTTCTTCGCCATGGGATTTGTAGATTTGGTAGGCATCGCCTCCAACTACGTGAAGGAAGATCTCAACCTCAATGATTCGACAGCCAATCTGTTCCCTTCATTGGTATTCTTCTGGTTTTTGATATTCTCGGTTCCAACAGGAATACTGATGAATAAGATCGGTAGGAAGAAGACAGTAGTCCTGTCTTTGCTCGTTACCGTCATCTCACTCCTTTTGCCCATTTTCGGCGAAAACTTTGAGCTTATGCTCGTATCATTCTCATTGCTCGGCATAGGAAATGCCTTGATGCAGACATCCCTGAACCCTCTGGTTTCAGTGGTGACATCAGGTAAGAACCTGGCTTCTACTTTGACCTTCGGTCAGTTTGTCAAAGCGATAGCTTCCTTCCTGGCACCATACATTGCCATGTGGGGCGCCATGGCAAGCATTCCAACCTTCGGTCTGGGCTGGCGCATTCTCTTCCCAATCTATATGATTATCGGTATTGCTGCCACCTTCTTCCTGGCAGGAACTCCTATCGAAGAAGAGAAGGATAGTGGTAAAGCATCTGGTTTCAGCGATTGCTTCAAGTTACTCGGCAAACCTATCGTGTTGCTTTCATTCATCGGTATTATGTGCCATGTGGGTATCGATGTAGGTACCAACACCACAGCTCCAAAACTTCTGATGGAGCGTTTGGGATGGACCCTGAATGATGCAGCCTTCGCCACATCGCTTTACTTCATCTTCCGTACCATCGGATGTTTCACAGGTACTGCTTTCCTTCGCATGATGAAGACCCGCACTTTCTTTGTCATCAGCGTTGTGATGATGGCTTTGAGTATGGTATGTATGTTTATAGGTACGAGCAGGGAAATGCTTTATATCGCCATCGCTTTGGTAGGATATGGCAACTCTAACGTCTTCTCCATGATTTTCTCTCAGGCGCTGCTTGCTTTGCCTGACAAGAAGAACGAGGTGAGCGGATTGATGATTATGGGTCTTTTCGGTGGCACCATCTTCCCATTGTTCATGGGCTTTGCCAGCGATGCCTTTGGTCAGGTAGGTGCCGTGGCAGTCATGGCTGTGGGAGTTGTTTATCTCTTCACTTATATCAGAAAGTTATAATAAAAGAACTTTCGCAATCGTTTTTACTATATATAATAAGGTGTAATTATGGAAACAAAGAATTTGGATACAAAATATTGTGTAGGTTTAGGTGAGATTCTTTTTGACGTTCTCCCTACTGGTTCTCAACTCGGTGGTGCTCCTGCTAACTTCGCTTACCACGCTGGTCAGCATGGTCTGCATTCTGTAGCCGTCAGTGCTGTGGGCAAGGATGTTCTGGGCGAGACAGCTCTCCGCCTGCTCGATGAGAAGAAGCTGAAGTATGTGATGCCTGAGGTAGAATTCCCTACAGGTACTGTTCAGGTGCAGCTCGACAAGGAGGGTGTTCCTACATACGATATCAAGCAGAATGTGGCTTGGGATAACATCCCATTCACCGATGATATCAAGGAGATAGCTGCCAATGCTGGTGCTGTTTGCTGGGGCTCTCTGGCTCAGCGCAGTGAGGTTAGCCGCAAGACCATCTATACATTCCTTGATCATACTCCAGAAGATTGCTTGAAGATCTTCGATATCAATCTCCGTCAGAACTTCTATACTCCAGAGGTGATTACCGAGAGCCTGAAGCGCTGCAATGTTTTGAAGATTAACGATGAGGAGTTGATTACCATCGGCCGTCTCTTCGGTTATCCAGGTTTGGACATCGAGAACAAGTGCTGGTTGATTCTCGGCAAGTACAATCTCGATATGCTCGTATTGACCTGCGGTGTAAACGGCAGCTATGTATTCGCTCCAGGTGTGAAGTCATTCCAGGAGACTCCAAAGGTTGAGGTGGCTGATACCGTAGGTGCAGGTGATAGCTTCACCGGTACATTCTGTGCCAGCATTCTGAAGGGCAAGACTATCCAGGAGGCTCATGAGCTTGCTGTTAAGGTAAGTGCATACGTTTGTACCCAGAATGGTGCAATGCCTCAGATTCCTGAGGAATATACATTGTAAGGCTCCCCATTTGGTCAGTAAGTATTAGTTTTGAATTGTTGGTTTTTAGTGAATAGTTGATATATAGGTTTAATGTTGATTGATTAGCTGCTATCTGCTTGTGAAGAGTAGATAGCAGCTCTATTTTTTTTAGGAAAACATGGGATTATGAAAAAGCAGTTTATCAGTGAAGAATAATTTAAAGGTAAAAAAGTAAAAGGACCTTTAAAAGAAATACAGATAAAGAAAAAAGCTCAAGGCCAATGGCCCTGAGCTTTTTTTATATTATGATGTCTGTATCATTACTTCTGGCATTCCTTGCAAGGAGTCCAAGGCTTCAACTGCTTGAAGAAGTCGTTGCCCTTATCATCTACGAGGATGAATGCAGGGAAGTCCTCTACGGTAATCTTCCAGATAGCCTCCATGCCGAGCTCTGGGTACTCTACGCACTCGATGCTCTTGATAGAACTCTTAGAGAGAACGGCAGCTACACCACCGATAGTACCGAGGTAGAAACCACCATGCTTCTTGCAAGCCTCTGTAACAACATCGCCACGGTTACCCTTGGCAATCATTACAAGGCTAGCGCCATGATCCTGGAACTCATCTACGTATGGGTCCATACGGTTGGCTGTAGTAGGTCCCATAGAGCCACATGGATAACCCTCTGGAGTCTTGGCTGGTCCTGCATAGAGGATAGGGTGGTTCTTGAAGTACTCTGGCATCTCCTCGCCTGCATCCAGACGAGCCTTGAGCTTAGCGTGAGCGATATCACGAGCCACGATGATGGTACCCTTCAAGTTAACACGGGTGCTTACAGGATACTTGCTCAACTCAGCACGAACTGCGTCGATACCCTTGTCGAGGTCAATCTCGATACCCTTGGTACCCTCACCTGGGTTACGGAGCTCTTCTGGAATCAACTCTGTTGGGTTCTCATCCATCTTCTCCAACCAGATACCGTCCTTGTTGATCTTAGCCTTGATGTTACGGTCGGCAGAGCAGCTTACACCCATACCGATAGGGCAGCTTGCACCGTGACGAGGCAGACGGATGACACGGATATCGTGAGCCAGATACTTACCGCCGAACTGTGCACCCAAGCCAATCTTGTGAGCCTCTTCGAGGAGCTTGTTCTCCAAGTCGATGTCACGGAAGGCACGGCCAGTCTCGTCACCTGTTGTAGGCAACTCATCATAGTACTTGATAGAAGCCAGCTTCACGGTAAGGAGGTTCTTCTCAGCAGAAGTACCGCCGATAACGAATGCGATGTGGTAAGGAGGACATGCAGCTGTACCCAGGCTCTTCATCTTCTCTACGAGGAATGGGAGCAATGTGCCCTCGTTCTGGATAGTAGCCTTGGTCATTGGGTAGAAGTAGGTCTTGTTGGCAGAGCCACCACCCTTAGCTACCATCACGAAGCGGTACTCGTCGCCCTCTGTAGCCTCGATATCAATCTGAGCAGGAAGGTTGCAACGGGTGTTCACCTCATCATACATGTTGAGAGGAGCGTTCTGAGAATAGCGGAGGTTGTCCTGTGTAAAGGTGTTGTAAACACCCAGGCTCAAAGCCTCTTCGTCCTCGAAGTCAGTCCATACACGCTGACCCTTCTCGCCGTGGATGATAGCAGTACCTGTATCCTGGCAGAATGGGAGGATGCCCTTAACGGCAGTCTCTGCATTGCGGAGGAACTGGAGAGCTACATACTTGTCGTTCTCTGAAGCCTCTGGGTCGCTGAGAATCTTAGCCACCTGGAGGTTGTGCTCACGACGGAGCTTGAACTCTACGTCGTGGAAACCCTGCTGTGCCAGCAAAGTAAGAGCTTCCTTAGAAACCTTGAGGATAGTCTTACCCTCGAACTCTGCTGTACTTACGCCTTCCTTAGAGATAAGGCGATACTCTGTCTTGTCCTCTCCAATCTGGAACATTGGAGCATACTTAAAATCTGGAGTTTTTGCCATAATGTTTTTTTGTTATTTTAAACTGTTGAAATATTCAATATATTCTTTTTCCTATTTAATAGCCGAAGATTTCCTCTTGAGAGAGACGCTTGATTGGCGCAATCTTCTCCAGGCTCTTCATATCGAGATTCTTCTCATCACCGAGGATCACCATACGATATGGCTTGCCTACGATGTTCTGCTTCTCGAAGTTGGTGATGTCCTGCAGGGTGAGTGAAGGAATCTGCTCGTAATAGAGCTTGGTTACATCATAGTCGATGCCTCTGAGCTTGGCATTGAAGTATGCGTTGATGACGCCAGCCTTGGTAACGCGACGGCTCTGGATAGACTTCATCAGGTTCTGCTTGGCAAGATTGAAGGAAGCCTCGTTCTGTGGGAGATTGTCGGTAATCTCATCGAAGACGTGGATGCAGTCCATCATCTTGTCATTCTGGGTGATGATGTGACGCATGAAGTAATCCTTCTCGTCCTTGCGAACTGGAGTGTAGTAGGCTGCACCGGCATTGTAAGCCAGACCGCGGGTCTCACGAAGCTCCTGGAAGACGATGGTATTCATGCCGCCACCATAATACTCATTGAAGAGAGAAATCAGGGCACCGTCCTTCACATCGCTCTTCTTTCCGGTGTTCTGGTAGGAGCGCAGATAGATGTTCTTGGCATCGTAAGGAGCGATATAAATCTCGTTCTGCTTGATTTCTTCCATCTTGTACTCCTTGCCCTCAGGAACGGCAGCAAGCTTCTTGGCTGTCTTGTGCTCCTTGGCGAGCAGGGCGTTGAGCTGCTTCTCGCTGTAAGGACCATAGTAGGCAACGGTGTGCTCTATGTTGTTCAGTCCGCCCAGAAGGTTGACCAGCTCCTGAGGATCCATCTTGCGCAGGTCGGCTGTCTTGATGGCGTTGCGGGTTGGGTTGTAGGCGCCGTAGGTGCTGTAGTCCCAGAGATAGCTGAAGTTTGACATCTGGTTGGTCTTGGCATCCTGCTGTTGCTTCTCGATGAGGTCGATGAACTGGTTCCATGAGGTCTTGTCTGCCTTGGCATGGTGCAGGATTTCCTCCGTCAGCCGGAGAGCTGCAGGAAGGTTCTCGTTCAGACCGTTGAGGCTGATCTGCAGGGTCTTGGAACTCTGGGCGATGCTGAAGTTGCAAGCCAGCTTGTAGAAAGCCTGCTTGATGGCAGAAACGCTCTTCTTGTCGGTTCCGATATAGTCGAGATACTGGGCTGCATAGCTGTAGCGGATATCATCCTCATCGCCGAACTCGTAGCGGAATACGAGGTTGAAGAGGTCGTCCTGGGTGTTCTGCTTGTAGACGAGAGGCAGCTTCCTGCTGGTCTTGCCTACGGTAAGATCCTTCTTGAAATCGAGGAACTGAGGCTGGATTTCAGGCACCTGGGCGTTCTTGATTTCCTTGACGAAAGCACTCTCATACTCGCGGTTTGCCGGAATAGGAGTGATGGCAGGCTTCTCAATCTTCTTCAGGGTAGTATCCTCGCCCATTTGCTTGTAGACGCAGATGAAGTTGTCGTCGCGCAGATATTTGTTGGCGAAATCCACGATGTCCTGCTTGGTCAGCTTGCTCTGACGCTCCAGCTTGCCGGCTACGTCTTCCCATTTCTCGTCGTTGATGAAGGCGTCTACCATGATGCTGGCACGGTTGTCGTTGCTGTCGAGACCTCTGTAGAAGTTCAGCTTCTTGTTGGCGATGACCGAAGGCAGGAGGTCGTTGTCGAATTCTCCACGGCGCAGCTTCGCCATCTCCTGGAGCATGAGGCTGCGGACCTCTTCCAGCTTCTGACCCTTGTTAGGATTACCGGCAAGGATGAAGGCAGAATAGTCGTGCAGACCGTAGACGAAGGCTCCGGCAGAAGCCAGCTTCATCTGCTGCTCCAGGTCAACCTCCATCAGTCCAGCCTTACCGTTAGAAAGCATGTCCTCGATGACATCGAGGATATCGCTCTCCTTGTCGTTGGCACCCTTGAATTTCCAGGCGAGCATCACGTTTTCAGCTTCCTTGCCCACTACGGCAGTATCCTTGACGGCAGTAATGTCCGGCTGCAGGCTGAACTCAGGACGGGTGAGGTTGTCGCTCTTCTTCCATGAACCGAAGTATTTGTCGATGATGGCAATGGTCTGGTCTGGGTCGAAATCACCTGCCAGACAGATAGCCACATTGTTAGGTACATAGTAGCGGTGGAAGTAGTTCTGGATGTTGATGATGCTAGGGTTCTTGAGGTGTTCCTGCTCACCGATGGTGGTCTGGGTACCGTAAGGATGGGTAGGGGTGAGAAGCTTCCAGAGGGCAGCAAACTCCTTGTCGTTGTCGCTAGCCATAGAGATGTTCTTCTCCTCGTATACAGCCTCCAGCTCGGTATGGAAACCGCGGATCACCATGTTTTGGAATCGGTCGCTCTGTACCTTTGCCCAGTTCTCAATCTCGTTGTTCGGGATGTTCTCCACATAGCAGGTCACGTCGTTGGAAGTATAGGCGTTGGTGCCCTGGCTTCCGATGCTAGACATCAGCTTGTCGTACTCGTTCGGGATGTTGTATTTGGCAGCCAGCTGCGAAACCGAATCGATTTCGTGGTAAGCCTGCTTGCGCTGTGCAGGGTCGGTCAGCTTGCGGTAGCTCTCATATCGGCGTGTGATTTCGTCGAGATAAGGCTTCTCCTTGGCGTGGTCGATGGTGCCGAACTTCTGGGTTCCCTTGAACATCAGGTGCTCCAGATAGTGGGCAAGACCGGTTGTCTCGGCAGGGTCGTTTCTGGAACCTGTCTTGACGGCGATATTAGCCTGCAGACGAGGCTTTTCCTTGTTAACTGACATGTACACCGTCAGACCGTTGCCGAGGGTGTAGATGCGGGTTTTCATGGCATCACCTGGTATGGTGGTGTAATGATAATCCTTAGCTGTGGCGCTGATGCTGCCCATCAGGACTGCTGCCAGCAAAACATGCTTAATCTTCATTTCTAATTATAAATTGTTAATTCTTCATTATGAATTAATTCTCGTAATCCACTTCCTGGTCCAGACTGTTGACGAAGTTTCTGTAAACCTCTTCCTCCACATCGCCCATGGCATACTCCTTCTCGGCATCCTTCTTGATTTCCGCAATCCAGGAACGGCGTGCCTTGATGTAGTCCTCGTGGATGCGGTTGGCATCCTCCAGGGTAATCTCGGAGATGTGGTAGTAGTCGCAGATCATCTTGTAGGTCCATGCCCACTGATATTCGCGATAGTTGGCATCAATCTCCTCGAAGCGGCTGATGAGCTCCTGGATGGTTTCTATGGTGCCATCCTTCAGGTCGGCGATGATGCGGTCTTCCTCGCTTACCGGCAGCAGGAGTCCTGAGAGGTCATCCCAGTCGCCTACGCCTGTCTGGGTAGAAGGAGGGGTAATGGCTGGATCCCGTTTCAGTACTCGCTTCAGCACGGCACCCATATAGATTCTCAGGGCTATATCGTAGTATTTGATGCCCTTGTGGAGCGACGTGGCTGGGATGATGTACTCGTGATAGAGATACTGCGATACGTTGTCGCCCGTTACCTCGCGGAGACTCTCCAGGATCTTCTTGCCCTTCAGAATTTCACCCACGGAGAAAGGAGAGAGCCAGTCGAAGTTCACGATGCTCTTGCGGTTTTCAAGAGCACGGAGATCTCGCTTCGGCCACTTCTTGATGTCGCGGTACAAGCCCACGGTGGTGATGTTTCTGCCCGGGATGAGGAACATCTTGTCGCCATCGGCAATGAGATAGGCGAACGGCAGGTTGCGGGTGTTAGGGTGGTGCATCAGCTTGCCGAAGCATACAGAGAACGAACCCAGGGTGGCTGGCATCAGCAGGTAGGCACCGCTGGCTGTCTTCGAACCACGCTCCAGGATGCCCCAGTGCATAGGCCCCATCTTGTAGGCATGGTTGCTGAAGTTGGTGGCAGAACCTGCATTATAGAATGAGAACATTCCGCCGATAAGCAGACTGCTCTTGTGATGCGATGCTGTGAATGGACCACAGAAGGCGGCGCACGCCTCACCGTTGCTCATATAGCTGTTGGCAAAGAATACGGAGGCTGAGGCTGTGAAACCGTTGCTCAGCTGGCAGGCTTCGCCCACGAAGCAGTCCTGTATCTTCACGCTGTTGATGACACTGGAACCCTCGGCGATGATGGAGTTCTCGATGATGACTCCCGTGCCGACATATACGTTGCCGTGAACCGAACCGAGCAGTGTACAGTCGCTGAGTCGTGAAGCACCGTTTACCTCGCAGAGGTCGTTGATCACGCAGTTGGTAATCTCCTTGGTGTTCACAATCTTCACGTTGCTGCCAATCTGTCCTCTTTCCGGCGCCTTGTTTTCGATGTCGGTCTTGATGAGCTGTCGGATGTTCTCCTTCAGTTCTTTGTCGGAGAAATGCTTCACCATGAAGGCAGCCAGCTGGCTGTTGAGGTCGGAGAAGAGAATCACGTTTCCTTCGCCCACCTCGTTGAGCACGCTCACCAGGTTCCCCTCGCCGAAGGTAGCGCCCTCGGTGGTTTCCATCGTAGAGATGTTGGAGATGTAGCAGTCATCACCAATGGTGTAGTTATTGATGAAGTTGCCCACGTTCTCGATGAGACAGTCGTCTCCGATGGTTACGTTTCTCAGGGTGGCATTGTTGATGCCGGAATGCTTTACGAAGCCTTGGCTCACCTCCACATTCTTGTTGAAGGCGCCGATGTTTACCTCGCCATAGAGCATCACGCGATGCATGTAGTTGGGCTTGAAGTCTTCTGAAACATTGATTGAAGTCCAGTCTTCTGCCCAGCAGTCGTTGCTCTTGAGTACCTCGATTTCCTCGGAGGTCAGAGGTCTGTAGTCATTCATTGTTGATATGTATTTAGGGAATTATTCGTAATCCTGGTACAGGAAGTCGTTGTATGGATACTTCTGTACGTGCAGTTCTCTTACCTTTTTATATAGCACCTCTCGGAACTCGTCGATGTTCTCCTTGTTCTTTGCAGAGATGAAGAGACAGTCGTCGTTGAGCTTTGCCATCCAGGTTTTCTTGAGATCTTCCAGCGGGATGTTCTCCTTCTCCATCGGAGTGAGGTCGTCTTCCTCCTTCTCCACCCAGGAGTAGTTGTCTATCTTGTTGAAGATGATCATCGAAGGCTTGTCGGAGCATCCTATTTCCTCCAGGGTCTTTTCCACTACCTGGATCTGCTCCTCGAAGTCTGGGTGGGAGATATCTACCACGTGCAGCAGGAGATCTGCCTCACGGGTCTCATCCAAGGTGCTCTTGAAGGAGTCCACCAGGTCGGTAGGCAGCTTGCGGATGAATCCTACGGTGTCGGCAAGGAGGAATGGCAGGTTATCTACCACCACCTTTCTCACGGTGGTATCGAGGGTAGCAAAGAGCTTGTTCTCTGCAAACACTTCGCTCTTGCTGAGCAGGTTCATGATGGTGGATTTTCCTACGTTGGTATAGCCCACGAGAGCCACGCGGATCATTCTTCCGCGGTTCTTGCGCTGGGTAGTCTTCTGCTTGTCTATTTCTGCGAGTCGCTCCTTGAGCAGGCTCATTCTGCCGAGGATGATACGGCGGTCCATCTCGAGCTGGGTCTCACCCGGTCCACGCAGACCTACCGATCCCTTTCCGCCACCGGAACCTGAACCACCACCCTGGCGCTCCAGGTGAGTCCAGAGTCGCTGCAGTCTTGGCAGCATGTAGCGGTATTGTGCCAGCTCTACCTGCGTCTTGGCAGCAGCAGTCTGGGCACGCATGGCGAAGATGTCGAGGATGAGTGAAGTACGGTCGAGAATCTTCACCTGCAATTCCTGCTCGATATTTCGGATTTGCTTGGCTGAGAGTTCATCATCGAAGATCACCATACCTACTTCTCTGTCTTCTTCTTCCTCGTCCTTGATGTATTGCTTGATTTCCTCCAGCTTACCCTTTCCCACATAGGTGGTCTGGTTTGGCGACACCACCTTCTGCGTGAATCGCTTCACGGTGACGGCGCCTGCGGTATCTGCAAGAAATTCCAACTCGTCGAGATATTCCTTGGTCTTGGCTTCGTCCTGTGTCTTGGTAATAAGACCCACCAGCACAGCGGTTTCCGCCTTGACTTCTGATATTACAAATTCTTTCATTCTTTACGTACGTATTATTATAGGTGCAAAGATAATAAAAAAAATGCTCTTATTATATATATAAGGTGAAAATTATGTTTTTTTTATGAAAGCGGCTGCAAGGCTACGGGGCTGAAATCGGTATTTGCGAACGCAGGAATCGGCATGTCTGAATGCTGAAACATTCAAAAACTCAAAAGCCTCGACGTGATGTCGGGGCTTTTTGGCATTAAATCCCTTTAAATTAGCGAAAAATATCTATTTTTAAATGATTATTTCTCCTCTTTCTTCAAGATTTTGCTTATCTTTGCAGGCATTAAAATAAATCAAACCTAAGAAGAAAATAATATGAAGCAAAAAATGAGTATCGCTGGTATTTTGTTGCTTGCTGCTTTGGGTATGCAGGCTAACAACTATACAGTGAAGTCGCCAGACGGTAAATTGGTGGTGAATGTTGCTTGTGAGGGAGGCAAGGCTTCCTACACGGTAGATTACAATGGCAAGCAGATGCTGGGAACTTCGGCGCTCGGTCTGGTTGCCAATTATGGTGATTTCTCAAAGGATCTCACCATGGGCATCCTAAAGGGTGGGGAAGTGAAGCCGCTTGCCTATAAGATGACCCGCATCAAGAAGAGTGATATCCAGAAGGATGTGGTGGATGCTACCATCGGTTTCCTCAACAGCAAGAAGGATTCCATGACCCTTCATCTTCATGTAAGCAACAACGACATCGCTTACAAGTATGAGATGAGCCGTCCTAAGAAGGATAATCCTAAGTCGGTGATTATATATAATGAGGTGAGCGGATTCAATTTCCCGGAGAAGACCACCACCTTCCTCTGTCCTCAGATTACTCCGATGGCCGGTTGGGAGCGCACCAAGCCATCTTATGAGGAGGAATATACTCCTGATGCTCCGATGAACGTGAAGTCGCAGTTCGGTGTGGGCTATACCTTCCCTTGTCTCTTCAAGGTAGGCAACGACGGTTGGGTACTGGTCAGCGAAACAGGTGTTTCAAGCGCTTATCCTGGTTGCCGTCTTTCTGATTACGAGCCGGGCAAGGGCTATACCATCGCCTTCCCTCAGAAGGGTGAGAACAATGGCATCGGTTCCGAATATGCCGGTATCCCATTGCCAGGCGAGACTCCTTGGCGTACCATCACCGTAGGTTCTTCGTTGGCTCCTATCGTAGAGACCACCATCCCTTACGATGTAGTTGAGCCATTGTACGAGGCAAGTCAGACTTACAAGCCATCGCGCTATACCTGGAGCTGGCTCATCTGGCAGGACAATTCCATCAACTATGACGACCAGGTGAAGATGGTGGATGTAGCTGCCGCCCAGGGTTACGAAGCCATCTTGGTGGATAACTGGTGGGACAAGCAGATTGGCAGAAAGCGCATCGAAGAGTTGAGCAAGTATGCCAAGAGCAAGAAGGTAAGCCTGATGCTCTGGTACAATTCCAACGGTTTCGAGAATGATGCTCCTCAGACTCCTCGTCAGATTATGAACAATTCCATCGCCCGCAAGAAGGAGATGGCTTGGATGAAGAAGATTGGCGTGGTAGGTATCAAGGTGGATTTCTTCGGTGGCGACAAGCAGGAGACGATGAAGCTCTATGAGGATATCCTCAGCGATGCCAACGATTATGGCTTGGAGGTCATCTTCCATGGCTGCACCATGCCACGTGGCTGGGAGCGTATGTATCCTAACTATGTATCGAGCGAGGCTGCCCTGGCTTCTGAGAACGTATATTTCACGGATTATCATGCCAAGAAAGAGGCCTTCGAGATGACGATGCATCCGTTCTCCAGAAATGCCGTAGCCAGCTTCGACTGGGGTGGTGTGATGATGAACAAGTATTTCTCCAAGGATAACAAGAGCCGCCACCAGCGTTATACCAGCGATGTGTTCGAGATGGCTACTGCCATCACCAACCAGAGCAGCGTAAACTGCATCTGTCTCTATCCTAACAATTTGCAGGATGTACCACAGTGGGAGTTGGATTGGCTCAAGAATGTTCCTACAGCCTGGGAGGATACCAGGTTTATTGCCGGCTATCCTACTAAGTATGCAGTAGTGGCTCGCAAGTCGAGTGTAGAGAATGGTTCTGGTGCAGCACTTACAGCCGGCAGATGGTTTGTGGGCGGCTTGAATGCTACAGACAAGCCTCTTGCCCTGACCCTGGATTTGCCGATGTTTGCGGGTAAGACCGTTACTTATATCACCGACCAGCCAAAGAAGAAGGGCGATAAGTTCTTCACTTCTGTCAAGAAGACCTTGAAGGTTGGAAAGAATGGTAAGGCAAAGGTAGTGATTCAGCCTAATGGCGGTATCATCATCGAATAATCTTCATGTTTTAGGCTTCGATTGCCTACGTGAAAATTTTATAGGCTTCGATTGCCTACGTGAAAAAGTTTTTTCTCGAAAAAAGTATCAAAGTCTCATTTTTGCTTGAAAAATGTGGTTTAAATACTTGATATATAAGATAATAATAAAAATGAGACTTCTCGGTTTTTGAGCCGAGAAGTCTCATTGATGTATCATGGAAGTCTCATTCGTCAATGTAATCAGGATAAGTTACGGTAATGCGTCTATTTTTTTAGTTCATCAGTTGGTCTCTCTATGCCCTCCGGTTGGTCTGTTTGTGCCCGTCACACGGGCATCCGTAGCCCACCACGTGGGCATTGGTAGCCCGTGTGCTGGGCAACTATTGCCCATAATGTGGGCAACGAGTGCCCAAATGCAGGATTTGTTTTTGGGCAATATTCTTTAGGATCTTTGCGCTGTTTAAACAATCTTTTTGCGCTGTTTAAACTGATTTTTCTCGTGCATCGTGCAGTCTTTAATGATACTTCTATAGCATTTCATGATACTTCCATGATACTTCTTTCTGCTTTTTCCGAGAAGTCTCATTAATTGTAAATATAGATATATCAGTAATATAATATGGATTTTCAAGCGAAAAATGAGACTATGATACTTTTTTGTAGAAAAAACTTTCATGTGCGCGTAATCGGATAGATGCTATTTCTTTGTTTTTTGCGTATCTTCTCGAAAGTTCAGAGTGAGTCGGAAAAATGCCGTATCTTTGCAGCGTCAATATTATGATGGCTACCATTTCAGTGAGTATTCGGAGGATGTGTTTAATCCGTTCAGTCTTATAAGAGCATTGTCTGGTCAGAAGATTGATGCCTACTGGTTTGGTTCCGGTACGCCAAGCTATCTTATCAAGGGTTTGCAGAAATATCATGTCAACGTGACTTATATCGAGCAAAAGAGCGTGAGTGTGGATGATTTCGATGTGTCGCCCGAGCAGATGACTTCAGCCCTGCCTCTGCTTTATCAGAGTGGTTATCTCACCATCAAGCAGTATAAGCCGTTCACCAAAAGTTATAGGCTGGGGTATCCTAACCAGGAGGTGAAGATCTGTATGGAGAAGCTTCTTGGTGTGATTTATGATAGCACCCAGCGTACTGTCTGCGAGTGGATAATTAAGGAGGGATGATAAACTTATCTGTGTCTATGCTTTGTTTCTGTTTTTAGAATCTGGCAGCAGCTTTATGCAATATATTTAACTTCTGATAAGCCGCATTATCCGTTTGAACTGCCGAAGGGATGGGAGTGGACAACGGTAGATGAAATTTACTTTGTAACAAAGTTGGCCGGTTTTGAATATACTGAACATTTTACAAAAGAAGCAATTTCTCCAATGAATGCAGTTCCAATTGTACGCGCTCAAAATGTAAAAATGGGACGCTTTATTGAAAATAAAAATGAAGCTATAACAATTGAATTATCAGAACAATTGTCCAGAAGTGCTTTGTATAAAGATTGTCTTCTTATGACTTTTATTGGGGCTGGAGTTGGAGAAACGTGCATATTTCATGCAAACAAACGAAATCATTTGGCACCCAATGTTGCTAAAATAGAGCCATTTGACGAAAACATAAATATGGAGTATGCTCTGTTTTTTTTCATGAGTTCATTAGGGCAACAAGGTGTGACTAACATATCTAAATCAACAGCACAGGCCAGTTTGTCTATGGCAACTATCCGCGAATTGGTTATTCCAATACCACCAATAAAAGAGCAAAGTCGAATAGCTAAGGAGCTGGTAAAATGGTTCTCTTTGATTGAGTGTATAGAAGAAAAAACGGGCAACTTACAAGAAACTATCAAGCAAACAAAATCCAAAATCCTCGACCTAGCCATCCATGGTAAACTTGTACCACAAGACCCGAATGACGAGCCTGCTAGCGAACTCTTGAAACGCATCAATCCGAAGGCTGAAATCACCTGTGATAACCCCCAATATGGCAAGCTGCCGAAGGGGTGGTGTGAAACTCATATTGGAGATGCATTTAAGGTTACTATGGGACAATCGCCAGATGGGAGTAGCCTAAATCCTATAGATGGTATGGAATTTCATCAAGGTAAAATCCTATTTGGAAACAAGTATTTAAGAAAATCGAGTGTTTTAACAAATTCTCCAACAAAAATAGCTGATGCTGATACTTTACTATTATGTGTAAGAGCACCCGTAGGAGTGGTTAATATTACTAAGCAGAGAATATGTATAGGACGAGGCTTGTGCTGTCTTACACCAACCAAAGCTATCAACTTAGATTATGCTTTTTATGTGTTGACTACTTTTCAAGAAAAATTTGAATCACAAAGTACTGGTTCTACATTTAAAGCTATATCAGGCAGCATTATAAAGAATGAACAATTATGGTTACCACCGCTTTCCGAACAACACAGAATCGTTGCAAAAATTGAAGAGTTATTCGCTCAACTTGACAAGATAGAAGCATCTTTGTAAATACCCAGTTTAGCCATCGCAAGCCATATACTTGCGATGGCTAAATGCTATAGATATAGTTACCAAGTAACTACCTTGTCCACTATCTTCTGCTGTTCGCTTGCTGTGCGTCGCAGATAGATGCGTGTTGTTTCGATGCTCTCATGCCCCATGAGGTCGGCAAGGAGGGCGATGTCGTTGAAACGGTCAAGGAAGTTCTTGGCGAAGCGGTGACGGAATGAGTGTGGATAAACCACATTACGGTTAAGACCGTACTTTTCGGCAAAGTGCTTCAGTTGGATGGCTATGCCACGAGTGGAAAGGCGGTTGCCTAAACGATTGGTGAACAGATAACCAGAGGTGATGTTTTGTTCTGTTAGCCATCTTTGGGCTTCAGTGCATAGCTTCTTCGGAATGTAAAGGCGGCGCATCTTGCCTCCTTTGCTGTACAAGTCAAGATAGCCAACCGCTACATGCTCAGCTTTGATTTGAAGCAGCTCGCTGACACGTGCACCAGTGGCAGCCATAAACCAAACGATGAAATACCATTCATCATAACCGTCTGCCTTTAGCTTGGCTTTCAGGAACTTGTAATCGGCATCGCTGATTACGTTCTCCAAGAAGTTCTTTTGTTGCGCCTTTACAAACTTCATCTTTAGCTTCTCTTGTTTGCTAAACTCCAAATACTTATTCATTGCTTGCAAACGCAAGTTTACCGTCTGTGGTTTGAAGTTCTCCATGAGATAACCCTTATAAGCCAACAGATTCTTCTTGTTCACCTCCTTGTAGTGCTCAAGAAAATAGTTGATAGTCCACAGGTACGATGTTACCGTGTTCTTTGCCAAGTTTGACTTGACCAAATACTTTTCAAATTGTGTTACCATATTGTTTTGTATTAAAATGAATGGTAACAATATAAGATGCGTGTCAAGAATGGGGAATCCCCATTGTAAGCCTTTATGCTTGCAATGAGGATTCTATCTTGTCAAGTTGAGCGAATAGTTCTTCAATCCTTGCAACGATGCGGTATTGCTCGGAAAGCGGTGGCAGCATAACATTAATAGGATAGACTGTTTTGCCAGAAATTACAGGTTGTGCTGTTGAATTTGAATATTGCTTCAAATCATATTGCTGCAAAAGATAATAGAGAAATTTTGGTGTATATACGTTTCCCATTATTTTAGTAACAAAAGCATTATCTGTTACCCATATTTTATTATTTACATAATGAACAGAACCACAATAAAACCCCACACGTCCGATTATGATATTTATTCCATCTACATTGTAAGATTCATTATACCCTGTGATGCCGTTTCCTCCATAAATTGGGTATTTACCTATTCTATTGTCTCGAACTTTAATAGCATCACCTGATTTAATCACAATTGTATTTCCTAATGTCGTTTCACACCACCCCTTCGGCAGCTTGCCATATTGGGGGTTATCACAAGTGATTTCTGCCTTTGGATTGATGCGTTTGAGCAATTCGCTGGCTGGCTCGTCATTCGGGTCTTGCGGTACAAGTTTGCCATGAATAGCGAGGTCGAGGATTTTGGACTTTGCTTGAATAATTATTTTCTTCAAATCAGATTTTCCACTTTCAACAACATTTACAAACAACATCCAACGCTCAATCTCTGAAACGATTCGCTTTTGTTCTTCTAATGGTGGCAAAGGAAAGGCTATTTTTGAAAAATTGCCCTTATTCAGTATCGGTAATGTTGTTGCAGAAGCATTACTCTTAATTTCATTCTGCATGTATTCTGACACACACGCATAATATAAGAAATAAGGAATGATGCTCTTGGTTGGGACGATAGCATTTATCTGCTGATTACATGAGCCTTCTACGGAAATTAAACCTGTTTTTCCTATAGTAGCACCTATACATGTTACCAAAACAGTATTCGCTGGCAATTTTCGAGAAGACTCAAATCCTAATTGACTAAGTTTGTCATTTGAAAACTTTGTATCAATACCTTGCTCTAAATCCGTAGGCTTAAAGAAAGGAATATTGCCACCATAATACTCTTTATTATCTTTAGATGGAGTATTACCTGTAGTAATTTCTCCGATTTCTCCCAATGTCGTCCACTTCCACCCCTTCGGCAGTTCAAACGGATAATGCGGCTTATCAGAAGTCTTTGCAGACTTCTTTCCCTTCTTAATCTTTCCCTCTTTGATGAGTCTTTCCTTTTCAGCACGGATACGTTCGAGCAGCACCGATGCAGGCTCATCGTTGGGATCTTGTGGAACGAGCTTGCCGTGAATAGCAAGGTCGAGTATCTTTTGTCTTAATGCTTTTGTGTCCATTATTAATTCGTCTATTAATTTTAAGATTTATCTTCTTTTGAGAAGAACTGACAGAATTCCCTTAATTGTTGTTGCATTTTTTCTTGCGGAATTAAGATACGCTTATATTCCGCCACCATCGTAGGACTCATGCTGCGACTCATAGCATATTCAACAACAACCTTGTCCACATCAGGACATAAAATGATGCCAATAGAAGGGTTCTCGTTGGAACGTTTCACATCACGGTCAAGAGCTTCAAGGTAAAATTCTAATTGACCAAGATCTCGAGGATGGAATTTGGTTTTCTTCAATTCCACCGCAACAAGTGCCTGGAGACCGCGATGAAAAAACAGCAAGTCTGCTTTATAGGTAGATGCACCAACGGTGAGCGGATACTCTTGGTCCATAAAGATGAAATCTTTACCTAATTCGAGAATAAATTGCTTCATATGCTCTATTAATCCATTCTTCAATTTGCTTTCATTGTATTTCTTTGGCAACCCAAGAAAATCTAAAAACACAGTGTCTTTAAACATAATAGGAGCATCAGGATATTGCTCTAATAATCCCTTCGACATATTACTTTTATTTCCGAGAAGATTGGAAAAAGTATCATTGTCAATACAGCGCTGCATCTCTCTTTTTCCTAGTTTTTCTTTATGTGCATAAAGAATATAGAATAACCGCTGTTCATAACGCTTACAACGACATAGTATTTCTATATGGTTAGTGAACGTTGTCAACTCCAAAATTTTAGGCATTTGTGCAGCCAGTGGCTGCACAAATGCAGCAGCACCATTTTTTGATTGTATTGCCTTACTTTTCGATACTAATTGTTTTACTTCAATTTGTGCAGCCATTGGCTGCACAAATTCAGCATCAAGATACTTATTTACTATCGTAGTGAAAGTTTCCGTAGAATATTCATCATAGAACATCACCATATTATATATGTTTCTTCTACTATATCCTTTTATCTCAGGATGTTGAGAACGGATATATTCAGATAGTTGGGAAATAACCTTGCTTCCCCATTCCTCACTTTTTAACTTCTTGGAAACATAGGCACCTACATGCCACGCTGTGAGCAGCATCTCCTTATTGACAGCCATAGACGCTTTACTTCGATGCTGAACTATCAGATTTACGACTTCAGTAAACTGCTGTTCGATGTTAGTGTTTGTCAAACTTTTGTCCATTTTATACCTCCTTTATTCCACTCAATAATTTCTCCAACTCGCTTACGGCCTTGCTGATATTCATGCTCTGTTCCTTGATGTTTGACATCAATTGGCTCAATGGTAAATCTTCAGTATCATTACCCTGTTTTATCCAAATGATATCAAGACTTGTCTTGTCACGAGCCATGATTTCATCAATGCTATACTTGCGCCATCTGCCAGATGGGTTCTTGTCTGCATCATATGTCTCTTTGCGGGCATTGATGTCCTCAGCATGATAGCAGGTTACAAAGTCATCGAGGTGGTGACGCTCTAACTTGTTCGTAGCCAAGGTGTGTTTTACACCAGTGCGATAGTCGTAGAACCAAATATTCTTAGTTGGCTGTCCCTTGGTAAAGAATAGTACGTTTGCCTTTACTCCCTGTGCATAGAAAATGCCTGTAGGTAAACGGAGAATGGTATGGAGATTGAAATCCGACAAGAGTTTCTTGCGGATGGTCTCTCCTGCGTTGCCTTCAAAAAGAACATTGTCTGGTAGGACTACTGCTGCACGTCCGCCAGTTTTGAGCATCAGCATCATATGCTGAAGGAAGTTGAGCTGGTTGTTCTTGGTTTCAACATAGAAGTCTGGACGATTGATTTCAACAGAACCGGCAGGGCGTGTGCCAAATGGAGGGTTGGCAAGGATGACATCCACCAAGGTGGAAGGTTCTTTCTCCAAAGAGTCCTCGCATACGATAGGGCTGTGGTCTGTGCCTATACCATGAAGATAAAGGTTCATGGAGGCAAGTGTAACCACAAGTGGGGTGATATCATTGCCATGTAACGCTTTGTTGTTCAAAAAGTCCAATTTATCACGATTCTGGCTTTGTTCCTTCATGTAATCGTAGGCAGCAAGCAAGAAGCCACCAGTACCACAGGCGGGGTCGCATACAGTCTCACCAATTTGGGGTTGCAAGCAGTCAACCATAGCTTTAATCAGTGGACGTGGGGTAAAGTACTGACCAGCACCACTTTTTTTATCTTGACCATTTTTCTCCAAGATGCTTTCATATATAGCACCTTTTACATCACCATCCATGATGAGCCATTGCTCTTCATCTATCATAGTGATTACCTTCTTAAGATAGACAGGTTTGTCAATCTTGTTTTGTGCTTTGGTATAGATGGTGCCGATGAGGTCATCTTGTTGACTTAATAGTTTGAGTGTACTCTCATATTGCTTTACGAGATCATAGCCATCCAAGCCTGTCAAGTCTTTCCATCTATACCCAACAGGTATGGATGAATCCTCTCCAAAGAGTTCCATATTCTCGTCATCCATCTTTAAGAAAAGAAGATAGGTGAGTTGTGTGATGTAATCTGTAAATCCTACTCCGACTCCTGCTAATGTCGTAGCAAGATTCCATACCTTTTTTGTGAGCGTTTGCTCAGTTGTTATATTTTTAGCCATATCTATATACTATGCAGTTGTTCTTAATACTATAAATTTATATACGGAATCCAAAGCCTCGTCAGCTTTCTTCATGTTTCCGAAAGCTGCAATCAATTGGGCTGCATGGGTGACATCGTTCTTCCTTATCTCTCGCACGTTGCAGGCTCCATTGGCTGCGATGTATTCCACTATCTTGCCTATCAAATCTTTCTGCTTCGCTGTTATATCCATCTGTTTTCGACCATACCAAAGATTAAACATACTTCGAGCCGTAGGATAGGCACTTTCCAGTTTTTCTGTCTGATGGTAAGCGAAGCGTACCAGTTGGATGATGTTGGTAAGAGCCTCCGATTCTTCCTTCCTGGTCGTGCGGCGTACTTTATCACCATATACGATGGCGTATGAATTCCATAAGAGCTTTTGTGCAAAGCGGTTGTTCTCCATCTTCAACTTGTTTTCCAAGTCTTTCAGCATGGAATAGGTGATAGGTTCGCCCTCGTTATTATATAGAATGCGTAAAGCTTCTATGTCATCACTGTGGTCGCAGCAATATTGCTCAAATGCATCTGTGGTACTTTGAGCCT
Source organism: uncultured Prevotella sp. (assembly GCA_958369755.1). GTDB lineage: Bacteria > Bacteroidota > Bacteroidia > Bacteroidales > Bacteroidaceae > Prevotella. The sequence continues at coordinate 35,217 of CATXJC010000006.1, forward strand.
CTTCTATAGAGAAACCTTTGGATATGAGCGTATCTTCTCCTGGCATCAGCGTGTTGACAAAACCAGCTGCAAGAATCAGTATGTACTTACAGACATTGGCATGATTAGCTATCGGAGATACCAAACCCTTACGTTCATTGTTAGGTTCATTGATATCTACGTATGGTGGCAATTGTGGCTGGTGCTCAGAATCGAGAGCATTATAGATGCGTTGAGCAATTTCCAGCATGTCATCATGAGCGATGCGGACAAATTCCTGTCGCTGTGCATTATCTGCCTTATTGTAAAGTCTGGATAATGTGGCAGCAAGTCGCTTGAGGTAATTGTCTGGCAGATTTCCATGAGCGATACGTTCCAATAGTTCTTTTAATGTGATGGTCTCTGTCTCTGGACCTTCATACTGACCTGGTATGATATGCTCATGTTCGGTTACTCCTACTGCATCAACAAGGAAGAAACAGTCTTTGCTTATTGCATTAGGTGTCACGTTGCGCAGCTGTTCATCACCTATTGTCCGGACTCCACGACCTTTCATCTGTGTATAGAGGGGAGCTGAAGCCACATCACGCATAAACATCACGACTTCCAGAGGCTTTACATCTGTTCCTGTTGCCACAAGAGTACAGGTTACGGCAATGCGAAAGTCCTTGTCGTTACGAAACTGGCGTATCAGTTCATTGCTATCTCCTGCTGAATAGGTTATCTTCTGAACAAAGCGGTCATCCGTGCGTCCAAAAACTTCTTTAGCAATTTGAACGATATTTGTTGCATGGTTCTCGTTGAGCGCAAAGATGAGGGTCTTTGGCAGATAGTCCATGTTAGGCTCTCTTTGAGGGTCATTGAACATTTCTGTATAGACAGCATCACGATAAGTGGAAAGAATAAGTTTTATCTGGGCAGGGTTGATGATGCTTCGATTTAACTCTTCTTTCGTATAAGTCTTCGTTTCTTTTGTGCTTACGGTTTTAACTTCACCAGTGTATCGAGTCTCAACTTTGGTTTTCTGACCTTGCATAATAGCTCCACCTTCTTCTGTTACCTTTGTTCTGATTCGATAGATGCGGCTATCGACGTTGACACCATCTATGACTGACTGCTCAAGCGTATAGTTTACAACACGGTTGTTGTTGAAGAATGCCATCGTTTCTGGAATTGGTGTCGCTGTAAGACCAATAAGGCGAGCTGTATCAAAGTATTCTAGCACCTTGCGCCAGTTGCCATAAATAGAACGGTGACACTCATCTATAATGATAAGGTCGAAGAAATCGTGTGGTAAGTTTGGGTTGTCTGGTAATGTTACTTCACCATCAGCTGTATCTTCATCGTCATCATCTGTATCCGTAATCTCTTCTCCTTTTAAGAGTGAGAATAATCTTTGTATGGTACAGATAACCACATTGCTGTCTGTTGGTACTTCAGCCGACTTCAACCTGTTGACTGCATAGATAGTATTGAAGGCATCACCAGTTTCCGTAAGGCGGAATGTGCCAAACTCTGTTTCTGCCTGTTTTCCGAGGTTATTGCGGTCAACAAGAAACAGAACACGACGCATAGGAGTATAGCTAAGCATGCGATAGGCCGTGAGACATGCCGTATATGTTTTGCCGGCACCAGTAGCTAGAACCATCAATGCACGATTTTGCCCTATACGGAAGCTCTTCTCCAATTCCGTGACTGCCTCATATTGGCATTCTCGCAGACCTTTCTTATTCAATGTAGGAAGTCCGGCAAAAGGGTCGTCTATACCTAACATCTTTACTATTTCCTTAGGAGTAAGAATGCGGCTGATAGTTTCCCATTCTGAAGTTTCACGATGTCTATAATCAAAAAACTCTATTTCCTTGCCATTTGATTTAAAAAGGAAAGGCAAAGGTTTTTGCCAGGCTTGATAACAGTCAGGTACACTCTTTGCATATGTGATAGCCTGTTCACTCACAATATTGGAAGAAATATTAATTTCTTCTCGTTTAGCTTCGAGCACACCGACAGCTTTCCCATTGATAAACAGGAAATAATCTGCTTCAAGATTGCCTTTAAGCAATCCCTCACGAATAGCTACGGCTGAGATGGTAGGCTCGTATTCATCCCGATTGACAACTTTCCATCCTGCATCAGCAAACCATTGGTCTATTTTGACTCTTGCTTTTTCTTCTGGCGTCATAGTTTTGTTACCTATTATTTTAGTTACAAAGATAATGATAATATTTCACTTGACCATTTATATGATTCACTATTTATACTTTTTTGTCTTTTATGGATAGTTTCTCAACTTTTTAAAGAAAACTCTTGTTGGTTTCGATAGACAACCTTTCCTTACCAATATAAAATCTCATGAAATAAAACTGTCGTGAAACGCAAGAAGTCTGCTGGCATCACTGCCAACAGACTTCACTTTTCACTAAACCGAACCTAAAATTCTATCTTATATTTGAAAATCATGTAAATTCTATGGAAACCTGAATAAGTCTTATTACCTTTAAAAAACTAACCTAATCTATTCTTTCTTGTATAACGCCTGCAAAATGAATTGTCTTTTCCTATTTTATTATTCAGCAATAGTCTGCTGCTCTGTAGCAGTCTGATCTGCTGTCTGCTGTTCTGTAGTCTCCTTCTGCTCAGTAGTTTCCTGCTGGGTAGAATCTTCTGTTGTTGCTGGAGTCTCCTCTGTTGTATTCTCCTGCTGGGTAGAATCCTCTGCTGCAGCCTGTGGCTGAACAGGAGCATCTACTGCCAATGAATCTGAAGGTGCATCTGGAGCTACTGTATCAACAGGGGCAACCTGAGCGTTACTAACCATTTTGCTTGATGCAAAAACGTTGCTTACTGAAACCATAACCAAAGCTGCGATAGCTGCAAACATAAACTTCTTCATAATCTTATCTTTTTTAAATTGTTACTAATTGATGTTACTTATTTGTTTGTGGATTCATTATCGAACCCGATCATCATAGTCACAATCTGCGTGTCAAAAAGATGAGAAAAATGGCTTTGCGTTGATAATCAGGTGTTTATGCGTTTTGTACCAAAAATGAATGGTGTGGAATGTGAGGAAACTCTGTGGAAATATTCCCCAAAAAGTTGGGGAATGCATGCATAAAAAAAGGTCCCGACGGGGATGTTACTCCCCGAAGGAACCTTTCTCATATAATAGGAAATGATAAAAACCTATCTTTTAGAGATTCTTGAACTCGATGCCGTTTGCCTCTGAGTAGTCAATGGTAATTGGCTTCTCGCGACTTACTTCCTCGGCAAGAATCTTCTTGCTCAAATCGTTCAGAACGTAATCCTGGATGGCACGCTTTACTGGGCGGGCACCAAACTCTGGGTCGTAACCTACCTCGGCAAGATAACCGATGGCGGCTGGAGTCCAGCGGAGATCGAAGCCCTGAGGATCCAACATCTTCTTGGCTCTGTTCATCTGCAACTCCACAACCTTGGCAATCTGATCCTTGGTCAATGGCTGGAAGGTGATGATGTCGTCGATACGGTTCAGGAACTCCGGACGGAAGGTCTTCTTCAACATCTCACGGCTCGCATTAGAAGTCATGATGATGATGGTGTTCTTGAAGTTGACTACACGACCCTTGTTGTCGGTCAATCGGCCATCGTCCAATACCTGAAGCAGGGTGTTGAAGACATCTGGATGAGCCTTCTCAATCTCATCGAAGAGAACCACACTGTATGGCTTGCGGCGAACAGCCTCGGTCAACTGGCCACCCTCATCGTATCCTACATACCCCGGAGGCGCTCCAATCAAACGGGTGACACTGAACTTTTCCTGATACTCACTCATATCAATTCGCGTCATCATCGACTCGTCGTTGAAGAGATACTCGGCAAGTGCCTTGGCAAGCTCGGTCTTACCTACACCGGTGGTACCGAGGAAGATGAAGCTGGCGATAGGACGCTTTGGGTCCTGCAAGCCGGCACGGCTGCGGCGAACGGCATCGCTTACGGCAGTGATTGCCTCGTCCTGACCGATGACTCTCTTGTGGAGTTCCTCCTCCAGATGGAGCAGTTTCTCACGTTCGCTCTGCATCATTCGGCTTACTGGTATTCCGGTCCAGCGGCTTACTACCTCAGCTATATCATCGGCTGTCACCTCTTCACGGATCATTGCCTCACCGCCCTGGGTGCTCTTCAGCTGCTCCTGAATCTTCTTGATATCCTCTTCAAGAGCTACCAGCTTAGAGTAGCGAATCTCTGCTACACGTTCGTAATTGCCTTCACGCTCCATGCGCTCAGCTTCGAACTTGAGGTTCTCCATCTCCTGCTTGTCTTGCTGAATTTTATTGACAAGAGCCTTTTCGCCTTCCCACTTTGCGCGGAAGTCGTGCTCCTTATCCTTCAACTCGGCAATCTCCTTATCGAGCTGCTGAATCTTAGGTTGGTCGTTCTCACGCTTAATGGCCTCACGTTCAATCTCCAACTGCTTCAAGTGACGGGTGATTTCATCCAGTTCCTCTGGCACGGAGTCACGCTCCATACGGAGTTTGGCAGCGGCTTCATCCATCAGGTCGATGGCCTTATCCGGGAGGAATCTGTCAGAAATATATCTCTCAGATAACTTGACAGCTGCTATGCAGGCGTCATCCTGAATACGAACCTTGTGGTGGTTCTCGTAACGCTCCTTGATACCACGAAGAATGCTGATGGCATCTACCTCGTCTGGCTCATTCACCATCACAGTCTGGAATCGACGCTCCAGTGCCTTATCCTTCTCGAAGTACTTCTGATACTCGTTGAGGGTAGTGGCACCGATGGCTCTCAGTTCACCACGAGCCAAGGCTGGCTTCAGGATATTGGCAGCATCCATGGCACCCTCGCCACCGCCAGCACCTACCAGAGTATGAATCTCATCGATGAAGAGGATAATCTGACCGTTGGCATTGGTTACCTCCTTGATGACGCTCTTCAGACGCTCCTCAAACTCACCCTTGTATTTGGCACCGGCAACCAGTGCACCCATATCGAGCGAATAGAGCTGCTTGTTCTTCAGGTTCTCAGGCACGTCGCCACGGACGATACGCTCTGCAAGTCCCTCAACGATAGCGGTTTTACCTGTACCAGGTTCACCGATAAGGATAGGGTTGTTCTTGGTGCGGCGAGAGAGAATCTGGAGCACACGGCGAATCTCTTCATCACGGCCGATTACTGGGTCGAGCTTGCCGCTGCGAGCCTGTTCTACCAGGTTCTTGGCATATTTTTCAAGACTCTGATAGTTCTCGTCGGCACTCTGGCTCTTCACGTTCTGACCCTGTCGCAAAGCCTGGATGGCTGCGGTGAGATCCTTCTCGTTGGCACCCGCATCCTTGAGGATTCGGGCAGCGGTAGAGTTGCCTTTGAGGATAGCGAGGAGGATAGGCTCCACGCTGACGAATTCATCTCCCATCTTCTTGGCGATGTCCTCGGCATTGAGCAATATCTGGTTGGTATCGCCCGAGAGGTATGGCTGACCAGCACCCTGCACACGAGGCAGGTGCTGCATCTCCTGCTGCAGGAGCATGGCAATCTGATTGCCGTTCATGCCCAGCTTCTGGAAGATGTAGTTGGTTACATCAGGTGCTTTCTCGATGATACCACTGAGAAGATGCACCGGTTCGATGGTCTGCTGACCATTTCTCTGCGCTATGTTCACAGCGGCCTGCACCGCTTCCTGCGCCTTGATTGTAAATTTGTCGAATGTCATATCTTGATCTCCTTTCTAAATGTTATTTGTTCTACTTCTTGTTGTCTGGCTTCAGTTCTTCCGGACTTTCAGCCTTGGATAGATGCTTCAGCCTTGCTGGCTTCCGGCATCGCAATCCGTGGATGCGAATAGCGTGCCCATTGCGTGTTTTTGGGCGTTTTTCTGACATTTTGTCTGTTTTTTCCTTCCTTTTTCCCTATTCGCAGAAAAACTTCTGTCAAAATGGCTGAACCATTACTTGATTTATCGCAAATATCCTTTAAATAATGTGATAATAGGTATTAAATATTTGTGTATTTCAAATATTCTTTGTATCTTTGCAGCGTTTTTAGAAACCATATTGAATATAAAAATTCGTAATATATAAAGTCAATGGCTGAAACAAAGAAGATCAAGACAGCTTTGGTGTCTGTCTTTCACAAGGATGGCTTGGACGAGTTGCTCGCCAAGTTGAATGAAGAGGGTGTTAAGTTCCTGAGCACAGGTGGTACTCAGAAGTTTATCGAATCTTTGGGTTATGAATGTGAAAAAGTTGAGGATGTCACCACATATCCATCAATCCTCGGTGGTCGTGTGAAGACTCTTCATCCAAAAATATTTGGAGGTATCTTGGCCCGTCGCGACAATGAGGGCGACCAGGAGCAGATGAAGGAGTATGAGATTCCTTCTATCGACCTCGTTATCGTGGATCTCTATCCATTTGAGCAGACTGTAGCCAGCGGCGCCAGCGATGCCGACATCATCGAGAAGATTGATATCGGCGGTATCTCCCTGATCCGTGCCGGTGCCAAGAACTTCAAGGACGTGGTTATCGTTCCTAGCAAGGCTGAGTACAGTGTGCTTCTCGACATCCTGAAGAAAAAGGGTGCTGAAACCGACATTGAGGACCGCAAGATGTTCGCAGAGCGTGCATTCGGCGTAAGTTCTCACTATGATACTGCTATCCACGCTTGGTTTGCCAAGTAATAAAGAGGTAAACCTATTCATCTCGCAACTCTTCCCGCTCTTGAAAGCGAGGGCGGGAAGATGACTACAAAGGAAAGATTTTAAGCTTAAAATATTAGATTTACATTAGCAAATGGGATTTTTTTCATTTATTCAGGAAATCGCAATGGACTTGGGTACCGCCAATACCATCATTATCAGTGATGATAAGATTGTAGTGGACGAACCTTCTGTTGTTGCCCTCGACCGCCGTACCGACAAGATGATTGCTGTAGGCGAGAAGGCAAAGATGATGTACGAGAAGACTCATGACAACATCCGTACAATCCGTCCTTTGCGTGATGGCGTTATCGCCGACTTTACTGCCTGCGAGCAGATGATGCGTGGACTTATCAAGATGGTTCATACAGGAAGCCGACTGTTCTCACCTTCACTCCGTATGGTGATTGGTGTGCCTTCCGGTTCTACTGAGGTAGAGCTCCGTGCCGTACGCGACTCTGCCGAGCATGCCGACGGTCGCGACGTATATTTGATTTTTGAACCTATGGCTGCTGCTATCGGTATCGGTATCGACGTAGAGGCACCAGAAGGTAACATGATAGTTGATATAGGTGGTGGTAGCACCGAGATTGCAGTCATCTCTCTGGGTGGTATCGTATCCAACAACTCTATCCGTACTGCCGGTGACGACCTGACAGCCGACATCCAGGAGTATATGAGCCGCCAGCACAACGTGAAGGTTTCTGAGCGTATGGCTGAGCGTATCAAGATTCATGTGGGTTCTGCCCTGACAGATCTGGGTGATGAGGCTCCTGAAGACTTCATCGTTCACGGTCCTAACCGTATCACAGCGCTCCCAATGGAGGTGCCTGTATGCTATCAGGAGATTGCTCACTGTCTGGACAAGACTGTAGCCAAGATAGAGAATGCAGTACTCTCTGCTCTCGAGAATACTCCACCAGAGCTTTATGCCGACATCGTGAAGAACGGTATCTGGCTTTCAGGTGGTGGTGCTCTGCTCCGCGGTCTCGACAAGCGACTTCAGGACAAGATCAACATCCCATTCCATATCGCCGAGGATCCATTGCACAGTGTGGCTAAGGGTGCCGGTATCGCATTGAAGAATGTGGATCGTTTCTCATTCCTGATGAGATAATTTCAAGATATTTAAATTCCGCATCTGGACCACTTGTGCCCATTTGCGGAATTTTAATCATATACAGATTCATTTTTTAAAGTATGCACAACCTTTTAGAGTTTTTGCAGAAATACAACCATTGGTTTGTCTTCGTGATTCTGGAGGTGGTGAGCATGGTGCTTCTGTTCCAGTATAATAGCTACCAGGGCAGTGCGTGGTTTTCTACAGCCAATGCCGTGACGGGCAAGATTTATGAATGGGATGCCAACGTGGAGACTTTCTTCTCCCTGACCAAGGTGAACCAGGAACTTACCCAGCGGAATGCCTATCTGGAGCAGCAGGTGCAGCAGCTGAGCGACAGCCTCTATGGGGTAACCAAGGATAGTGCCATCTATCACCGCGACCAGTTTGCGCTGCTTCAGAATTACCGACTCATCCCTGCCAAGGTGGTGGCCAACAGCCTGGACAAGCCAGACAACCTGATTACCATCGACAAGGGTAGCGCTGACGGCATCCATAAGGATATGGGTGTGATAAGTGGTACCGGAGTGGTGGGCATCGTGTATCTCGTGGCTCAGCATTACAGCATCGTGATACCAGTGCTCAACGTGAAGTCGAATATCAGTTGTACCATCCAGGGCAGAGGCTATTTCGGCTATCTGCGATGGAAGGGGGGCGTTTCGGAACTGGCATATCTGGAAGAGGTGCCACGCCATGCCCACTTCAAGCTGGGCGACTACGTAGTAACGAGTGGCTATTCGGCTGTGTTCCCTCCGGGAGTAAGAGTGGGCAAGATTCTGCACGTGTTTAATTCTGCTGATGGATTGTCGTATAGAGTACAGTTGAGACTTTCTACCGACTTTGCCCGTCTGCGTGATGTCTGCGTCATCGATGATGCCGTAATGAAGGAACGCCTTCAGATTATGCGTGCTGCACAGGATAGTATCATGCCCGACGGCAATGCCAAAGGTAAAAATTAAAAGATCATAGTAAGAGGAGATATATAAGTAGCAATGAGTATAGATTTGATAAAACGACTCGGCATCTTCGTGGTGCTCGTGCTGGTGCAGGGATTGGTGTTCAACCATATCCACTTGTTCAACTGCGCCACCCCCTTGCTGTATATTCTCATGGTGCTCCATTTCCGCAGAAACCACCCACGCTGGTCGGTGATGCTGTGGAGCTTCATGATGGGACTTTGTATCGACGTGTTTGCCAATACGCCGGGAGTAGCTGCAGCTTCGATGACCTTCATCGGACTGCTTCAGCCTTATCTTTTCGAACTCTTCGTGCCAAGAGACAGTGCCGACGACCTGGAGCCGTCCATGCGCACCATCGGTGTCGGTTCGTATGTTCTCTACACGTTGGTTATCGTACTCGTTTATAATCTGGTATTCTTTACTCTGGAGACCTTCAATTTCTTCAATTGGATGGAGTGGCTCCTCCGCATCGGTGGCGGTACAGCCATCACGATGCTGCTCATCATGGCATTGGAGAGCTTCCGCAAGGGATAGAACCTTGCTGCAAGACAGAGAACAGTAAAAGATCAAACAAAAAATTTCAGCTATATATATAATATGGTGGATTACAATCTTGATAAGCGTAAGTATGTGATTGGTGGTGTGGCTATAGCAATTGTAGTCATATACGCCATTCGTCTCTTTACGCTTCAGATTATGAGTGAGGATTATAAGAAGAATGCCGATTCCAATGCCTTCCTGAAGCAGATAGAGTTTCCATCACGTGGCGCCATCTACGATAGAAACGGCAAGCTGATGGTGTATAATTCGCCTTCCTATGATATCATGGTGGTGATGAAGGAGCAGGAGGGACGTCTGGATACGATGGACTTCTGCAACTCCCTGGGCATTACCAAGGAGGCTTTCGAGAAGCGAATGGAGACCATCAAGGACAGAAACAAGAATCCCGGTTACTCGCGATATACCCAGCAGCTCTTCATGAGTCAGCTTTCTGACAAGGACTTCAGCGTCTTCCAGGAGAAGATGTTCCGGTTCCCCGGTTTCTATGTGCAGAAGCGAAGCGTGAGAGAATATGTCTATCCATACGCTGCCCATGTCCTGGGAGATGTGGGTGAGGTTTCGCCAAGCGATATAGAGGAGGATGACTACTATCAGCCGGGTGACTATATCGGTAAGCTGGGACTGGAGAAGCATTACGAGAAGGAGCTCCGAGGTACCAAGGGCGTGAAGATTATGCTTCGCGATGCCCGCGGAAGAATACAGGGAAGCTATCAGAACGGAAAACTCGACCAGCGGCCTGTTGCCGGTAAGGACCTGACGCTGGGTATCGATGTCAATCTCCAGGCTCTGGGCGAAAGACTGCTGCAGGGCAAGATAGGAAGTATCGTTGCCATTGACCCAAGAGACGGATCGGTGCTGGCGATGGTTTCATCTCCTTCCTATGATCCGCGCCGACTGGTGGGCAAGAATAGGGGAAAGATGCACAAGTGGCTGTCGCAGAATCCTTGGAAACCGCTCCTGAACCGTAGTATCATGGGACAGTATCCTCCGGGTTCTACCTTCAAGACTTCCCAGGCGCTGACCTATCTTACCGAGGGAATCATCACTCCGGGCACAGCCTTCCCATGTAATCATGGTTTCTCTTACAAAGGTCTGCATGTAGGATGTCATGGTCACCCGTCGCCTATTGCGCTGGTAGATGCCATCAGTACTTCCTGCAACGGTTACTTCTGCTGGGGACTTTATTACATGATAGGCAACAAGAAGAAGTATGGCTCGGTGCAGGAGGCGATGACCGTATGGAAAGACTATATGGTGAGTATGGGATTCGGCTATAAGCTGGGTATCGATTTGCCGGGCGAGAAGAGAGGTCTGATTCCTAATGCACAGTTCTATGACAAGGCCTACAAGGGCTCCTGGAACGGATTGACCGTCATCAGTATCTCTATCGGACAGGGTGAGGTGAACCTCACTCCTCTGCAGATTGCCAATCTGGGTGCCACCATCGCCAACCGAGGCTATTACTATGTGCCTCACGTAGTGCGTAAGGTGCAGGGCGAACCGCTCGATACGCTTTATACCCGTCGTCATTACACCAGGGCTTCGAAGCGAGCCTATGACTATGTGGTGGCTGGTATGAGAAGTTCGGCACTGAAGGGTACCTGTAAGATGCTCTCCCGTTACGACTTCGAGGCTTGCGGCAAGACCGGTACGGCTCAGAACCGTGGTCACGACCACTCTGTTTTCATGGGCTTTGCTCCGATGAACAATCCGAGAATCGCCATCGCCGTGTATGTGGAGAATGGTGGATGGGGTGCCGACTACGGTGTGCCTATCGGAGGTTTGATGATGGAGCAGTATCTGAAAGGCAAGCTTTCTCCTGCTTCTGAAAGTCAGGCGGCACAGATGCAGGCACGAAGAATTGCCTACGGCTCTAGTAGCAGATAATATACTGAAGTTTCAAATCAAAACTGCAGTTTCTATCCTGAGACTGCAGTTTCAATTCATTGAATAATAAAGACAATGGCTCAATCAGATAATAAACAACCAGCTGGTATTCTCCGTTCGCTCGACTGGTGGACCATCGGCATCTATCTGGCATTGCTCTGCTTCGGCTGGATCAGTGTCTGCGGTGCCAGCTATACCTATGGCGACAACGATATCTTCAGTCTGGGTGCCCGTTCGGGTATGCAGATTATATGGATAGGTACCTCCATCGCACTGGGCTTCGTCATCCTGATGATGGACGACCGGTTTTTCGATACCTTCGCCTACGTGATCTATGCCGTGCTGATATTGCTGCTTTTTGCCACGATATTCAATCCGCATAGCATCAAGGGTTCGCACTCCTGGCTGGTGCTGGGACCGCTGCGACTGCAGCCTGCCGAGTTCGGTAAGTTTGCTACGGCGCTAGCTGTGGCGAAGTTTATGTGTAGCTATGGATTCAATATCCATAAGATGAAGCATTTCATGGCGGCTATGGGCATCATCATTTTGCCTATGATATGTATCGTGGGACAGCGCGAGACGGGTTCGGCATTGGTATATTCCGCCTTCTTCCTGATGCTTTACCGCGAGGGAATGCCGGGTGCCATCCTCTTTACCGGAGTCTCGATGGTGGTTTACTTTGTGGTGGGTATCAAGTACGAGAACGTGACGATGTGGGATACCTACACCTCGGTGGGAAAGTTCACGGTGCTGCTGCTGGTGCAGATCTTCACGGCAGGACTGGTGAACAGCTATACGGGCAACAGGAAGCATGCTCTCATCATCCTGTGCTACTCGGTGGGCATCACGCTCATCTTTGCACTCTTCTCCACCTACATCATTCCGTTTGACATCGTATGGGTGCAGCTTCTGCTCTGTGCGGTGATGATCGGATTCCTGGTGTATCACGGTCTGAGGACCCGCTTCCGCAACTATTTCCTGATTTCGATATTCGCAATGGGAAGTATTGCCTTCTTCTACAGTGCCGATTACGTGCTGAACAACGTGATGGAACCTCATCAGCGAGTGCGTATCAATGTGCTGCTGGGATTGGACGAAGACCTGGCGGGTGCCGGATATAATGTGCATCAGAGTGAGATAGCCATCGGTTCGGGTGGCTTGCAGGGAAAGGGATTCCTGAACGGAACCCAGACCAAGCTGAAGTTCGTGCCTGAGCAGGATACCGACTTCATCTTCTGTACGGTAGGAGAGGAGGAAGGATTCCTGGGTTCGGCAGGTGTGCTGCTGCTCTTTCTGATGTTGATATTGAGATTGATACATCTGGCGGAGCGACAACCTTTCAAGTTCGGGCGAATATACGGCTACTGTGTGCTCTCGGTATTCCTGTTCCACCTATTTATTAATGTGGGAATGGTGCTGGGACTGACGCCGGTAATCGGTATTCCGCTTCCATTCTTCAGTTATGGAGGCAGTTCGCTCTGGGGCTTTACCATCCTGCTTTTCATCTTCCTGCGTATTGATGCCGGAAGAAACCTGGTAAGAAGCTAGATTTTACAGCATAAAAAAATGACCAGTGAGATACGTCTCATTGGTCATTTTTCGTTATTTTCACTCCGATGTCGCTTACACCCGGAAGAATTTCTCGCTTCATATCATGGCGGATGGCGATATGGATGGAATCGCCTCTGTTTATCTTATAGATATTGATAGGGAAGTTGTACTGATAGTAGCTGATGCCCTGTCCCTTGTTCTCGCCATGCTGGTTGATGAGCTGGCAGAGTAGGGTATCAGTCTTCTCGATACGCTTGCCCTTGTTGGCAGGGTAGATGGTCTGGTTCACGATGAGTGTCAATGCCGTAAACGGATAGGCACCCGTGGTTCTCAGACCCAGGCTCTGCCGGTAATAGCCGGTGGCAGCCATCGGAGGGATTTCGAACGATAGGGTATCGTTCTTCTCCCATCCTGCAATCGGCGTGTGGGCATATTCATCATATACCTTGGCATGATTGCAAGCGCTGAAGGCTATGGTTGCCACCAGTATGAAAACGAAATGAATCAGTCTTTTCATTTTTACTTCTTGTCCTCCTGTGGCTTGTTATTCTCGCCCTGCTGAGGCTTGTTATTATTGCCTTGCTGAGGCTTATTGTTATTGCCCTGTTGAGGTCTGTTTCCCTGCTGGCGAGGTCCCTTGTTCCTATTATCCCTATTGCGGTTATTGCCGTTTGGCTGACGGTTATCTCCCTTCTCTGAACGGTTGCCGTTTGGCTGGCGGTTCTCGTTTCTTTCCGGGCGGTTCGCATTGCGGTTCTTGTTCTTCTTCTTTTTCTTCGCCTTGTCGAATCGGCTGAGATCAGACTCATTGAGCAGGTCGATGCTCTTGGAAGTTTCCTTCATCTTGCCATTCTCCATCAGGCTGAGCGGTTTCTCGCCCTGTTTATTCATCTCGATGATTTCCTTGGCACGTTCTGCTGTGATGGTCTCCAGGTTGGAAGCCATGTTCTTGTCAGAAGAGTAGGTGATGAGTCCGGCAAGGATATCTACCTTGAACTGATGGAACTCGCCGTCGGCAGTCTGAAGCACGGCATCCTTAGGTGGCATCTTTCGGCTTGCCTCTACATAGTTATCTACCTCGTAGTTGAGGCAGCACTTCAGTTTGGCGCACATGCCAGCCAACTTCTGAGGGTTGAGCGAGATGTCCTGGTAGCGTGCAGCATTGGTGCTCACACTTACGAAGTTCTTCATCCAGGTAGCGCAGCAGAGTTCTCTGCCGCAAGGACCGGTACCGCCGATACGGCCAGCCTCCTGACGTGCACCAATCTGCTTCATCTCGATACGGACATGGAAGGTATCGGCAAGTACCTTGATGAGCTGGCGGAAATCTACACGCTCATCAGCGATATAGTAGAAGATGGCCTTGTTGCCATCGCCCTGATACTCCACGTCGCCGATTTTCATCTTCAGGCCCAGGTCCTTGGCTATCTGACGGCTCTGGATCATGGTGTCGTGTTCGCGGCTCTTGGCTTCCTTTGCCTTGTCGAGGTCCACCTGCTTGGCAAGTCGGTAGATGCGCTTGATGTCATCCTGCGACTTGAGGTTTGCCTTCTTGATCTGCAGTTTTACCAGTCGGCCGGTTAATGTTACTACACCCACGTCGTGACCCGGGTTAGCCTCTACAGCCACGATGTCGCCCTTCTTGAGGTCGAGGTTGTTAACATTGTGATAATATCCCTTTCGGGTATTTTTAAATTGCACTTCCACCAGGTCGGTGCTCTCTGCGTTTCCTGGCACGTCGGCTAGCCAGTCGTATGTGTTGAGCTGTCGGTCCTGACGCCCCACAGCCTTGCAGCATAGACCTCTATCGCAGCCATTCCACATTTTGAATTTCATATTTTTATAATCCACGATGTATTCTATTTATTATTTATTGATTAATATATATTGCCCTTTTGGGGGATGTATTTCCTTTATTTTCTGATGAGCAGAACGATATTCTTCAGCGCCAGGTCGAAGAACACGATTTTCGGGTTGGCATTCTGGGCGATGAATCGCTTGCTTTCCTCGAAGAGATTGGAGATGTCGATGATATTCGCCTCGTTGATGAATCGGGCGAAGTTCCTGGCGAAATTCTCCTCCTCCTGTGTCATATAACTGAGTTCCGGCTGGCGGAAATTATACATGAAACTCTCGCGCAGCATGTGCATGAAGTAATCGAGCATTCGCTTCTGCTTCTCTCTGCCGAAGGTGGCAACCACCTCGCTCCACTTCTTCAAATCGTGGATGTTGCGCATATAGGAGAGGCGCATCAGCATGATGAACATATCCAGATGCTGGCGGTTTTCATTGCCAGAGTCCAGCTCCTCCAATGCATGGTTCCAGTTGCCGTTGGCGATTCGGGCGATGCGGTGGGCAGATTCTGCATCCAGCGCTCTTCGTTCTATGAGCGCTTTCTCCACCTCGGAAGTTTCAATCTTCTTCAGGTCGATACGCTGTGCACGGCTTCTGATGGTTTCGAGCAGGAGTTCCGGCTGTTCGCTAACCAGGAGGAAGAGTGTCTGATGAGGCGGCTCTTCCAGCAGTTTCAATATCTTATTGGCACTCGTGAGGTTCATACGCTCCGGCAACCATATCAGACTGATCTTGTATCCGCCCTGACTCGACATCATACTCAGTTCTCTCGAAAGATTGTCGGTCTCATCGGCGGTGATGATTGCCTGCTTGTTGAAGTCGGCATCAGTCTTGCCCATGCGCTGCATCCAGTCGCTGATCAGCACATACGGACCTTCCTGGAGGAGCATCTCACGCCATTCTTTCATAAAGTCGAGACTTACGGGCGTATGGTCGCCGCTCATCTCGGATGTCTTGATGGTAGGGAAGGTGAAGTGCAGGTCGGGATGCTCCCATTTTCTCAGCATCGGGGAATCGCCCAGCAGATAACTGGCAAAAGCCAGCGCCACTGCCAGTTTTCCACAACCTTGTGGACCGCAGAACATCAGTGCATGAGGCACACGATTCTCCTGAACCATCTCCATCAGACGGTTCCATATATCTTGCTGACCTATCACTTCACTATTTAACATTGAACTTTGAACTTTAAAATAAAATTTTTGCAATTTGCTTCACGCTATCCACCGCCGAAACGGTGAAGAAATGGATATGATTGTATCCGTGATCGAAGAGATCTTTCACCTGGGCAGTCGTCCACTCGATACCGAGTGCCTTGGCATCTTCATCGCTCTTGCACTTCAAAACCTCCTGCGCCAGAGCTTCCGGGATGTCGCAATGGAAGGTCTTGGGTACCATGGTGAGCTGACTCAGCTTGGCGAATGGCTTCAGCGCCGGAACGATAGGGATGGTGATGCCCATCTGGCGAGCCTTCTCTACAAAAGCATAGAATTTCTCGTTGTCGTAGAAGAGCTGGGTGATGGCATAGTCTGCGCCCAACTGCTGCTTCTCCAGGAGATGCTGCATGTCCATCTCCAGATTAGGAGCCTCTTCGTGCTTCTCCGGATAGCAGGCTACGCCACAGCAGAATTTATCACCCGGATGCTTGATCGGGGTGCCGTCGAAGAAGAAACCGTCGTTAAACTGGTTTACTTGCTTCAGCAGGTCGGTGGCGTTGGTATGGCCGTTTTCTGTTGGAGTAAACTGTCGGTCTTCCTTCGCCTTGTCGCCTCTCAGCACAAGGATATTGCTGATGCCCAGAAACTGGAGATCGAGCAATTCGTATTCGATGTCTTCCTTCGTGGCACCGCTACAGATGACGTGAGGGATGACAGGGATGTCGTACTTATTCTGGATTGCGCCTGCGATGGCAACGGTGCCAGGGCGGCGACGCACACGCTGACGAGTGAGGAGACCGTTTTCCAGTTCCTTGTAAACATACTCGCTGTGGTGTGTGGTAATGTTGATAAACCGTGGGCCGAAGTCCTTGAGGCTGTCGATGGTGCGGAAGAGAGCCGCAGTGCCATTACCCTTGAGAGGTGGCAAAACCTCGAAAGAGAAGCCTCTTTTGTCGCCCTTCTGATGTAAGAATTCTGCGATGTTCATATTACGTAATATCTATGTGCTCTTATTTTGGTTGCAAATTTACAAAAAAAATAGGGGAAATGTGCAGATTATGCGTATTATTTTAAAATAAACAGATAAAAATATAAAAATAAACAAATAAAAAAATAACCTATAGTAAAATGGAACAACAACAAACGGGCTCTAAGGCCTATCTTTTCTCGATTGTGATGGTCGCCGTATTGGGTGGCTTGCTTTTCGGTTACGATACCGCAGTGATATCAGGTGCCGAGAAGGGTTTGCAGGCATTCTTCAAGGGTGCCGGTGATTTCGAATACACCGATGTGATGCACGGATTCACTTCTTCCAGTGCGCTGATCGGCTGTATCATCGGTAGTTCGCTTTCCGGTCTTTTCGCCAGCAGACTGGGTCGCAAGCGCTCGCTCATCTTTGCGGGTGTCTGCTTCTTCCTCTCAGCCTGGGGATCCATGGAACCGGAATCTTATCTCCTGCCTCAGGGACATGCCGACTGGACGTTGCTGGTGGTATTCAACTTCTATCGTGTGCTGGGTGGTATCGGTGTAGGTATGGCTTCTGCCATCTGTCCGATGTATATCGGCGAAATCGCTCCGAGCAATATGCGCGGTATGCTGGTGAGCTGCAATCAGTTTGCCATCATCTTCGGTCAGCTGGTGGTTTACTTCGTCAATTTCATCATTATGGGTTCCCATGCCAATCCTATCTATGATGCTGCGGGTGCCATCGCCAATATGGTGGATGCGCAGTGGACCATCGAGACGGGCTGGAGATATATGTTTGGAAGCGAGATGGTTCCGGCAGGACTGTTCACCTTCCTGATCTGCTTCGTACCTGAGACTCCTCGTTATCTCGTGATGATCGGACAGGATGAGAAGGCATACGGCGTGCTTGCCAAGATCAATGGTTCTGAGAAGGCACGTGAGATTATCCACGATATCAAGAATACGGTGACCGTGAAGACCGAGAAGCTCTTCTCTTACGGTTTTATGTGTATCTTTGTGGGCGTGATGCTTTCTGTATTCCAGCAGGCAGTGGGTATCAATGCGGTGCTTTATTATGCGCCTCGTATCTTCCAGGATATGGGAATGGGTAATCCGATGGTTCAGACCGTCATCATGGGTATTGTGAATATCTCGTTTACGCTGGTAGCTGTCTTTACGGTAGAGAAGCTGGGTCGCAAGCCATTGCTTATCTTTGGTTCCATCGGCATGGCAGCAGGAGCCTTGGGCGTAGCCTTGACCTTTGGAAATGAAGCCTTGAGTACGGTTACCATGCTGAGTATCATGGTATATAGTGCCAGCTTTATGTTCTCCTGGGGACCTATTGCCTGGGTGCTTATCGCCGAGCTTTTCCCGAATACCATCCGTGGTGCGGCTGTGGCGATTGCCGTAGCTTTCCAGTGGATATTCAACTTCATCGTCAGCTCTACCTTTGTACCGATGTTCAATATGCACCTGACTCCGGGCGATGATTTCGGTCATTGGTTTACCTATGGTCTGTATGGTGCCATCTGTATCGTTGCAGCCATCTTCGTATGGAAGCTGGTACCTGAAACCAAGGGCAAGAGCTTGGAGGATATGAGCAAGCTCTGGAAGAAAGATTAGGATACTGAAATATAGAATAAAAAAGTAAGGCGCGATAGCAGGATAGCTATCGCGCCTTTTTATGTAGTTTTCACGCTGAGTGATAAATTCAGACCATATATTTGTAAGTTGTTTGTATTTAAAAGAGTATTAACTTTATTTCTTGAATTTGAATTAGAATCACAGGGTGATTCTTTTTATCTCTTGAATGTCAGAACCATGATGTATGGAACAGAACCGTATGTACCTACAGCTGTCTTAAATGCATCATTCACAATTTCATTGCCATTATAGATAGCGCCTGGTGTGAGATAGAGCAGGAAGTTCTTCTTGGTTTGGTCTAATCCTGCAGCAGCATATCCATTGAGAGCATAGAATTTCATAGTATAATTGTTGTTCTGCTCATCCTTGAAAGTGATGTTGTTTGTTGCTGTATAGAAGAAAGGGGTTGTTGCGTCCATAGAGTAAAGCTTTCCAGACAAAGTCTGATTTGGTACTTCTGAAATCAACTTGCTGTATTTCTCGTTCTTCACATACTTAGCCAACAACTTAACAGGGAAGTTGCTGATGTAGTACGTACTGTCTGATGGATTGATAGAGATGCTGGTAACAATACTGTCCTTCTCCTGGATATTGTTGTTTTTATCAGCAGGGAAGAGGATACCGCACTGGTGAGAACCGCCTACGGTCAGCATCATGTTATAGGCTTCCTGCTTGGTTGGAAGCTGGATACCGTTGTCACTGCTTGAGTTACAAGAAGTGAATGACATAGCTGCAAAGAGTACAGCCAGGATTGAGAATAATGTAATTTTCTTCATTGTCTTATGAAATTTTATATTTGTCTTTTGTTATTGTTATTTTTGTCTTATGAAATTTTATTTTATTCTAATTTTTTGTTTCTATGTGGGAATCTTTCCGGCACCTTAGGGTATCCGAGGGCTTTTTTGCCCTACATTCCATTATATAAAACGCAGAAAAGCAAGAATCTTGCATCTGTTTTTAGTTAATGAGAGTTAAAAGAATCCGCTTCCCAAATCCACATACGAAAAAAGGACTTCCCTTAACGGAAAGTCCTTTTCTGAGACTGTGACTCGCATGGGGCTCGAACCCATGACCCCAACATTAAAAGTGTTGTGCTCTACCAGCTGAGCTAGCGAGTCAATCTCTAACTTTATGTTCAAAAGCGAGTGCAAAGGTACGACTATTTTTTGAAATCACCAAATATTTAGTCGTTTTTTTATTGTTTTTCTTCTATTTTACCCGTTTCAGTGGCAGTTTCCGGTGGTTCCAGCCCTAATTTCTCTTCATATTGCGGCTTTTCTCTCGTTACATACCGCTGCCAATAAGCTATGAGAAGGGTGGTGAGCGGAAGGGCTACAATCAGCCCCAGGAAGCCCAGCAGAGCACCCCATATCGAAAGACTCAGGAGCAGGATGGCTGGGTTCAGGCCCATCGCCTTGCCCATAATCTTCGGCGTAACCACCATATCCGTAATCACCTGCACCACGCAGAATACCAATACCGCCAGTCCGAAGACTACCCAGAAGTTCTGTCCCGTATCTGCCGCCTTGAGCATTGCCAGGAATGCCGTAGGAATGAGGGCAAAGGTATGAAGATATGGTACCAGGTCCATGATGCCGATCAGAATACCCAGACCTATCGCCATCGGGAAACCGATGATGGTGAAGCCGATGCAGAACATGATGCCCATACAGAGCGCCACCATTCCCTGGCCTCGGATATAGTTGTTGAGCTCGCGCTCTACATCCTTCATCAGTGCCGACCAGAACGGACGGTTCTTCTTCGGGAAGATGCGCACCCAGTTGGCTGTCAGGGTTTCGTAATCGAGCAGGATGAAGAACATATATAATAAGGTAATCATGGATGCCACGATACTCATCAGCACGGTTGCCGTCTGGCTCACTACCGAGAAAACCTTTGGCATCGTAGTCTTCAGGGCATCGCTGAAGTCCTTGCTCTTCAAGAACCGTTCTATGGTGGTCTGGTTGTCCTGCAGCCACTCCTTGATCAGCATCGTGAGATTGTTGGTATGGGTGGTTTGATGAACCCATCGGGTCAACACTTCTCCCAGTTTGTCAAACTGGTCGATCATCGGTGGGATGATGAGCCAGATGACACCCCCCACGATGGCAATGGCAGCTCCCATTGCCAGAAGAATGGAGATGGCACGAACCTTGACATGGAGTTTATTCTCGATGAACTTCACGACGGGATAGAGCAGGTATGCGAAAAACCATGCTATAAAGAAAGGAAGCAGTACCTCACTCAGATAGTTGGTGATGTAGAGTACTGCAATGACGAGGGTAACGATACCAGCCCATCTGATGAACTTGTCGAATGTAATCTCCTTACTCATTTACCTTGAACTTTGAATTTTGATACTTTCATCTATTTCTCCTGGTTGATGGCTTTCTGGTAGCAGTCTCTGCAGAGCGGCTCGTATTCATCCTGCTCACCCAGGAGCACGCGCTTGTCGTTAGCCACCAGTCGATGGCTGACGTATGCCAGTGCACCGCACTTCACGCAGATGGCGTGCACCTTGGTCACCTCGTCGGCGATGGCACAGAGCGCAGGAATCGGACCGAATGGAACACCCTTGAAATCCATATCCAGCCCCGCCACGATGACGCGTACGCCGCGGTTGGCGAGTTCGTTGCAGACCTCCACCAATCCATTGTCCAGAAACTGAGCCTCGTCGATACCGACCACGTCGATATCCGAAGCCAATAGCAATATCGATCCGGAAGATTCAATAGGAGTAGAACGGATAGAATTCTGGTCATGGCTCACTACATTGTCTTCGGAGTAGCGCGTATCTATCGCCGGCTTGAAGATTTCCACCTTCTGTCTGGCGAAGCTGGCACGCTTCATTCTTCGGATCAGTTCCTCGGTTTTTCCGGAGAACATCGATCCGCACACCACTTCAATTCTTCCGGGACGGTGTGCCTCCCCATTCAGTATTTCAGTCATTTCGGGGACAAAATTACTAATAAGGTTTTAAAAAATGCAAAGATACGCAGTTTTTTTTTGCTATGAAAGATTAATTAACTACATTTGTACCCACTTATGGGCATATTATATATCGTACCGACTCCAGTAGGCAATATGGAGGACATGACAATGCGAGCCATCCGGGTCTTGAAAGAGGCAGATATGGTGCTCGCTGAGGACACTCGGACATCGAGCGTCCTGCTTAAGCATTTCGATATTAAAAATCGATTAGTGGCGCATCATAAGTTTAATGAGCATGGCACATCGGCTGGCATCGTAGAGCGATTGAAGGCTGGTGAGACTATCGCCTTGATCAGTGATGCAGGAACCCCAGGCATCAGCGACCCTGGTTTCTATCTGGCTCGTGAGGCTGCGAAAGCAGGCATCACCGTGCAGACCCTTCCGGGACCTACGGCTTGCATCCCAGCCATCGTGTCGTCCGGATTACCTTGCGACAGATTCTGCTTCGAGGGATTCATCCCGCAGAAGAAGGGCAGACAAACCTATCTGGAATCGCTCAAGGATGAGGTGCGCACCATGATCTTCTACGAGTCACCCTATAGAGTGGTGAAGACCTTGCAGCAGTTTGCTGAGGTTTTTGGAGAAGACAGACAGGTGAGCTGCTGCCGTGAAATCTCGAAGCTGCACGAGGAAAGTGTGCGTGGAAGCCTTGCCGAGGTAATCGCCCACTTCCAGGAGACGGAACCGCGCGGCGAGTTCGTCATCGTGCTGGCGGGTAAGGATCCCAAGCAGCTGAAGGAGGAATTGAAGGAAAAGCGACGCGAAGAGCGTAAGAATAATAAATAAAGTATTAATCATAAAATTAACAAAAAGGAGAAGGATTATGAAAAAGCTATTAATGATGGCGTGCCTCGCAGCCTTTGTTTTAACAGGATGTAACGACGGCAAGAACAATGCCGCTAACAATGCGGCTCAATCAGATTCGCTCAACAGCATCATTGCGCAGAAGGATAGCGAACTGAATGATATGCTGGGTACTCTGAATGAGATTGAGGATGGTCTCAACCAGATCAATGAGGCTGAGAACCGCGTGGTGCTCTTGAAGAATGGCGAGGGTGCCACCAAGAGACAGAAACTCAAGGAGGATGTGCAGTTCATCGCTACTCGCATGAAGCAGAACAAGGAGCTCCTCGCCAAGTTGCAGAAGCAGTTGGCTAACAGCTCTATTCAGGGCGACCAGCTCAAGAAGACCATCGAGAACCTGCAGAAGCAGCTGGTTGAGAAGGAGAAGCAGCTCCAGGCACTCCGTGAGGAGTTGGATAGCAAGGATATCCACATTGCAGCTCTTGATGAGACTATCAACAACTTGAACACCAAGACCAGCAACCTTACCAAGGAAAGCAGTAAGAAGACTGAGGTGATCAATGCTCAGGATAAGCAGCTCAACACTGCATGGTATGTATTCGGTACCAAGAAGGAGCTGAAGAACCAGCACATCATGGAGAATGGCAAGGTTATGACCGGTAACTTCAACAAGAGCTACTTTACAAAGGTAGATATCCGTGAGGTTTCTGAGATCAAGCTCTACTCTAAGTCAGCCAAGTTGCTCACTACTCATCCTTCAAGCTCTTATACTCTGGTTCGTGATGCCAACAAGCAATATACTCTCCGCATCACCAACTCTCAGATTTTCTGGAGCACCAGCAAGTACCTGGTTGTTCTCGTGAAGTAATGATTATCTCTTTCTCTGAAAGAAATCCTGCATGAGTGCGCGGCACTCATCTTCCAATACGCCCGATGTAACTGTTGTCTTAGGATGCAGTGCATCGGGCGCATATTTTGTATAGCCCCTTTTTTCATCTCCGGCACCATACACCACACGGCTGATCTGCGACCATCCCAAGGCTCCGGCGCACATCACGCACGGCTCTACGGTGACGTAGAGGGTACAGTCTTTCAGGTATTTTCCGCCCAGCATATTCGCTCCGGATGTAATCGCCTGCATCTCGGCATGGGCGGTAACATCGGTAAGCATCTCTGTAAGATTGTGGGCTCTCGAGATGATACGGTCCCTGCAAACGATGACGGCACCTACCGGAATCTCGTCTTCGTCGAATGCCGCCTGCGCCTCCATCAGCGCACGGCGCATATATTCTTCGTCTTTTTTCAGATTGTCTTCCATATTTCCATTCTTTATGATTTCTCTTTTTTTATTTTTGTGCAAAAATACATAAAAAACTTTGATGGATGAAAGAAAAGTATTATTTTTGCATAGTAATAGTGCCTTTTGGGCGGAAAATGATGCCGCCAGAGGTAAACATAAGAAAATAATCTATGGCAGAACATAATGATTTGGGCAAATGGGGAGAAGATGAGGCTGCGCTCTATCTGGAAGATGAGGGCTATACCATCATAGATCGTGACTGGAGGCTAGGCCGCCGCGACCTGGATATCCTTGCCTATACTCCCGATGGCAACACCCTGGTGGTGGTAGAGGTGAAGACCCGTACCGGCGAGGAATACCAGCAGCCCGAAGAGGCTGTCACCCCCGGCAAGATGAGGAATCTTGCCATAGCTGCCAATGCCTATGTCAAGGAATGCCAGGTGGACAAAGAGTTGCGCTTCGATGTCATCTCCATCGTGGGAAGCGAACATCAGGTGAAGAGTCTGCAGCATCTCAAGGATGCCTTCAATCCGATGCT
>CATXJC010000007.1 GCA_958369755.1 uncultured Prevotella sp.
GACATTCAGAACCACAATCTGACGCTCTAACCAACTGAACTACGTCCACCATATTCTTGTTAAGCGGGTGCAAAGGTACGAAAAAAAAATGGTTCTACCAAATTTTTTCGTACCTTTTTTCTTATTTTTTATTTTGCAGGGCTTGTTGGAACAACTGGAGCTGCCTTCTGGGCATCTGCACCAGCTGCAGGAACAGCCTTCTGAGCACCTGCTGCTGCATCCTTGCTAGCACCTGGCATAGCAGGAAGAGCGGTCTGCTCCTGAGTGGCTCCCTCCAAAACACTGCTTTCGCCAGCTGCCTGAGGGGCTACATAAGCACATGCCACGCTGATGACAACCAAGGCTGCAGCGAGGCCCCATGTTAATTTCTCAACAATGTCAGTGGTCTTGCGAACACCCATGATTGAGTTGGTTGAAGAGAAGTTACTTGCAAGTCCACCTCCCTTTGATTCCTGGATGAGCACGATGAAAATCATCAGGATAGCTACCAGGACGATTAATACTACTAATAATGTGTAAGCCATTTTTTAAAACTAGTTTTATTTATTTATTATTCTTCTTTATTTCTTCTTGCTGTTCAGCATCAGTTTCTCAAGGAATCTGAGCTGGTCAACATAATATCCGTTCTTGTCAGGATGCTGCTGATGCAGGCGGCTGATGATTTCGTAAGCCCTCTGATACTTGCCCTGCTTGATGTAGATGCGGGCGAGGGTTTCGGTGAATACACCGCTGTTTTCCTCTTCGCCATCCTTGCCGGAATCGGTCTGAAGTTCGGGAGTAAATTCTGGTTTGTAATCTTCGTCCTGCTGGATTTTAGGCAGTTTGAAACCGCCATCCTCCATAAAGTCGTCGATGAGACTCATGGTGCGCGAAGTATCTTCTGGCTCCTGCTGGTCTTCGGTCTCCATGAGATAAGCCACATAGTCTACAGCCGCGTCAGCAGGTGTAGGCTTACGTTTCTCCTTCTTCTCTTCTTCGTCTTCTTCCATAGGAATGGATCCCAGGAAGTGGTCGATGAGGTCGCTAGTACGGTCTCCGTGTTTTTCTGCTCCTATTCCTCTTACGCCTTGCTGCTTGTCGGATTCAGTCTCTTCAGGGGCGTTTTTTATCTGATAGTGGGCTGCCTCTACCATCTCGAAGATAATCTTACGGTCGGTGATGTAGATGGCTGCACGGCGCAGTTCTTCGTCGAAACTCGGGTCGTGGAGCAGGTACAGATTCTTCAACATCAGCAGGCGTGCCGTCTGATAATACGGATATAAGGCCAAGAGGGCGCGCAAGTCGTAGAGCGTCTCTCGGTTCATTTCCTCCGGGTGTTGTATCAATCTGCTTAATTCCACGATATTTTTACTTTACTTTATTTTACTTTGAACTTTGAACTTTGAACATTGAACATTGAGTTTTGAACTTTATGATTAGTAAAGCCGTTGAATTCTTCACTCTTCACTTTTCGTTCTTCACTTACTTTACCAGTTAGCTACCGTAGCGTTGAATATCTGGTCTACCAGGTCTTTGATAATCTGGGTTACCAGTTCTTCCTGCACCGAGGCAAGGCTCTGAGTGGTGTCGTAGGTCTTGGCAGATGTAAACTGCTTTTCAAAGTCCTCGGCATGGTTCTTGGTGTTGGTGAAACGTACGTTTACGGTGATACTGAGCTCGGTCTGTGCTGAGTATCCCTCAGAACTAACCGACTTGTTGCGCTGAGAATATTGGGTGATTTCGCCCTCTATCTTCAGGTCTCCGTTGCGTGACACCTGTATGAGCTGGGTGTTGCTGGCAAACTTATCCTTGAGTTCGTTGTTGAACATCGGACCCATCGGACCCCACACATACGAACTTCTGATAGGGAAGTCGGCTATCTGTATGGTCTTGGTTTTGGTGTAGTCGATGCTGGCACCGTTGAACTTGTAGCTCACGGAGCATGCTGCCATGACCGCCACCATCAGTGTGACTCCTATTATATATAGGTACGCGCGTATATGCTTCATAACTTATATTTGTTAATCTTTCTGTACAGAGTTCTGTCGGAGATTCCCAGTTCTTCTGCCGCTTTCTTGCGGTTTCCGTTGTTTCTCTCCAATGCCTTTTCTATCATCTGCTTGCTAAGGTCGCTGAGGTTCAGATTCTCGTTTTCTTCCTTGATCTCCTCAATCTCAGCATCCTCGGCTTCGGGTTTGTAAGTGCCCCTAATGCCTCCTGTAGCTATTTCCTGACGGATGTGTTGTAGCTCGTCGAGATCGGTAATCGGAGGTACGGAAGTAACCGGAGAAACCGATGGAACGGATGATACGGACGGAACCGGAGAAACCGATGAAACCGGAGATACGGATGATACTGGAGCTACCTGGGTATTCGGCTGAACCGGAGAAACATATCCGCCTGTACCGCCCAACTGGCGTGCCTCATCGAGTTGCTTGCGCAGGCTGTTCATCTCTCGTCTCAGGTCGCTCACGTTGCCCCTCAGTTCGTAGAGAATCTTGTATAGCAGTTCGCGCTCGCTGGCGTAGCTATGGTCGTCCTTGCCATCCTTCTGTATGGTGGCGAGCTGTGTAGACTCCTCATCTCTCGGAATAAACTGGGTGAGGGTCTGTGCATCGATTTCTCTTTCTCGGCTCAGCACTGACATCTGTTCGGTAATGTTCTTGAGCTGTCTCACATTTCCCGGCCACTTGTATTTCAGCATGATCTGCTTGGCCTCATCTGAGAGTGAAATCTTAGGCAGACGGTATTTTTCGGCCATCTGCATGGCGAAGAGGCGGAAGAGCAGGAGAATGTCGTCGCCACGCTCTCTCAATGCAGGCATCTGTATCGGGATGGTGTTGAGGCGGTAGTAGAGGTCCTCGCGAAAGCGGCCTTCACTCACAGCCTTGCGCATGTTTACGTTGGTGGCTGCCACGATGCGAACATCCGTTTTCCTTATCTCAGTTCCACCCACGCGGATGTATTCTCCCGTTTCGAGCACGCGCAGCAGTCTTGCCTGCGTCTGTATCGGGAGTTCGCCCACCTCGTCGAGGAAGATGGTACCCTTGTTGGCAATACCGAAGTATCCTTCGCTTTCGCCTATGGCTCCAGTGAAGGAACCCTTCTCATGTCCGAAGAGTTCGCTGTCAATGGTTCCCTCCGGAATGCTTCCACAGTTGATGGCGAAATATTTCTCTCTGCGGCGTGGCGAATTGTCGTGAATCACCCTTGGAATGATTTCCTTACCCACACCGCTCTCGCCGATGATGAGCACGGAGAGATCGGTCGGCGCTACCTGTAGGGCTACGTCGAGCGCATGGTTCAATCCGTCGCTGTTACCGACGATATTGTAGCGTTGTTTTATCTTTTGTAGTTCGGAAGTATCCATTTAGCTGCCAAAATTACTCATTTTTTCTGAATTATCTGCATTTTTTTTTAATTTTAACGTTCGGGAGGTCTGATTACAGGGCAGATTTGCCTTTTTTGCGTCATCTGCCCTCCCGAATCTTTCTTTATTCCGCTTTTTCTCGGGAATAGGGAATCTTTCTCTTATCCCTTTTTCTTAGGGATGGAGAATCTTACCTTCTCGCTCTCGTCACGCTTCTCGTGGTAGAGTTTAGGCAGTGGATTCTCGTAGGCCTCATCATAGTCTTCGCGGTTGCAGAAGGCATCCAGCGCCAAGTAGATGGCGTGGCGGAAGGAGAGTGCATCGGCTTCGTTGCAGCCCGTGATGCTGTAGCTAGGAGTGGTGTTGGCGGCGGTGTGCACGAGTGGCAGACCGGCAGTAAAGAGTACGCCATCCTCGGTGTAGAGAGAATGGAACGGGGTAGTAGCCTGATCATGATACATGGCCATGATGCCGTCGAACTCTACGAAATGGCCGTTGCCGAAGAACTCGTCAGCAGGGTAAGGACCAAAAGCTTGTATTTTCTGCTCGGCAAGCTGGTCAATGGCTGGGATGATGATGCTGGCTTCCTCTGGTCCGCAGCTCTCCTCACCGTTGTTGCTAGGATTCAGGGCGAGCACGGCGATGCGCGGGTTGGTAATCATGAAGTCTCGCTTCAGTGATGTGTGCATCTGCTTCACCTTCTCGATGATGAGCTCCTGGGTGATAGCTGCCGGCACGTCCTTGAGCGGAGTCTTTCCGGTTACGGATGCGATGCGAAGGTCGCCGCCGCAGAGGATGGAAAGGCCCTTGGCACCTTCGCCCAGGCAAGTTTCAATGTATTCCTTGTGGCCCTTGAACTGGAAGCCCTCAAATTGTGCGTTCTGGTTGTTTACCGGTGCGGTAACGAGCACGTCGAAGAGCTCGTCGCGGTAGTCGGTCATGGCTCGGTCAAGTGCCTTGATGGCTGCCGTACCCGATTCCTGAGTAGGCATGCCCATGTCAACCTTTACCTCCTCGTCTACGGCTGGCAGGAGGTTGATTCTTCCGTCTTCAGCATCTTCTGCTTTCTGGATGATGGAGAACTGGGCAGGCAGATTCATCGCCTTGCGGTAATAAGCTGCCACTTTAGGCGAACCGTAGATGATAGGGGTACAATACTCCAACATCTCTGGCTCACTGAATGCCTTAAAAATGAGTTCGTATCCGATACCGTTGGTATCTCCGTGAGTGATGGCCACTCTAATCTTTTTGCTGTCCATTTATCGTTTTATTTTATAGTAGAAATCGCAGCTTCTAGCTGCTTGATTAATATTTTCTTTTTCATTTCGGGCGCATAGACGAAGCCGATGATGATGATTTCATCCCCCGTTTTTCTCAGGCGGATGCGTCTCATCACGTAGGGGCCTCCCATGGCGTCGCCCTTCATCTCCCAGAGTCCTTTTTCAGAAAGGACCGGGATTATCATGTACATGCTGTCGGTTTCGCCGGGCATGTTTGTGCGGAGCATGCTGTCAATCTGCTGCTTCTCTTGAGCAGGAAAAGCATCAGAATTGGCTTTCCCTCTTCGTTCTTCCCTCTTCACTTTCATGAGGATGAGGTTCTTCATGCCCGAACTGGCGTTGTTTGAAATCCAGATGAAGTTCCCGGCCTTCTTGCTTGCCTGCATTTCGGCAGGGATGTTCATGCTGATGCCGAAGTTCTTCTTTATCAGCTGCTGCATCTCGCGGTTCTGCTTGCTCGGGTTGGTGGAGATGATGGTGGCGAGGTGCTCCAGTTCAGTCTCATCTACGAGCTGGCGCAGTTTCTCGGGGTTGAGTTTCTCTCTGAGTTGCTGCAGCGAGCGGGCAGAGATACGGATGACGGTCTGCGGTGAAGCATTCTCGTTGCGGCTCAGCCTGACTGAGAATTCCGCTGCCGGGATGTTCACTACGATGCGAGTTCTTACGAGCAGGTAGCTGCCGTGGATCTTGCCCTTCTTAACCTGGATGAGCTGGCAGAGCGGTTCGGGTTGGGGCAGGGCAGGCACCTCTTCCGTCAGTATCTTCGTAACGATGCTGTCGGTATCTCCCTCGAGCACCATCTCGTAAGGCTGTCCTGTGCTCTTGGGCAGTTTTCTGTTTCTTCCTCCTCCTGGGCTGCAACTTGCCAGAAAAAGGAACAAAAGACAGCCGGCAAGTAGGATCTTTAAAGATTCTCTAACCATTTCTCCCCCACCTTTCCTTACTTATTCATCTTCTCTTCATCCTCGTGCTCACGGATTTCTCCGATTTTCTTCGAGGTGCTGAGCAGACCGCAGGCAGCGTAGATGTCCTGGCCGCGGCTGGCACGGATGGTGGTGAAGACACCATGCTGGGTGAGGTAATCACGGAACTGCTCCATCTTCTCATCATCCACACCTTGCAGAGGAATGTCTGGAATTTGGTGGAAACGAATCAGATTGAAGCGGCAGTCAAGTCCCTTCACCAGCTTGATGATGGCCTTGGCATGCTGCATACTGTCGTTTACGCCCTTAAAGACGATGTATTCGAAACTCAGGCGGCGTTGATGAGAGAAATCATAGTTCCTCAGCAGTTCTACTACCTGCTCAATGCCCATGCCCCTTTCGGCAGGCATCAGTTCTGCGCGCTCAGAAGGGATAGGGTCGTGCATGCTGATGGCCACATGGCAGTCGCTCTCTTCCAGAAACCGCTTCAGCTTGTTCTTCACGCCCACCGAACTTACCGTGATGCGCTTCGGGCTCCATGCCCAGCCGTAGTCGGCGGTGAGAATCTCTGTGGCGCGCAGCACATTGTCGAGATTATCCATCGGCTCGCCCTGACCCATGAACACGATGTTGGTAAGCTTGTCCACCTCCGGCAGCGAGTAAATCTGGTTCAGAATGTCGCCTGCAGGCAAGCTGCCCTCAAACCCCTGCTTGCCGGTCTGGCAGAACAGGCAGTTCATCTTGCATCCCACCTGCGAAGAAACGCACAGCGTGGCGCGGTCTTTGTCGGGGATGTAAACCGTCTCGACAAATTTGCCGCTTCGGGTAGGGAAGAGGTACTTGATGGTACCATCCACCGAATGTTGCGCATCGGAATATCCGAAGCATCCTATTTCGTATTCGGCAGCGAGTTTGGCACGGTTCGCCTTCGAGATGTTGGTCATCTCATCAATGCTCTTCACATGCTGCTCATAGAGCCACTTCGCCATCTGCCCACCGGTGAAGGCGGGCATGCCTAAGTCCTTTGCTACCTGCTTCAATTCGGCAAGTGTAAGGCCCAAAAGATATTTTTTTTCATTATTCATACTGCAAAGATAGTGTTTTTTGCCGAAAAATTAGTATCTTTGCCACATATTTTAATATAATAAGATAAAATAAAGATAAAAAACACAGATTTAGCCCCCCGAAAAGGGCTGAAGTGAACAAAAATAACGTAAGAAAATGAGAGAAAAAATAGACCTTTTCTTGCCTTGCGAATACATCGACGATGCGCAGAATGCCTTGTCGGTGCTTCATGAGTACAAGACTGTACAGCATATCCACTTCCTGGTGAGTGCTGATTTTGCCGCTCATCATCAGGTGCCCGAAGGATGTACGTTTGTCATCACCGACCGCCTGGAAAGCAGTAACACCATTGTCAGCATCGCTGAAAATACAGATGCCGACTACGTGATGATCTGTACCCGCCACACCACCATAGGATGGGGAAACAACACGCTGGAACGATTCCTCAGAGTGGCAGATGATACGGATGCCGTCATGGTTTACGCCGACCACTACAAGATGGTGGAAGGCAAAATGGAGAAACATCCGGTAATTGACTACCAGTCAGGTTCTTTGCGAGATGACTTCGACTTTGGAAGTCTCTGGTGCATCAAGGCACAGGCGCTGGCCGACTACATCGCCCAATCTGACCGCGAAGAGTATCAGTTTGCCGCCCTCTACGACCTCCGTCTCTATCTGAGTCGCGTGGGTGAAATCTTTCATCTCAACGAATTCCTCTATTCAGAAGCCGAACTCGACACCCGTAAGAGCGGCGAGAAGCAGTTTGACTATGTAAACCCGCGCAACCGCGAGGTGCAGATTGAGATGGAAAAGGCATGCACCCAGCATCTGGGCAAGGTGGGCGCCCTGATAGACACCACCTTCTACCGCCAGCCCGACTTCGGTGAACAGGATTTTGAATACGAGGCATCTGTCATCATCCCCGTCTTCAACCGCGAAAAGACGGTGGCTGATGCCGTGAAGAGTGCGCTGGGACAGAAGGCCAACTTCAAGTTTAACGTCATCGTAGTGAACAACCATTCTACCGACCGCACCGGCGAAATACTAGATGAACTTAAAGCCGACAACATGATACAGATTGTGCCGGAGAGAACCGACCTGGGAATAGGCGGATGCTGGAACGAAGCCATCAACAGCAGTTTCTGCGGAAAGTTTGCCGTACAGCTTGACAGCGATGACCTCTATTCTTCACCAAAGACACTCCAGAAGATAGTAGATGCCTTCTACAAGCAGAAGGCAGCCATGATTATCGGCTCGTACCGCATGTGCGACTTCGACCTCAACACCCTGCCACCGGGACTGATAGACCACAAGGAGTGGACCGATGAAAACGGATGCAACAATGCGCTGCGTATCAACGGATTGGGTGCTCCGCGCGCCTTCTTCACTCCGCTGGTCAGACAGATCCAGTTTCCTAACACCTCGTATGGTGAGGATTATGCGCTCGGCTTGGCATTTTCGCGCCGTTACCGCATCGGCAGAATCTACGACGAACTCTACCTCTGCCGCCGCTGGGGAGGTAACAGCGATGCTGCCCTCAGCGTAGAGAAGGTGAACGCCAACAACCTGTATAAGGACCGCCTGCGCACCATGGAACTGAAGGCACGCCAGCACCTGCTGCAGGGCAAGGCCGACATTATGGAAGACAGCAGCATCTCGCGTTTCTTCAACCGCCAGCTGGAGGTTTGGACCGATGCGCGCCACCGCTTCCGCGACCTCAAGCATGTAGAAACCCGCCAGTTCTCCGACCAGCTGAAACTGCAGTGGAACCCAGCCCGCATCGTAAGTACGGGCGCCAAGATAGATAAGAAAACCCTGGGCGAGCGCCCTTGTTTCCTTTGCGACAAGAACCGTCCTAAGGAACAGATGTCGAAGCAGATAGATGAGAAATTCCATCTTCTGGTGAATCCGTTCCCGATTCTGCCAGTTCACTTCACCATTCCGGCACGCAAGCATCAGCCTCAGCTCATCTACAAGAACTACAGCGAGATGCACCGCTTCATCAGTCTGCACAGCGACCTGATGGTGTTCTACAACGGTCCGAAGTGTGGTGCATCGGCTCCAGACCATCTTCATTTCCAGGCAGGAACCAACGGCATCCTTCCTCTTCAGACCAACTGGCAGCGTCTCTCCCGCAACCTGACCGACATCATCTCTCTCAATGATGAGGAGAAAATCTCAGTGGTTCGCGACTTCATCGTTCCCGCCTTCGTCATCATTTCGAAGAGTGCTGAGAGCGATGAGGCCCTCTTCCGCCGTCTCTACAAGGCAATGCCTCAGCGTGGCGACGAAACCGAACCGATGATGAACATCATCTCCTGGCGCAAGGGCGAGGAATTCATCAGCGTGGTCATTCCGAGAGAAAAGCACCGTCCGGAAGCCTATTTTGCCGAAGGTGACGCCCAGTTTGTGGTTTCGCCGGGAGCACTGGATATGAGCGGACTCATCATCACCCCTCGTGAGGAAGATTTCCGAAAGCTGACCGAGGAGAAAGCCCTCTCGCTGCTGCAGGAATGTGGCGTTTCGGAAGAAAAGATGAACGCCATCATCGCCAAACTGAAGGCATCTAAGGATGCCGAGGATGCAGCCGAAGCCTCTTCCACCTTATATAATAAAGGTAAGCAGCCCGACGTAACGGTGGGCATCGTGAGTGCGCAGAAGATTCATTTCTCGCTCAACAAACCTTATCTTGCCAAGGGCGAAAAGGTGCTGGGCGAACAGGTGGTAGAATTCTCAGAAGGCGGTGTGCTCTGGAACGGCAACCAGTACAGCCAGCTTACCTTTCATCCGCAGAGTACCGACGCCTCGTTTTCGCTGAGCGACGTAACCATCGGTGTCAACTTCCACTGGGAGCGCAAGGAAACCCAAACCTTCCTGGGCACGCTCCGCTTTGTGGTAGAATCGGATAAGATTGTGGCAATCAATGAGTTGCCTGTAGAGAAATATCTGGAGAGCGTCATCAGCAGTGAGATGAGTGCCACTTCGAGTCTCGAACTCCTGAAGGCGCACGCCGTCATCTCCCGTTCATGGCTCCTGGCACAGATGAAGAAGCGCCGAGAGGTGGCTGAGAGCGGCAACAACTTCTTCTCCTTCACCAAGAAGGAAGATACGCTCATCCGCTGGTACGACCGCGAAGACCACACCCTCTTTGATGTATGTGCCGACGACCACTGCCAGCGCTACCAGGGCATCACCAAGGAAACATCGCCCCATGTAGCTGAAGCCATCCGCCAGACCAAGGGACAGATTCTGATGGACGGCGAAGAAATCTGTGATGCAAGATTCTCGAAATGCTGCGGCGGAATAACCGAGGAATTCCAGTATTGCTGGGAGGACACGCCGAAGACTTATCTCACGGCGGTTCGCGACATCGCCCTGGGCGTGGAACATACACTGCCTAATCTGACCAATGAGGAAGAGGCTGAGAAATGGATCCGCTTCAATCCGCCAGCTTTCTGCAACACGCAGGACAAGAAAATCTTGTCAGAAGTGCTCAACGACTATGATCAGGAAACCGTCAATTTCTACCGCTGGAAGGAAACGCTCAGCCAGGAGAAGTTGCAGCAGCTCATCGCCGACAAACTGAAGATGGACCTGGGTGCCATCCTTGACATGAAGGCCGTGGAGCGCGGAAAGAGTGGAAGAATCAGCAAACTCCAGATCATCGGAACAGAGAAGACCTTTACCATCGGTAAGGAACTCGAAATACGTCGTACGCTGAGCGACAGTCATCTGCTGAGTTCAGCCTTCGTGGTGGATAAGTATGATAAGGATGAACAGGGAGTGCCTCAGCGTTTCGAACTCATCGGAGCCGGTTGGGGGCATGGAGTAGGTCTCTGCCAGATTGGTGCTGCCGTGATGGGCGAGCAGGGTTATCATTATGATGCCATCCTGCTGCACTACTATCAGGGTGCTGAAATCAAGAAACTTTATAAATAGTGATGTAAAATGGTAACAAAGAAAAACAGTCGGAGTCCATGGGCATGGATTCCGACCCTCTATTTTGCAGAAGGACTCCCCAACGTCATCGTAACCGCCCTCTCTGTAGTGATGTACATGCAGTTGGGGCTGACCGATGCTGAGGTGGGTCTCTATACCGGATGGCTCGCCCTTCCCTGGGTCATCAAGCCCTTGTGGAGTCCGTTCATAGATTTGCTGAAGACTAAGCGCTGGTGGGTGCTCACCATGCAGGCTCTCATCGGAGCTGCCCTTGCCGGCATCGCCTTCTCGCTGCCTACCGCCTTCTGGTTCCAGGCAACGATGTGCTTCTTCTTCCTCATCGCTTTCTGTAGTGCCACCCACGACATTTCGGCAGATGGTTTCTACATGATTGAGCTGGATGAACATACGCAGACTAAGTTTGTAGGCTTGCGAAATACCTTCTACCGCCTCGCCATCATCTTTGTGAATGGTTTTCTGGTGATGCTGGCAGGTGTGCTTCAGGTTCTCTTCCGCAACCAGATTCGCTTCTCATGGGCGCTTATCTTTTACGGACTGGCAGGTATCTTCATCGGTTTGTGGCTCTACCACAGCCGCTTCATGCCGCGCCCGAAGGATGATGTGCAGACCGACAGAACGGTGGGTGAAGTGGCTCATGAACTGAAGAACATGTTCCGCACCTTCTTCGTGAAGTTCGGATTGGGTGAAACCGTCTGTGTGATGCTCTTTCTCTTGCTCTACCGATTCCCTGAAGCGCTTCTGAACACCATGACCAAGACCTTCATCCTCCGTCCTAATTCTCAGGGCGGATTGGGCTTGTCGCCGCAGGAATATGGTTTTGCCAACGGTACTGTGGGATTGATAGGTTTGCTGCTGGGTGGAATTCTTGGTGGTATTCTGGTGAGCAGGGATGGAATGAAGAAATGGCTCTGGCCTCTGGTTTGCGCCATCACCTTGCCTGATGTGGTTTACATCTATCTGAGTTACTCGCTCAACAGCAACCTCATCGTGGTTTCCAGCTGTCTTTTTGTCGAGCAGTTGGGTTATGGTTTGGGCTTCACGGTTCTTACCCTCTATATGCTGTTCTACAGTCAGGGAAAGTTCAAGACCTCCCATTATTCCATCTGTACGGGCATCTCCTATCTCGGATTGATGCTGCCGGGCATGGTTTCTGGATATCTGAAGGATATGGTAGGTTACCGTATGTTCTTCATCATCGTGATGGCATGTTGCGCCATCACTTTCCTGGTTACTGCTTTCCTGAAGATTGATCCTAATTTCGGAAAGAAAGAGGAGAAGGAAGAGGATGAAGCGGAATTGGACGCGATAGAATAAATGATTATGTTAACGTAAAAACGAGAATGTGCGAACATCCTCGTTTTTATCTTTATTCCCCGATAATCGTTGCGATGAGGTGTCGGCTTCCGCCTCCCTCTCTGAATTCGCAGAGGTAAATTCCCTGCCATGTACCAAGGTTCAGTCTGCCATTGGTAATAGGAATGGTGAGCGATACACCCACCATGCTCGATTTGGCATGAGCCGACATATCCGTAGGTCCTTCATCCTGGTGCAGGTATCTTGGGTCGCCATCCGGAACCAGTCTTTCGAAGATGCCTTTTAAATCATGTCTCACATCCGGGTCGAAGTTCTCGTTCAGCGACAATCCGCAACTGGTATGTCTTACGAAGAGATTCAGAATCCCTGTCTTAGGCAGCGCTGGCAGGTTCCTCATCACCTCATTGGTTACGAGGTGAAAGCCGCGAGGAAGCGGACGCAATGAAAATTCTACTTGCTGTATCATATCATTCTTTGTTTTTATATTTCAATTGTTTGTATCTTTCTGATTGTCAATTTACAAAGGTAATTATAATTTTATTATTATAATACTATTATAATGCAAATATAGGAAAGTTTAACCATTAAAGGATTTCTCTTCCTTGCTATCTGCTACCCCGAAAAAACTTCTTCTTTAGAAGAAGGAAAAAAACAGGAAAAATAATCCCGAAAAAATTTGGTGGTTTCAGAATAATGATGTACTTTTGCACCCGAAATCAAGCATTAAGAGTTGCCCAGTTGCGGCACACCAACCGAGTTTCGCATAGAGATAACCACGGTGGTAAAAGAATGCGTAAGTGTTTAACAACTTAAAATAATTATCTTTATGAATCCAAATTCAGATTTAAAGAATGAGAATGTAATGGCAGTTAATGCCGAGTCTTCAACAATTAAGGCAGCTAATGCCGAGTCATCAACTGTTGGTGCAGGCTATGCCGAGTCAAGAATTTCAGAGTATGCTGCCCGTTTTGCCGCTTACAGCGATGAGCGTTTGAAGCAGACCATAGATCACGAGCGCAAGGTTCGTGGTTGGGGCAGCGAGCGCAGCTACTTCCTCGCCGCCCTGCGAGGAGAGTGCGAGAAACGGGGCATTGATTACTGCTAATCAAGCCCCTTCTGTGTGAATCTGTGAATTGAAAATCGGCGGCCGAAGGGAAAGCCAAATCTGTGGGAGCTTATGACTTGAATTCCTCGATGAAGGGTTGCAGGTTTCCACCTCTTGGCGAGTTATGGTCTTCAAGGATGGCGAAGGCGATGAGCTTGTACTTGTCCTTGAACTCCTTCTCGTTGATGACTTCGTGAAACAGTCTTGCGATATGTTTCGGAGGATTGTGAAAGGCACCGCAACCGAATGCACCGAGCACGATGCTGTCGTGTCCGTTCAGCAAACCGATACGCAGCATCGTCCTCATTTTGTTTTTCGTCAGTGCGGCATCTTCTTCGCAGATGTTCCCATCTCTATCTAATTCAGGATGATTGATGGCAGCTACTGCCACGAACGACATATAATAAGGAGTATCGAGCAAGGCGAAGTCATCCTTGGCTCCAGCTCTGAACACGGTAGCATCTGGCACATAGATGCCTCCGAATCTCACAGGCATCGGATATTGAAACTTGCTTTTCTCCAAACCGTAATCCTCGGCATATTCTGCATAGCGATACATAGAGAGAAAGAGGTTGGTGCTACGGAAGAGGCTCTCCTCCTGTGCCCGGCTTCCGTTCTTCACGCCACCGCCCGGGTTGCGACGGCTTGCCAGGTTGAGAATCACGGGATTGTATCCTTCCTGTTGCAACTGATGACCGCAATGGATGCTGTCGTCATTCTTCACAATAATCTTGGTGGAACCTTCTGCAAGGGTAGGTATGTTTGAAGCATCCAGTGGCTTGGTATAGAATCTGCTTCCCTTCAGTATCTTCGTGTTGTCGGGCAGTTTCACTTCCTCCCCATTCTCCGAGGTGTAATGTC
Organism: uncultured Prevotella sp.; assembly: GCA_958369755.1. Taxonomy (GTDB): domain Bacteria; phylum Bacteroidota; class Bacteroidia; order Bacteroidales; family Bacteroidaceae; genus Prevotella. Next base: position 13,858 of record CATXJC010000007.1, read on the forward strand.
CCTTCAGTACAATATCTATAGTTTGCTGATATACGTCAGCCAGTTGTCTTCTGTCGTTTATCATGATTTCTTCTGTTTTAAGCTAAGAATCTTTAAATACTTCATTAATCTTCTGCCAATAAGTCACAATACATGAGTTTGGTATTTCTTAATTATCTTAATCCAGATTTGTGTAACATTTCTCTCATTTTTATAACAAAGGGGTCTTTATTTCTATCCCTTTTCGATCTTGAAAGAAATGCTCTTTCGTTTGCTTCCATTTCCTCACGAAAGCGGATTGCATCTTCGCCATGTAAAGTAGGGATTGCTTTTATTGCTGTTGCCATATTTATGTCCTCCTATTAATTAATTTATTATATGTGCTGCAAAATTACAAGTTTTCTTTGTATTCTCCAAACTTTTGTCACCAAAAAATGTGGTATTCTCAATATTTCTTTGTAAATTTGCCCACATATAAGAATGTAATTTTTTGTATATGAAGAAAATGAATTTGAAATTATGTAACAATAGTGACAATCTGTTGGCTGATGCTCAAAGCATAATAGATTTCGCACGGCAAGAGGCATTCCGCTCTATCAATATTACGATGGTTCAACGCAATTGGTTGCTTGGCAAACGTATTAGCGAGGAAATCTTGTTGGGGGAAAATCGTGCAGAATATGGGCGTGAAGTCATAAAGAATCTCTCGAAGGAGCTTACTAGTATATATGGTAAGGGATTTACTAAGAGTTATTTATATAACTTTACAAGATTCTATAAGACTTTCCCAAACATTTTCCAATCACCGATTGGAAAATCTGAGCTTCTTTCTTGGACCCATTACTGTCAGCTTCTGGATATAGATGATGAGGCTGCTCGCAATTGGTATGCCCACGAGGCATTTGTGGAGACTTGGAGTGTGAGAACGCTTCGTCGAAACATTGCTTCGCAATATTATTACCGTCTATTGCAATCGCAGAATAAAATTGTAGTGGAGAATGAGATGAAAGAAATTACTGCTCCTATGCAAAAGGACAAATTGGAATTTATCAAGAATCCAGTAGTGGCAGAATTTTTGGGACTTGCACCTAATTCTGATTTTTCAGAGTCGCAGTTGGAAGGAAGTATCATTACTCATCTTCAGAAGTTCATCATGGAAATGGGTAAAGGTTATGCCTTTGTTGCTCGCCAACAGCATATTCATACTGATATGGGAGATTTCTATATAGATCTTGTGTTTTATAACTATATCTTGAAATGCTTTTTGTTGATTGACCTGAAGACTACCCAGATATCTCATCAAGATGTTGGGCAGATGGATATGTATGTTAGGATGTATGATGAGTTGAAAAGAACGGATGGTGATAATCCGACGATAGGCTTGATTTTGTGTTCGAAGACAAGTGAGGATATGGCAAAGTATTCTATCTTGAAGGAGAATAAGCAATTGTTTCAAGCTAAGTATTTGACTTATCTGCCAACCGAAGAGCAGCTTCGACACGAAATAGAGCGGCAAAAAGAGATTTTTATGCAACAACAAGCCAATAAGGAGCAGGACTGATAATGTTGTAAATATAAAGATTCTCTTTTGATGCTTCAAGTAAAATTTACTCGGTAAAAGATATTTTGAGGTATTAAGTTGCATATTTCATTTATTTTTTGTAACTTTGCCCTCGAAAGGGGAGAGGTTGCCGCAGGCGGCTGCTCCCTTGTAACATAAGTTGAACAAATAAAATAGAATAATAAGAAACAGAAAGAATAAACTTTAGACATATAACATATTAATATACAAAGCGTTTACGATATTCGGAATACTCTCGAAATTTGGCGATTAACAGATGTATAACCGTAGATTAAGTGAACGCCTGCGCTATAGCGTGGGCGGAACTTATCGGTTATACGGGCCACGCCAAATGCCTGAGAGTATGATAAGTGAAGCTCACGCTTCTTTTGTATCATGCTCTCAGGTATTTTTTGCTTGTGGCTCGTACTTCCAGAATAAAGGTCAACGCTCATAGTTTATAGCGGCGATGAATCACTTTTGTGCTTTATCTATATATCATATCTATGACCATATTATATCCATATGGTTATAGTAGTGGTGTATTATAATGTTTAAAGATATCACAATTAATAGCTAGTGGTATCTTTTTCTCGTCACTATGATTATCTCTAATGAAATGTCTGTAGATTCTCATGTTTGGTAAAAGAGATATGAAGGATTCTGCTATATATAGATCGTATTCAAAATTTATTGAATGTAACATTATTGGCAATGTAGCTTATGAGCGTCGCTATGTTGTTTGCATAGCTAATGCTGTAATTTTTGTTGTGCTTATGAATAAGCAACAAAATGATAATATTCTAGAAACAGTCCTTGGAACAGCTAAAATGTTGGCTGAACAGACAGAATTAGATACTGAAGAGTTGGGCGTTTGTTTCTCTAAAAGAAAAGAGCAAATATTAAATTTTGTTTCCATTGTGCGTAAGTGGAATTTAACGAAGTATACAGCAAATGAAATTTTACGTATTCTTTTTGAAAAATATATCAATAAGAAAGAAACTGGTGCCTATTATACTGATATTCAGACGACAGAATATATTGCAAGGAAAACTATAGTTGCTTATTTGTTGGATGATGAAATTGTTGGTTGGGATTTTTGTTCTATATTGAATGATTCTAATAGAATTATCACCATGTTGGATACTTTGGAGAAAAAAAAGAAAAAGCAAATGTCCGAAAAATTAAGCAAGATAACAATTTTAGATCCAACCTGTGGTACAGGTGCTTTTTTGTTTGCTGCATTAGAAGTTTTGTTGGAAATATATTCTAAAGTGTTTGGTATATCTGTTCAGTCTAATTTGATTAAGCATATATTTGAAACAAATTTATTTGGAGTAGATATAGATGAAGAGGCAATGGATGTATTAATGTTTAGGGTATGTCTTTATTGCAAGTTATATTGGAATTTAGATGATGTTCTTTTGGATAATTTCAAAAGAGGCAATTCCTTGGATTCGACAGACTTTGATTGGCAGAAAACATTTACTAGTATATATTCTGAGCAAAAGGGATTTGATGTACTTATAGGAAATCCTCCCTATGTGGAATATTCTAAAATGCAGAATCGTTATATTGAAGAGTCTATTTATAAGACTTATTCCTGTGGTAATTTATATTCTTATGTATTGGAAAAAGTAATACTTGAGTTATCGCATAATAGGAGTATTCTTGGCTTTGTATTACCTATATCAATTGTATCTACTAGGAGAATGTTACCTCTGAGAAATTTGTTGATTTCGAGGACTTCTGATATAGCTTTTGCTAATTTTTCAGATAGACCTGCTTGCCTTTTCAATGGTGTGCATCAAAAATTATCTATTATGTTTGCTAAATGTAAAACGGCAAAGAAAAAAAATGATAGTAAAATTTATAGTTCTCGGTATTACCATTGGAACAAGGAAGAGCAGGATAGTTTGCTAAGAACAGTTACTTTCCATATGGTAATAAATCGATTAGAATTAGGTATAGAAAAAACATCTTCAGATTTAGAAACAAAAGTGTTGGAAAAAGTAAACTCCTTAAGTACATTGTCATTGGTGGATAATTTTCAAAAAGAAAAGACTTCTTATAGCGTATGGCTTAATATGAGAATGGCATTTTGGGGAAAAGCATTTGTACATCCGATGGAATCTAAAGAATATAAACAGATATATTTTGGAACGGAATTGGATGCTAAACTTTTTTCTGCAATAATGAATTCTTCATTGTTCTATTTTGTTTGGGAATGTCTCTCAGATTGTTGGCACATAACATCTAAGGAGTTGGAATTCTTTAAGATAGATTTCAGCCAAGTTCCTCAAGAACTCAAGTTGAAAATAGCAAGTACTTATGACTGTTTTGAGCGGGCTTTGGAAAAGTCAAAAGTATATATAGGTTCTGTTCAGACTAGTTATATATACCAGCACAAATTACATAAGGACTTATTGGATGAGATAGATAATTTGCTTGCATCCATATTTCATTTGTCTTCGGACGAGTTATTGTTTGTCAAGCAATATCAAATAAACTATAGACTAAATACAGAAAAAAAATGAATATAGTAGATATTTTCGCTGGTGTAGGTGGCTTGTCTTTAGGCTTTGAAATGGCAAGTGATAATAATCATGTGATTCTGGCCAATGAACTTGTTCCCGAAATAGCAGAATCTTATAAGAAGAACCATCCTCATACCATTATGGCTAATATGGATGTAAAAGACTTTGTAAATTATCTGGATTCTTTGATTCAAAGAAATGACAATGTCGGAAAACAAGAAGACCAATTGTTGAGTAAGTTACAACATGTAGATGTAGTTATTGGTGGTCCTCCATGTCAGGGATTCTCTATGGCTGGAGGTAGAATAAGAAAGGCTAATGCCTTTATGGAAGATCCTAGAAATGAATTGTTCAATTACTATTTTAATGTAATTCAAAGATTGGAGCCAGATTATTTTATATTTGAAAATGTAGCAGGTATTCTGAGCAGTAAGAAGGGTGCCATTATTGAAACGATAAAAGAAATATTCCATGATGATAAAAACTTTAAGCATGGAGGTTATCATTTATCGATTAACCTTGTAAATGCAAATGATTATGGAGTACCACAAGCTAGGCGACGAGTCATAATTATAGGCTCGCATCATGAGCTAAATTTTGAAGAACTTGAGCGCAAAACAAGAGAAAGTTTGGATGAGAAACTCAAGGACAGATTTAAAAAAGGAAGAACTGTCAGAGATGCAATTTATGATATGATGGATAATAAGGATTTGGCAAATAATACGCCTTCTGTTCATAAAGGTATTGCGGTTAAGCGCATGCATATGATTGCAGCTAAACAAAATTGGACTTCTTTAAACGAAGAAATACATTCGGTTCACAGTGGAGCTTATGGACGTTTGGATTGGGATTTGCCAGCTGTTACCATAACAACACGTTTTGATACTCCTTCTGCAGGGCGTTATATACATCCTGTTTTTGATAGAACGATTACACCGCGTGAGGCTGCAAGAATTCAATCTTTCCCAGATGACTTTGTCTTTTATGGGACAAAAACTTGTATTTGTAAGCAAATAGGAAATGCTGTTCCTCCAAGACTTGCTGAGTTTTTGGCTAGAATGATAATTTATGATAAGCAACACAGAAAATAAAAATAGGAGATATGACTATGGATATAAAAGGAAAAATAGATAGTCTTACTGATAAGAGTATTTGGTATTTTGCAAAGCAAGAAACAAGTTTTGATAAAGTATTTCAAGCTTGTCTTTTGATTGATAAGTATTCCGGTGAGACCGTAAGTGAGGTATTTAATAATCATGCAGAATCAAATAATGTCAGTTCTAATTATCGTGTGCTTTCTGTTGCTCAACTTTTTGGCTTGTTGACAAAAACAAATCCTTTCCAAAAGAACGGCTCTTCTTATGATAAAGAAGAGCTGACTCCTGTCTTTTATTCTTTGAAGGAAGCAGGTATTGGTTCTGCAACTTATGAATTGATAAAAGCTGAGCAGGTTCTGAAGATAAGAATGCGTGCAGTAACAGATTCGACCAACAATATAGCTGATTTTAAGATATATCCATTGCTTTTTGCTTGTGAAGTCCTTTGGAATTTACATAAAAAAGGAGTGGATGAAGTTGCTGTAGAGAAGTTTTTTACATATGTTATGACCGCAAAAACTCATGATGAACTTTTTGATACAGTTAACTTTTTATTGGATAAATCTTCTCCGGTGACAAGTTATTTAGAGCAGTATAAAAGTGATTGTAGAGTAGATTCTTTGTTTCAAAAGAATACGGATTATCTAGTATGGGACAAGACTTCGGTTAGATTGAATGCTAAGCATGAAGAGTTTTTTAGACAATTGTTTGATGGCTCCTATCGTTGTGTATTGAATGTTTTGTATTCTGTAGTTGATAATGTAACAGCTTATCAGGCAATACAAACTAAATGGTTAGGATTTAATAAAATAAATAAACAGGTGTATGTTAAGCCTTTACCTCATATTCCTGTTTTTGAGGAAATTTCCAACAAGTATCGCCCTTATATCACAGCTATCAAATCGAAGCCTTTCCTTCTCTTGGCAGGTATCTCTGGTACGGGTAAAAGTAGAATCGTTCGTGAATTGGCTCGTGCTTGCTGGGATGTTGATTCTCCTGAATATAAGGAACATAAACCAAAGAACTTTGAAATGGTACAGGTGAAGCCTAATTGGCATGATTCATCTGAACTTATCGGGTATGTAAGTCGTATAAATGGAGAACGTTATATAGTTGGACCATTTCTTCGATTTATGGTTAAGGCTATCCATGACCCAAAGCATCCTTATTTCTTATGTCTGGATGAGATGAATCTTGCTCCTGTAGAACAATACTTTGCTGAGTTTTTGAGTGTGATAGAAAGCAGGACGGTTGATGAAGATGGCGTTGTTGTAACGGATCCGATTGTTGATTATGAACAGACTGAAGCTTATAAAAATTTGATAGATCAACTCTTTGCAGATAATGACGAAGAAAGAAATCTATATTTGAAAGAAGAAGGTGGAAAGCGATTAACAATCCCCCAGAACCTCATTATCGTGGGAACCGTCAATATGGACGAAACAACCTTTTCTTTCTCCCGAAAAGTACTCGACAGAGCCATGACCATCGAAATGAATGAGGTGGATTTATATGGTGGGTTAACTTCCCGACACGAACAGATAGGAAAACTCAATTTTGAAGACTTGGTAGGAGATAAGGTGGAGGGTGTTGACGTGTATCAGGAAAACCAGGAGGTTTGCAACCAGGCGATACTGTACTTGCAGGAAATCAATGCAGTATTGGAAGGTACACCTTTTAAGATAGCTTATCGAACCCGTAACGAGTTCTTGCTCTATGTGGTCAATAATTTGCCTTATCGTAAAAATAGCCAAGGTCAGGAAATGACGCAAAGTGAAGTCGTGGCCCGTGCTTTGGATGAAATTACTTCTATGAAAATCCTATCTAGAATAGAAGGCGATGAGGAGAAGGTAAAGGCGGAGTTGCTCGCTTCTTTAAAGGAAGTGGTTTCGAAGATGTTGCCGGAAAACATGAGAGATAGTTCCGTTTCTCTGGCTAAATTGGATGAAATGGAAAAGAAACTTAGTTCTGGTTACACTAGTTTTTGGAGTTAACGGTAATGGAACTTTTAAGAATCAAGCATCACGACTTTGTGATGACCATAGAATGCACCAAGTTTGATGCTATTTGGGATAAAGCGAAGAGGAATGTGGGGGAAGACAAACTTTCCTCCACATATTCCTGGTCGGATGGTGTTGAACTGGTGGAGCGGTATTTGAATGGCCAATCCACTTTTAAGGTGATATTAAAAGATTCTTCTGCTCCTGCCATATTCTTTGATAATGCAGACTATCCGATATGGGTGGAGTTTGAGGAAAAGAATGATGCCAAGATTGTAGATGCACATTTTGGTTCCATCTTGCAGAATGAAAACGATAGGTTCAGTTTCCGTCATGGTATGTTGGCTGGCTTTCTGAATTTCGGCAATGAGATAGGACGTTCTGAAATCTGTTTTGATTATATTGTCAAGAGAAAGAAATCAGATGGTGTATCTTCTGAGCTCATCAAAAGAAAATTTTCATTCTCCTTTGAGGTGTTGAGTACCAAACTGGATTATCATTCTCATTGGAAGAAAATCGTAGAGGATATTGAGCATGAGTATCGGATGCTCTCGCTTGATTTTCTAAAACGGACCTATCATTGCTTTGCTCCTGATAAACAGGGAGAAACACCAGAGATTATATGGTGGAGTATCTTTGCTGGTGAACAAAAGAAGTTCTTGGAGGCTTGTTGGCACATTATCGACCGACCACGTCATCGCTTGCATGGCAGGGAAACTTATCTGCGGGCAGATAAGGTGCACCGAGTTCCTATGTCTCTTGAAAATGAAATTGCTGAGCATCGCAAAGAACCCGCTCATCTTTATCGTATTACCGAAAAAATAGAGTCGAATGATACCCAGGAAAATCGATTTCTGAAATTTGCTTTATCGCAGATTACGAGTAAGTATGAACTCTTAAAAACTCGTATAGAGCAGGTTAAGGAGGTCTCTGATGCAACTAAGCAAGAACTTCAGGCAACTTATGTTTCCCTGAATCGGTTAAGGAAAAATTCTTTCTTCCGAACCGTTGGGCGTTTCAAGGGGTTGAACCAGGAAAGTATGGTTCTTCAGAAAGCTACGGGATATAGTCAGGTTTATCGTACTTGGAATTTGCTCCGTAAGGCTTACTCTCTAAATGAAGGCATCTATCGGTTGCAATCCAAGGACATCGCCACGCTTTATGAAATATGGTGTTTCATAGAGGTGAGCCACATAGTGAAGAAGGAGTTGAATCTGGATCAGGATGATGTGGAACATCGCAATCGAATGGAGTTGAATGGACTGTTTACCTGGGAGTTGGGTAAGGGAGAACATTCTCGTGTTCTCTTTAGGAAAGATGGGGTAGAACTTGCCGAATTGGTATATAATCCGAAAAGTACGGAACAGACCAATGATAGTATTGGAATGCAGAATCTGATAGTGCCAACGGTTCCTCAGAAGCCAGATATAGTGTTGCAACTTACCAAGAATGATCTGCAGAAAGATATGAGGATGACTTATCTCTTCGATGCGAAATATCGGATAGCCAACAAGAATGCGAGTGGAGTAGATGTGCCGCCGGATGATGCCATCAATCAGATGCATCGTTATCGTGATGCCATTTATTATCGTGATTATGTTGAGGCTCCGTTAAAGAAGGAGGTGATAGGCGGATACATTCTTTTTCCTGGAGATGGTGAACCGGTGGATGTGGAGGCGTCAAAGTTCTATCAGACTATCAAGGAGGTGAACATTGGCGCTTTTCCGCTTCGGCCGAACGATAACGAAAACAGAAAGTTGCTTGAAGGTTTTATCCGGGAACTGATAGAAACGAAGGCTAAGGATACTGTGCAACATGTGATTCCGCAGAAGGGTACTGTAATGGAAGTGGATAATCGGGTGTTGGTTGGTGTGGTTCGTCCGAGCCATCGGCGTGGGTACGAAAAGAGTTTTTTGAATCAATCTGCCACCTTATATTATACGGGTGCCAAGTTCCCGTCAACCATAGCATTGCAGGATCTTCATTATTTCGTGCCATATATTAAGGGTAAGGGGATTCGTGATGTGTATGAGATTGTAAGAATGAGAACCATTACGGGTAAAGAGGCAAAGCAGGATGAAGGGGCTGATGCAACAGATGATTTGCGTTTGGCCTTTGAACTTCGTTTTTCTCGCCAGTTGTATAAGGAATATCGTATGATTGATGTCTTGCAAATGAAAGACCTGACGTTTCTGGATACGACATTTAGCGATATTGATGGTTATGTTTCATCGCGTATATAGAAAAAGTTTTTCTATTTTATTGCCATATCTGCTACGCAGATTGTAAGTAGTTGATACACAGAAAGAAATGGGTGGCAATAAGACGTATTCTTATTGTCACCTATTGCCATCTATTGCCACGGATTTCTAGAAGTCGCAAGGCAATGCAGATAGCTGCTGCATGATGGTCTTTGCCATGCGAGAGTGACCGGCATCGTTAGGATGAAGACGGTCGGTATCCGGTTTGTTAAACATCTGCGCACCAGCATCGTAAAGAGGGAAGAGACCCGAAAGAGAGTTGAGGTCGATGACCGGAACTGCCCAGACATTGCCTGTTTCCTTGATAGCTTTCACGTATTCATCGAAGAAAATGCCACGCGCATTCTCGTACATCTCATCTGGCTGGATGTTCTTGTCACCACTGGCAAAGAGAGCACGATGCACAGGAGTCATCACCACGATTTGCTTGGTAGGATACATCTGCTTCAACTTCGACATGGCGATGTTGATGCGGCCTTTCAATGTATTCTTGTCCATGCAGAAGTGGCGGTGGCGGCGCTGTACCATTTCGCTTGGCTTGTGGCGGGCTACTCTCACGCTGTCGAAAGTCTCCGTGTACCATTCGCCTACAGGCACACCGTTGTTGTAATCGTTGGTTCCCATAAAGATGAGAATGGCATCGAAATCATCACCATGTTCCTTCTGAAGTTGGTCTGCCTGACGGGGAATATCGTTCCACTGTCTGCCGCTCACACCATAAACGTAAGGGGTGATGCCGAGCCAATCCTGCAGGAATCCCCAGTATTTCACCTTCGATGCCTTGATGTTAGGGTCTGTGATGGAGTCGCCGAAGTAAGCCACCTTCTTTCCCTTCCAGGGATGCTGAAGGTTCTTGAATGCCTTTTCTTTTTCGGCAATTTCTTTCTTGCTCATCGCCTTCTGGGCGAAGGCGGGTAGGGTTGGCATCGCCAAAGTCAAGGCGAGTGCCAGAGTAATCATTGTTTGTTTCTTCATTGCTAGTTTGTTTTTAATTCTTTTTCTGAGTGCAAAGGTACGGCAAAAATCTTAAACGGCGCAACATTTATTGTTCAAATATCAGTCTTTTTCTTTTTTTTTTTTTGTAATTTTGCAGCCGCTAATAGAAATGAGTATTTATAATAGGTATATTATTAAGGATGACAGTCAGTTTGAGTAATTTGAGTAATTTAAGTGATTTGGCGCGCAAGCGAGTGGCGGTTGCGGCTTATTATTTTGTTCCGGGAGTAGTGTTTGCCAGTTGGGCAAGCCGTATTCCGGATGTAAAACAGATGTTGCATCTGAGCAACGGCCAGTTGGGAACGGTGCTTTTCGCCATTCCTATCGGCCAACTTCTGATGATGGCTTTCTCGGGTATCCTGGTGAGTAGATTTGGCAGCAAGAAGATGCTGGTTCTCTCTGAGTTGCTCTATGTTCTGGTTCTTTTCTGCATCGGTAGCAGTACTACGGTTTTTCATCTGATTTTGAGTCTTATTGCTTTCGGAATGATGGCGAATCTGATGAACATTGCCACCAATACGCAGGCATGTCTGGTAGAGAAGATGTATGGGCGCAACATCATGTCATCGTTTCATGGTCTGTGGAGTCTGGGTGGATTCTCCGGTGGTATCATCGGTGCCATCTTTGCCAACACTTTGCTCCCGATAGATGTCCACTTTGGAACTATTCTGGCTCTGAGTATTCTCATCGTTGCTGTCGGTTTCCGCTTTCTGATTAATGATGCCATGGCGAAAGCAGAAGAGGAGGATGTTCCGAAGTTCTCTTTCAAGACCATCAATCCGATTCTGTTCCTTTTGGGACTGATGGGATTTGCCGGCATGTTCTGTGAAGGTACCGTTTACGATTGGAGTAGCGTATATTTTTCATCAGTAGTAAAACCCGATGAGGCTTTTATCCGTGCGGGCTATGTGGCTGGTATGGGTGCGATGACGTTGGGTAGATTCATGGCTGATGGGTTTGTTACGAAATACGGCCCAGCCAGAGTATTGAAGGTTTGTGGTGGTTTGATATTGGGCGGTTTGTGGCTGGCTGCTGCCTTGCCTTATCTCATTCCTGCCACCTTGGGTTTCCTGCTGGTAGGTTTCGGCATCTCTTCGTCGGTTCCTATCTGTTACAGTATCGCCGGAAAATTGGGAACCATCAAGGCGAGCATCGCCATTACCATCGTTTCGAGCATCAGTTTCTTCGGTTTCCTGGTAGGACCTCCGGTTATCGGATGGCTTGCTGAGGCTACCGGTCTCCGCATTGCCATCAGCATTGCCGCCTGTCTGGGTCTGATGATAGCGTTTGTTGCCGCAAAGGTAGGAAAGAGATTATCCTGAATAAGGAAACGGTTGATGTCTTCTAATGATATGATTGATGTCGTTCAGGTATATGACTGATAACGTTCTAGTATATGACTAAAATCTTCCGAACAGTTACTTGAAGTCTTTCAGGTATATAGAATAAGTCTTCTGGATATATTATATAGTAAGCCGCACAACAGCTGATGTGCGCTTGCACAACAGGTGTTGTGCGAGCGTCGCTCAGCTGTTGTGCGGCTGTCGTTCAGGTGTTGTGCGCTCTCTTTGTTTGTTTTCTTAAAGCAGACACCTTGATTAGATAAACAAACTTCCTATCTGGAAGACTAGGGCTGATACTACCCATGCCAATAGCGTGGTGTATCCGGCGGCGAAGCCTGCCCATTTCCAACTGCCCGTCTCGCCCTTGATGGCAGCGATGGTGGCGATGCAAGGGAAGTAGAGCAATACAAAGAGGAGGAAACAGTAGGCGGTGAGCGTAGCCTTCGCTGCTGCCTCGGCATCGCTGTAACCGTAGGTCTTCTTCAGGTCTGAAGTCATCTGCTTCTTCAAGACTTCGTATTTTCCGTCTTCATCGTTGTAATCCTGATCATCAGAGAAACTGTCGTTGTTGCTGTAGAGCACGCCCATTGTTGAGGCAACAATCTCCTTGGCACCCACACCGGAAACCAAGCCCACATCCAGTTTCCAGTCGAAACCCTGTGGGGTGAAGATAGGCTCGATGGTCTTACCGATTCTGCCGATATAGCTCTGTTCCTGCTGAGCCTGGTTATCAAGTTCCTCATTGTGAGGGAAGTAGCCCAATGCCCAGACGATGATACTTGCCACGAGGATGATACCTCCCATCTTCTTCAAGTACTGCTTACCCTTTTCCCAGGTATGGCGGCCTATCGCCTTCCAGGTAGGGAAGCGGTAAGGAGGCAGCTCCATTACGAATGGAGTATCTTCGCCCTTCACTACGAAACTGGCAAAGATGCGGCTCAATATCACGGCTAGGAAGATGCCGATGAGATAGAGCGATACCATGATGAGTGAACGGTATTGGATGGCAAAGAATGTTCCGATGACCATGATGTAGATTGGCAGACGAGCCGAACAGCTCATCAATGGCAATATCAGCATCGTAATCAGACGCGAACGGTGACTCTCGATGGTTCTTGTTGCCATCACGGCTGGTACGTTACATCCGAATCCCATAATCAGCGGGATGAATGACTTGCCATGCAGCCCCATCTTGTGCATCAGCTTATCCATGATGAAGGCTGCACGAGCCATATATCCCGAATCCTCCATATAAGAGATGAAGAAATACAGAATCAGAATCTGTGGCAGGAATACGATGACCGCACCTACACCACCAATCACACCATCTACCAGCATGTCCTTCACCGGTCCGTCCGGCATCGTGGTACTGATGAATTCGCCCAGCCATGACACGCCGTCCTCAATCCATCCCTTAGGAATCTCGCCCAGTACGAAGGTGGCTGAGAACATGATGAACAGCAGCAGGATGAAGATAGGGAAGCCTACATATTTATTGGTCAGGATTCTGTCGATGAGATGGGTTACCTGATAGGTATCCTTTGCTTTGCCAGGTTCATAGCCTGCTTCCTGCAATGCGCCATGGATAAAACCGTATTTGGCATCCATGATGGCGGTTTCGCTATCCTCCTGGGTCTCTTCCTTCACACGCTTGGCTGCCTCGTCACGGGCTGCGAAAATTTCCTTGGCCGATTTCAGATGACTTACGTATTCCTCGGCGTGCTTATCATTCTCCAACAACTTGATAGAGAGGTATCGGGTAGAGTAGCGCTGGCGGATGGAATCATCTGCCTTCAGATATTTCTGGATATGCTCGATACCATGTTCTATCTCATGTCCGTGGTTGATGTGGATATGGCGATAGTGAGCGCTGGAATCTTCCTTGCCTTCGTAGAGTTCGATGATGGTCTCGAAGAGCTTGTCTACGCCTCTGCCATTGGTGAAGACGGTAGGAATCATCGAGATACCGAAGAGTTCGCCCAGTTTGTCGTAGTCGATGTTATCGCCACGCTTCTCGGTTTCATCAAACATATTGAGGGCGCAGACCATGCGGATGTGCATATCTATCAACTGTGTGGTGAGATAGAGATTGCGCTCCAGGTTGCTGGTGTCGATGACGTTGATGACGATATCCGGCGTATGCTCGATGAGCTGCTTGCGCACATAGAGTTCTTCTGGCGAATAAGCCGAGAGGGAATAGGTACCCGGCAAATCTACCAGATTGAAGTGGTAGCCGTTGAAATCGGCTTCGCCCACCTTGGCATCCACGGTTACACCACTATAATTTCCAACGCGTTCGTGAGCACCCGAAGCAAAGTTGAAGAGGGAAGTCTTACCGCAGTTTGGATTTCCCACCAGTGCCACGTTGATGACGCGGTGGAGTCTTTCTGCTTCCTGTTCAGCCAGGGCTTCGTTGCTGGCATTGTCTTTTCTTTCAGCCACGAGCATCTTGTCGCCGAGCGCCTGCTCGTCGCTATCGTTGGAATCTACTACTTTTGAGTCAATTACCTGCTGGCGGTCTTCTTCTTCCGCCTTGCTGAGCTTTGCATCGTTCTTGGCTTCATCAATGGAAACCACCTCGATATGGTCGGCTTCGCTGTGGCGGAGTGACACCTCGTAACCCATAATCTTGTATTTCACTGGGTCCTGGAGTGGGGCGTTAAGGAGTACATCTACCTTCTTGCCCTTGATGAATCCCATCTCGATGACTCTCTTTCTGAAGCCACCGTGTCCTGATACCTTGACGATAACGGCGCTTTCACCTGTTTTAAGTTCTGATAATTTCATATATCTTTCCTTGTTTTAATCTTGTTCTTTTCTTTGGGGCATGACCTTATGGTCAGCTCTTTTTTCTTTTCGACTGCAAAAATACTAATAATTTTTTGCAACTTGGTAGCAATAATGTAGTTTTAAAACAAAAATACCTAGAAATGATGAGAGTATCATCAAATCTAGGTATTCTTATCATTATTTCTGATGATGAATGTTCTTATACCTTATTATATATATCAGAGCATCATCATTTTCTGTGATTACAGGTTTCTGCCGTGGCAGTTCTTAAACTTCTTGCCGCTTCCGCATGGACATGGGTCGTTAGGACGTGGCATGTGCTCTGCACGGTAAGGAGTGCGGTTTACCTGTGCGCCCTCTCGGGTATCCTGGTTAGCAGCTGCCTCCTGTGCCTCACGCTCTGCATCCAAATCTACCTTGCTCTCTACATAGTTCTGCTGAGTGTGCTGCTCAGGAGCTGCCTCCTGAACTGGCTGCTCTTGCTCCATTACTGGAATCTGACCACGCATCAGGATACTTGCAATACGGTCGTACATGTCATTGATCATGGCATCCCAAACCTTGGCACTCTCCAACTTAAAGATGAGGAGAGGATCCTTCTGCTCGTAGCTTGCATTCTGTACAGAGTGCTTCAGTTCGTCGAGCTTGCGGAGGTTCTCCTTCCAGTCGTCATCGATAATCTGGAGAACAACGCTCTTCTCAAACTCCTTCACTACGTTCTTAGCCTCGCTCTCGTATGCCTCCTTGAGGTTGCAAGGAATATTGTACATGCGCTTGCCGTCTGTGATAGGCACCATGATGCGCTCGTATATAGCACCCTGGTTTTCGTATACCTGCTTGATGATAGGCATAGCTGTAGCCTGGATGCGGTCTGTCTTACGCTTGAATGTAGCCATAGCCTCCTGGAAAGCACGCTCTGCCAAATCCTCACGTCTGCCGTTCTCATACTCATCCTCGTTGAATGGAATCTCCATAGCGAGAACTTTCAGGAACTCTTCCTTGGCACCGAAGAAGTCGTTGTTGTTGACGATGTTCAATACGCGGTCCCAGATGATGTTGGCAATATCCATACCGATACGCTCACCCATGAGGGCGTGGCGACGCTTCTCGTAGATAACGGTACGCTGACGGTTCATCACGTCATCATACTCCAAGAGGTGTTTACGGATACCGAAGTTGTTTTCCTCAACCTTGCGCTGAGCACGCTCGATGCTCTTGCTGATCATTGGGCTCTCAATACGCTCGCCATCCTCGAAACCGAGACGGTCCATTACCTTGGCGATACGCTCAGAAGCGAACAGACGCATCAGCTTATCTTCCAATGATACATAGAATACAGAAGAACCTGGGTCACCCTGACGACCGGCACGACCACGGAGCTGACGGTCTACACGGCGGCTCTCATGACGTTCTGTACCGATGATGGCAAGACCACCTGCAGCCTTTACCTCAGGAGTCAGCTTGATATCGGTACCACGACCTGCCATGTTGGTAGCGATGGTTACGGCACCCTTACCGTTTACTGAGCGACCTGCCTCGGCTACAATCTGAGCCTCCTGCTGGTGCAGCTTAGCGTTCAATACATTATGAGGAATGTTGCGCATCTTCAACATCTTGCTCAACAACTCAGAAATCTCGACAGATGTTGTACCTACCAAGACTGGGCGGCCAGCATTACGTGTTTCCTCGATTTCGTCGATAACTGCACGATATTTCTCGCGGGCAGTCTTGTATACACGGTCATCCAAGTCCTTACGCTGGATAGGGCGGTTGGTTGGAATCTCAACAACATCGAGTTTGTAGATATCCCAGAACTCACCTGACTCTGTACTTGCTGTACCGGTCATACCTGCGAGTTTGTGGTACATACGGAAGTAGTTCTGAAGTGTGATGGTAGCAAAGGTCTGTGTAGCAGCCTCTACCTTTACGTGCTCCTTAGCTTCAATAGCCTGGTGCAAACCATCGCTCCAGCGACGGCCTTCCATGATACGTCCTGTCTGCTCATCCACAATCTTCACCTGTCCGTCCATGACAACATATTCGTCGTCCTTATTGAACATGGTGTAACCCTTCAGGAGCTGCTGCAAGGTGTGAACACGTTCGCTCTGTACACCATAGTGAGCCAGCATCTCGTCTTTCTTGTCAAGACGCTCCTGGTCGGTAAGGTCTGTACGTGCCTCGAGTTCACTCATTTCTGTTGTGATATCAGGCAATACGAAGAGTTCCTTGTCGTTTACCTGCTTAGCCAACCAGTCGGTTCCCTTATCGGTAAGGTCGGCAGAATTCATTTTCTCGTCTACTACGAAGTACAATGGCTCAGTAGCCTTAGGCATCTCACGGTTGTTGTTTGCCATGTAGTACTCCTCGGTCTTCAGCAGACCAGCCTTGATACCTTCCTCAGAAAGATACTTGATCAATGGCTTGTTCTTAGGCAATGCCTTGTAAGAACGGAAGAGTGCGAGGAAGCCTTCATCAAGGAGTTCCTGATTCTTAGCTTTTGTACCTTCGTTAATCTTCTGCTTAGCCTCGGCGAGCAATTCTGTAGCCTGCTTGCGCTGTACCTCATAAAGTTTCTCAACCAATGGCTGATACTGCTCGAACATCTGATCATCGCCCTTTGGAATAGGACCGGAGATAATCAATGGGGTACGGGCATCATCAATCAACACTGAGTCGACCTCATCGACGATGGCGTAGTTGTGCTGGCGCTGTACCAGGTCGGCTGGGTTGGTAGCCATGTTATCACGAAGATAATCGAAACCGAACTCGTTGTTGGTACCGAAGGTGATATCTGCCAGGTATGCCTTGCGGCGCTCGTCGGAATTAGGACGGTGCTTGTCGATACAATCTACAGAGAGACCGTGGAACATATAGAGAGGTCCCATCCACTCAGAGTCACGCTTCGCCAAGTAGTCGTTCACGGTAACGACGTGAACACCATTACCAGTCAAGGCATTCAGGAAGATAGGTGTTGTACCTACAAGGGTCTTACCCTCACCGGTAGCCATCTCGGCAATCTTACCCTGATGGAGAACAACACCACCGAAGAGCTGTACATCGTAGTGAATCATTTCCCACTTCATATCATTACCGCCGGCTGTCCAGTGGTTGTGATAGATAGCCTTGTCGCCATCGATGGTAACGAAGTCGTTAGCTGGATTAGAAGCCAGCTCGCGGTCGAAGTCGGTAGCAGTAACTATTGTTTCCTCGTTCTCAGCGAAACGGCGAGCAGTATCCTTAACGATAGCGAAAACCTGAGGCAAAACCTCGTTGAGGGCTTCCTCATACTTGTCGAGAGCTTCCTGCTCTAACTTGTCGATCTGGTTGAAGATACCTTCACGCTCATCGATAGGAGTGTCTTCAATTTTAGCCTTGAGTTCAGCAATCTTAGCCTTCTCTTCCTTGGCGTACTCCTGTACGTACTTCTGAAGTTCTTTTGTTTTTGCACGAAGTTCGTCATTGCTTAAGGCCTGCATCTTAGGATACTCTGCCTTGATCTTTTCTACGATTGGCTGGATCAACTTCATATCGCGAGTTGACTTGTTGCCAAACAATGACTGGAGAATTTTGTTAAAGTTCATTGTATATTTATTTTTTATTATTATTCGAAATATAGGAGTTAAAGAAGTTAAGGAGTTAAGACAAATGCTGCTCTGTCAGTCCTTTTTTCCTCTTCTGCTTTTTCCTGTTGTTTATTACTAGCTTGCAAATTTACTAAAAATATCTGTAAATCTGCAAGGAATTGCCAATTATTACCTGTTTTTATGGCAAATCTTCTGAGTTTTGCTTACTGAAAGCATAAAATCAGCAGTCTGGACCTCGAATAACAATACTCCCATACGGAACTTTGTATCTATGCTCCGTAGGGGAATCATAATAAATATGTGAATGAATGCCTGTCAGAATGTCAGAAGAATTGGCGGCAAGTGTTGCCGACAGGATAGGATGATGCGTAGCGATGCTCTCATCTTCTGATGCCGCTTTGATGGCTTTGAGCACGCAGAGAATGTCCTCCTCCAATGCCTTCGCCTCCGGTTGCTGGATGAATTCATCGTAGGATATATCCGTAAGCGCAAACTTCAGCGCCTGCTGATAAGTCTGCGCCTCCATGCCGGTTGCCGCCAGGACAACCAAAAGGGCTGTGATATATCTGTTTACCATCATTGTTGTTTATCTTCTTCTTCTGTTCGGAAACGATGTTGTGCCAATCGTTTCCTTACGTATATTTTAATGTCTATTTATTCTTTCTGAATTTCTTTACGATATGCTTCTGCAAACCGTAATTGTTTGGACTTAAATCCATCATGGTCGACTTGACGCAGTATCTCGCTAGCAAAGAAAGTGCCAAAATACTCATACCCTCAGCATAGTTCTGCCATATCTGCATGAACAGGGCAATGAGCAGAAGCCATCCCAGGAGTTCGAAATACCAATACTGACGACCTGCTTTCATCCTCTTGACAGTCTTCCAGGCAAAGATGAGGTTGAGCGGATTCAGTATCAGGATCTGGAAATTTATCTGTACAGTAGGATGCTGCGAGAAGATCATGGTAAAGAGAATCAGTCCCGGTAATCCTGTCAGGACAAGCAGAATGGCATCAAACCACCAGTAGTTTTTCTTTTTTACACATTCTCTTACCGTTGTTCCTATGATGATGATTGCCAGAGCTATGGCTATCATTTGTGGTGTAACAGGAGCATCGTCTGTTATTTGTGCCTGGGCTGGGATAATATCGGATGTTTCATCTACCAGAGTGATATAGCCGCTGGCACTTGTGGCATTGGTCTTGCCGTCTGCAATCTGAGATGCATCAATAAAGTCGGTTCTTCCTTCTGTGGCAAAGTCTTTGCTCAGATTGTCTGGCAAGAATTCCCATTCTCTTTGTGTGATAGGGCGGTCTGCCTGACAACCCAAAAGAAGGTCATTGCCGAATCTTGCCCAGCGATGCTGTCCGTTGAGCTTGTGAATCTCTTCCCTGTAGGTAGAAGTGGTAGGGGTATCTTTAAAGTTGGTACTCTGGTTCCCAATGTTGGAGAGAATCATCTCGCGTGCCCGGGTCGTACAGTTGTCATAGAAGAAATTGTAGCGGTATACGCGGTTCTCCGGCTGTGCATTCTTGTCGATGCTTCTCAGAATTCCCAGTTTCTCTGTACGGGAGAGATGGAGGCGCTGCTGTCTTACCCATCTGCCTTCACGTGCATATTCGGCTATGAAGTCGCTCATAGGGTAGATGCCGATCTGGTAATCGGTGAGTCCGAAAACAAAACGGAGTACGAAGCAACTTTGGTTAAAACTAAACATACCCCAGTTGACGGCAACATCCGTTCCCATAGCTTTGTTCTGGATGCGTAGAGCGGTATGTCCATAATACGACCACACCTCCTGGCCTGGTCCGCAAGTCAGGAGAGAAATGTCAACAGAATCGAGCCACGCAGTAGCTTCTTCATTGACACGACTGTTCTGCACAGAAATATCAGAGTCCTTGTCTCTTGAAAAATCCTGTGCAGCCACTTCAGTAGTTAAATTGATTAAAATTACTGCTAAAATGGCACTAAAAATATGCTTAAAACGTTTCACGATGCAAAAATACCTTATTATTTTCAATTATCCTTCTTTTTTCTAGATTTTTTTTAATACTTTTGCACTCTGAATATAATTTTGAATGATTATTAAAGAATGAGAAAGCTTTTTTTAGCAACCCTATTGTTGGGTTCAGCCCTTATGGTTAATGCCCAAAGTGGTACTAATTCGCCATACAGCCAGTATGGTCTTGGCATCTTGTCAGACCAAACTTCTGGTTTTAATCGCGGTATGAATGGAGTCGGTCTTGGCTTTCATGAGCATAATCAGGTAAACTATCTCAACCCTGCATCTTATGCTTCGATTGATTCGATGACTTTCATCCTTGATGCCGGTATCTCTGGTCAGGTGACAAATTTTGAAGAGAATGGTGTGAAGAAGAATGCCAACAACTCAAATTTTGAGTATGTTGTTGCAGGCTTCCGCTTGCTGCCACATGTAGGTATGAGCTTCGGTATCATTCCTTTTACCAATGTTGGCTATAATTATTCTGCATCAGAATGGGTGAATGCTGACAAGGAAGCTTACTATACTAATACTTATTCCGGCGATGGTGGTTTGCATCAGGCATACATCGGTGCTGGTTGGGAACCGGTCAAGGGCTTGGCCGTAGGTGCCAACTTCTCATATCTCTGGGGTAGTATAGACAGAAGTGTATCAAACAGCTACAGCAATTCTTATTACAAGACCCTCACCCGTTACTATTCTATGCAGGTGAACAGCTATAAGGTTGATTTCGGTGTACAGTATACCCATCAGTTCTCAAAGAAAGATTGGGCTACTGTGGGTGTCACCTTCTCGCCAGGACATGGTCTAGGAGCTTCTGCTGATATGAAAATCATTTCTAATGATACCCAGAACGGTGTTACCGATACCACAGCTTACTCTATCGGCAAGGCTTACAAGTTGCCTACCATGATTGGTGCGGGTGTGATGTGGAATCATAACAACCAGTGGAAGGTTGGCTTTGATTACAGTCTGCAGAAGTGGGGTAGCTTGGGGTATCCTAGTTTCGATGGAACCAACTACGCCTTGAAAAATGGTATCTACAAGGATAGAAGCAAGTTCAATCTCGGTGCCCAGTATTGCTATGGAGAGCGCAGCCGTGCTTTCTTCAAGCGTGTTCAGTATCGTGTAGGTGCCAGCTACGCCACACCTTATTATAAGATGAATGGTGTTGATGGTCCGAAGGAAATCTCTGTAAGTGCCGGTTTCGGTATTCCTATCATGAACTCTTATAACAACCGCTCTATGCTGAATATAAGCGGTCAGTGGGTGAAGAGTTCGGCTAAGGATCTGATTAAGGAAAATTCTTTCCGTATCAATATCGGATTCACATTCAACGAGGATTGGTTTAAGAAGTGGAAGATGGATTAATCTTCCACTTATATATAATAATGTATAGAATCTCTATATAATAATGTATAGAATAAAAGGCTCTTATGTTGTCGGTATCCTGATGTTCCTGATTTTGGCTGGTTGCCAGAATCAGGTAGAACATACTGCGCCCGCCATCCGTCCGCAAGACTCGGTGGCGATGATGACGTCGTATGGTGTAAATACATTGGTAAGCGACTCGGGAGTTATGAAATATCGCATCGTAACAGAACGGTGGGAGGTGAATACCAGCAAGAATCCATCTTTGTGGATCTTTGATAAGGGACTTTTGCTGGAGCAGTTTGATGAGAAATTCCATATTAATAGTTATATCCAGTGTGATACAGCTTATTATTATGATCAGCAGAAGATATGGAAACTTTATGGTAGGGTGAGTATCCTGACCAAAGATGGTTTGCGCTTCAATAGTGAGCAACTTACCTGGGATCAGAATAAGCACGAATTGTCAAGTAACGTATTCAGTAAACTTGTTACTCCTGAAAGAACGCTACAGGGTTCTCATTTTTGGAGTGATGAAAAGATGACGCGCTATTATGTGAGCAATTCGAAGGGTAGCTTTGAAAAGGGAGACCTGACAGGAGGTGGTGGTGCTGCCGATACTTTGAGCAGCCAGCCTGATTCTGTCAAGAATAACTTCCGTCAGCCGGCTACACCAGTCAGAGCCACTACGATTCCTATCATGCACTAATTAAAAAGAAAAAGATATAATGAATGAACAGGTGGATATGAGTTTAGTCGTAGGCATTCTCATTACGATGGTCTTCTCAGCATTCTTCAGCGGAATGGAGATTGCCTTCGTCTCTTCCAACCGTATGTTGGCGGAGATGGATAAGGAGAAAAACGGCCTTACGCAACGACTGTTATCTTTGTTTTATAATCATCCGAATGGCTTTGTCAGTACCATGCTCGTGGGCAACAATATAGCCCTTGTAGTTTATGGTATTCTGATAGCCCGTCTTTTCGACAATACGATTTTCGCAGGCTTTGATGCAGCCTTTACGGTGCCTGCAGATACCATCCTGTCTACGCTGATAGTACTCTTTACAGGGGAGTTTCTGCCCAAGACGCTTTTCAAGTCTAACCCGAACCGCTTGCTTTCTATCTTCAGTCCGATAGCTTATCTGTGCTATGTGGTATTGTGGCCTATCAGCAAGTTCAGTACTTTCTTGAGTAAGTGCCTGCTGCGTCTGGTGGGTATGAAGATGGATGCAGAGGGGACAGATGAAGGCTTTTCTAAGGTAGACCTTGATTATCTTGTGCAGTCAAGTATCGATAACGCTACCAATGAAGATGAAATTAATGATGAGGTGAAGATATTCCAGAATGCCCTTGATTTCTCCGATACTAAAGTACGCGACTGTATGGTGCCCCGTACTGAGATTCAGGCTGTTGAAATGGATACTTCTCTCGAAGAACTGCAGCAGAAATTCATAGAGAGCGGTAATTCGAAAATCATTGTATATGAAGAGGATATAGACCATATTGCGGGATATATTCACAGTTCCGAACTGTTCCATCATCCTTCACGTTGGCAGGATCATATCCGTACACTTCCTTTTGTGCCTGAAACGATGCAGGCACAGAAACTGATGCAGACTTTTTTGCAGCAGAAAAAGTCCTTGGGTATCGTTGTAGATGAGTTTGGAGGTACCAGCGGTTTGGTGAGTCTGGAAGATATCGTTGAGGAAATCTTCGGAGATATAGAAGATGAGCACGATTCAGCCAAATATGTAGCTAAGAAAACCGATGATGGTGACTATCTCCTTTCTGCACGACTGGAGATTGACAAGGTGAACGATATGTTTGGTCTTGAACTGCCGGAAAGTGATGAATATATGACTGTAGGCGGTTTGATATTGCATGAATATCAGAGTTTTCCTAAACTCAACGAGGTGATTAAGTTTGATAACTTTGAGTTCAAGATTATCAAGTCAACATCCCGTAAAATAGAGCTTGTTAAACTCCACATCATCAAATAGCTGAGCAGGAAAAGGGAATTTTTTGCTTTTTTTGAGGTAATAGTCAAAAAAGATAGCAAAAAATTCCCTTTTCTCGTATTATTTTTGTATTTTTGCAGACAATTGGCTACTAGCATCAAAAGTGGTTCAATCTAAACTTAGGAAAAAATAAAAATAATAATAATAATTAAAACGTAATGGCAGCATTAGGAACAATTAGAAAAAGAGGCGTGATACTGGTTTGTATCATCAGTTTCGGCCTTTTCGCCTTTATTGCCGAGGAAGCTTTCCGCTCTTGCGATTCAGCAAAGAATAATGAGCGCCAGCAGATTGGTGAAGTTTTGGGCGAAAAAATCAGCGTGCAGGATTTCCAGAAGCTCGTTGATGAGTATTCAGAAGTTATTAAAATGCAACAGGGGCAGGAAAATCTTCCTGAAGAGCAGATGAATCAGGTGAAGGATATGGTATGGAATACATACATCCAGAACCAGATTATCGCTAAGGAAGCTAGCAAGTTGGGTCTCACTGTGACCGACGAAGAGCTTCAGGACATCTTGAAGACAGGTACTAACCCTATGCTTCAGCAGACTCCTTTCGTTAATCAGCAGACAGGTCGTTTCGATGCATCTTCTCTCCAGAAGTTCTTGGCAGACTACAAGGCACAGAAGGCTAATCCATCTGCTAACGCACAGATGATGGATCAGTATACCAAGATTTACAACTACTGGTCATTCATCGAGAAGACTCTCCGCCAGCAGACTTTGGCTCAGAAGTATCAGGCTCTTCTCGCCGGTTGCTTCCTGTCAAACCCTGTAGAGGCAAAGATGGCTTTCAAGGAGGAGAATGAAGAGAGCCAGATTCAGTTGGCTGCTTTCCCTTACTCTGACATCCAGGATGATAAGGTAAAGATTTCTGAAAGCGATCTGAAGGCTAAGTATGATGAGATCAAGGCACGCTTCAAACAGCCTGTTGAGAGCCGCGACATCAAGTTCGTTGATATCGAGGTTCAGGCTTCAAATGCAGACCGTGCTGCTCTTAACAAGGAATTTGCAGGTTATCACTCACAGTTGGCTGCTGCAGCAGATCCTACAGAGGTTGTACGTAAGTCAGCTTCTACTGTAGCTTATCTTGGTATTCCTGTTTCAAAGGATGCTTTCCCACGTGATATCGCTGCTCAGCTCGATTCTATGGCTGTAGGTTCTACTTCTGCTGTTAAGGCTAATGCTGGTGACAATACATTGAATATCGTTAAGTTGGTAGCTAAGCAGGAATTGCCTGATTCAGTACAGTATCGTGTTATTCAGGTTGCTGCTAACTCAGTAGCTGAGGCTAAGACTAAGGCAGATTCTATTCAGGGCGCTATTGCCGGTGGTGCTGATTTCGAGGCTATTGCTAAGAAGTATGGCCAGACTGGTGACAAGGCTTGGATGACTACTAAGCAGTATGAGTATGCTCAGTCTATGGATAAGGACAACAAGACATTCATCAATACATTGAATACTGCAGCAGTTAACTCTTTGAACCAGCTTCAGTTGGGTCAGGGATATGTAGTTCTTCAGGTTCTTGACCGCAAGGCAATGGTCAGCAAGTATACTGCTGCCGTTATCAAGAAGCCTATCGACTTCTCGCAGGGTACTTATCGTACAGCTTACAACAAGTTCTCTAGTTTCGTAAGTGCTAATCCTAAGTCAGAGGATCTCTTGAAGAATGCAGCTAAGGAAGGTTACAAGGTTCAGGACTTGAAGGATATTACAACTTCTGTTCACTATGTAGCAAACATCCATTCTACACGCGAGGCTTTGAAGTGGATCTTCGATAGCAAGGAGGGTGAGATTTCACCTCTCTATGAGTGTGGTGACAACAACCACCTGTTGGTTGTGGTTCTTGATAAGATTCATCATATCGGTTATCGTGATTTGAATGATGCAGTTGTCAAGGAGACTGTTAAGGCAGAGGTGCTCAAGGATAAGAAGGCTGAGATGATTGAGGCTAAGTTGAATGGTGTTAAGAACATCGCAGCTGCTAAGGCTAAGGGTGGTAAGGTTTCTTCTGTAAACCAGATTACTTTCGCTGCTCCTGTATTCATCGCAGCTACTGGTGCTAGTGAGCCAGCTCTCTCTGGTGCTGTTGCAGGTACTAAGAAGGGTGCTTTCTCTGCTCATGCTGTGAAGGGTAACGCTGGTGTTTATCTCTTCCAGGTTACTAACAAGACTAACCGTCCTGTTAAGTACGATGACAAGACATACGAGCAGAAGTGCCGCCAGAAGGCTATGCAGTATGCAGGTAACTTCATGAACGAGCTTTATCTGAACGCTCATGTAGTAGATAACCGCTACTTGTTCTTCTAATTCAGACTAGTAAATTCATTCCAATAAATAAAAAAGGTGTATTGCCAATGAGCAATACACCTTTTTTATTTATTGGGATATCTTTTATTGTATCTATTATGATATCTTTTGGAGAAATATCTTCTTTATCTGTTATCTGCGGCTCCACCAATGTTTCTTTTTAGGAGCTTCCTGCTGTTCACCGAACTTCTGTTTCAGTACTCTGCGATAACTGGTATGGTTGGTGATAATCTGATAAATCTCCCCCCAATCAGGCAAACCGCCGATACCTCGGTCGTCAATGAACCAGTCGGCTTTGAGCTTGCGGGAGAAGTGGTTATTGTTCTCCAGACTCTCTTCAGGATAATCCTTGTTTACAGCCCAGAATTCAACTCCTCTTTCTCTACACCATTCTACTGCCTCGTCCAGGAGTTTTCCTTCGCGTACGCTCCATAGAATAAGCTTGTGGTGGTCTCTAATCAACATCTTTAATGTTTCTGTGGCGAAAGGTAGCTCTGTACCAATCTTCGGGTACTCGTGGGTTACGATTGTACCATCAAAATCTACTGCAATTGTTGCCATATAGTCTTAATGTTTTTAAAATCTAAAAGAGTCTTCCTATCTGGATAGAAAGACTCTTTTCTTTGTTGTATGTATGTTCTTGATTACTTCTTGATACTGTTGTCGTTGGCATTGCCATAGTGGCTGTTGCTATAGTTACCATAGCTGCCATACTGACCATAAGTTCCATATTTGCCATACTTGCCGTATGATCCATAAGAACCATAGTTGCCATATTTGCCATATTTGCCGTACTTACCAACACCATAATAGAAGCTGTGCTTCTTCTTAGAGAGGTCGACGCCATTGAGTACTAAGCACATGTTAGGCAATTTATTCTCGGCTTTCAAACCATTGATCATGCCGAAACTAGCCTTTGGAGTATAATCTGCGCGGCAGACGTATACACAGAGATTAGCCAGACGTCCAAGCTGCAAGCTGTCGTTTACAAGACCTACAGGAGCCGTATCGAGGATAACATAGTCGTAATGTTCCTTCAACTGACTGATAATGTCGTCAAGGCTTGCTCTGGTTACTAACTCTCCTGGGTTAGGAGGAACAGGACCAGCCATAAGGAGGTCGAGTTTACTGTTGACACCCGAAGAGAGAATCTGTTTCTGAATGTCATCCCATGTATTATGGTCGTGTACAATCAGATTGGTGATACCATTATGGTGGTTGTCAATCTCGAAGAGCTCTGCCAGACGTGGCTTGCGGATATCCAGACCTACCATGATAACCTTCTTGCCCAGCAAGGCGAGCGAGATACCGATATTGGATGCCACGAATGTTTTACCTTCACCTGATGTAGAAGAGGTAAACATCATTACCTTCTCACCCTCTTTCAGCATAAACTGAATATTGGTACGCAGGCCACGGAAAATCTCCTCCATCAGGTTGTTTACATTCTGGTGAACCACAATGTCAGCCTTTCCTTCCTTCTTGGCAGCGTCGCTTGCCACAGGAATATCGGCAATGACAGGTATCTGAGTGAGTTTCATCACGTCTTCATGTCCCTCAATCTTGTACTTGAAGAATTCTCTCAGGAAGAGGATGCCGGCAGGGATTGCAATACCCAGTACCAGTGCTATCAGCATAATGATAGGATTCTTAGGACTAACCTTTCCTTCCAATGAAGGAGCATCGATAACCTTACCCTTGTCTGCCGTTGCTGCTAGCGAAATGGAGTTTTCCTCACGTTTCTGAAGAAGCATCAGGTAAAGACCAGATTTTACTTCCTGCTGGCGACCAATCTGTGTAAGAACTCGCTCTTGTTCTGGCGAGTTACCTATCTGGTTGGCATACATGGCAGCTTGTTTGGCTATGCTGTTACGCTGGATTTCCATACCTAGCTTAGCCTGGCGCATGGCACGCTTGATAGATGTTGTGAGTGCATCCAACTGTGCGGTCAGAGGAGTTATTGTAGGAGAAGTCTCGCTGGCTGCATGCAAGGCGTTGTTGCGATCCAGGGCTATTTTGTTGTACTGGTTGATGAGTTCTGTTGAACTTTCATCAGTCAGACCTACGTTTGATGGGATAGGCTGATATCTGTTGCCTGGTTCGTTCATGTATTTGCCAAGCTCATTCAGAAGTTCAACCTGTGTGTTGGCCTCCTGGAGTTTCTGGGCGTATGTGTCTGAGTTAGCGATGGCAGCTGTTGCGTTGAGCTTCATCTCTACAACATTGTTACGCTTCTTGTAGCTTTCGAGCTGGCCTTCTGTATTGCCCAGTTCGTTGTTGATCTTCTCCAGACGCTGGTTGATGAACTGTTCTGTGCGGAAAGAAATTTCATTCTTGTCCTCGTTGGCCTGGCGGTTATAAACATTTACCAGAGTTCTCAGATAGTCGATGCTGCGCTGAGGATCTTCATCTTTCATCACCAGTTCGGCTATGGTTGTAGTCTTTGAAGTCTGGCTGACAGTCAGTGCTTTTGTATAGCCCTTAGCCGCCATTTCTGGTGACACGATAATCACCTTCAGGCTCTCACCGTCTTTTAAAGCGTATTTGCCGTTCTGAGTGAAGTAGAGGGTTCCTACACGTGTATTGATGCTTGCTGGCAGACCAGCTAAAGTCTTTTCAATCTTTACTGGATCCTTCTGATAGGAAAAGGCATCTACAGGTATGTAGTATGAACCTGTTACCTGATACTGGCTGCCAGTTTTCTCTATAAGAAGCTTGATAGGAGCATTCAGCTTCTTGAGATGAGCCAGGTCTAAGTCAACGCTGACTTCCTGCTCTTTATAGACTAACTGATCCCTGAAGGTTCCTTTATGGTAATAGTTCACGTAGCATTTCATGTCTACTACAGCCTGGTTAGCCAAGTCTTGAGCCGAAAGAATTTCAATCTCATTGTCTATACCGTTTGAGTTTGAAATAAAACCGAGGTTTGCAGCATTCTGAATCATGCTGTTACCCATTCCTCTGTTCTTTCTCTGGTCGTCATCCTTTATCAGTACCTTGGCGGTTGCCTGGTATTGCGGTCTTGCATGGCGTATGTAGAGATATCCCAATCCCAAACATACAATGAGTGATAGAACGAACCATTTCCAGTTGAGGATAAGAGTAGAATAAATCAGCTGGAAGTCAATAGATGACTTCTCTTCTTGCTCTTGGTCACGTCCCAAATCAAAGTTCTTTGTTTCTTCCATTATTTTATATTCTATTGTGTTTACACCTTTTTATATTCGTATAAGATAAATGATAGAATCTGTGCTATCTGCTTGCCGCTAGTTCTTTCAGATACTGTCCATAACCGTTTTTGAGCATCGGTTGGGCAAGTTTCAGCAACTGTTCTTTGTCAATCCATCCTTGTTTGAATGCGATTTCTTCCAGACATGCCACTTTCAGACCCTGTCTCTTTTCGATGACTTCTATAAAGGTACTGGCTTCCGAAAGGCTATCGTGGGTACCGGTGTCAAGCCAGGCGAAACCGCGCTGTAAGGTTCTTACCTTCAGAGTCTTTTCTGTCAGATAGTGCTGGTTTACTGTTGTTATTTCCAGCTCACCTCTTGCGCTAGGCTTGATGTTCTTAGCCACATGCACCACGCTGTTTGGATAGAAATAGAGTCCTACAACCGCATAGTTGCTTTTAGGCATTTCCGGTTTTTCTTCTATGCTCAGGCAGTTGCCGTTTTCATCAAACTCTGCCACACCATATCTTTCCGGATCGTTGACATAATAGCCAAATACGCTTGCCAGTCCTTCTTCTGCAGCTTTTACGCTTTCCTTGAGTAAACCCGTAAAACCGGCTCCATAGAAAATGTTGTCACCCAAAACCAGACAGGCTGTATCATTACCGATAAACTTCTCGCCAATGATGAAAGCTTGAGCCAGACCATCGGGTGATGGCTGTTCTGCATATTCGAAGTGTACACCCAATTCGCTGCCGTCGCCTAACAGACGTTTGAAACCAGGCAAGTCGAATGGGGTAGATATAATCAAAATCTCCTTGATTCCAGCCAACATTAGCACGGAAACAGGGTAGTATATCATTGGCTTATCAAAAATTGGTATCAATTGCTTACTGATACCTTTGGTAATAGGGTAAAGTCTTGTACCCGAACCTCCCGCTAATACGATTCCTTTCATATCTTCTCTATTTCTAATATAATAAAGTTGAATAGTCTTATCTTAAAAACGCGGCAAAGTTACTAAAAAAAGTTGAATGAGTGAAATCATAAGCCATAAAAATGCATTTTTTGATAAAAAAAGCACCTTTTTATATAAAAAACGTCGCTTTGATTTGGGTATTTACTGATTTTATTGTATTTTTGCAGAACAATTTAAATAGATATAGAAAATAAAATAATAAAGGAATGGGAATTTTTGCTAAACTATTCGGTCGTAAGGACGACGATAAAAAGGTAGGTGGAATGGAAGATTACATGACCTTGGTCCGTGTATACTTTCAGGCAGCACTTGCTTCTCAGTTAGGTATCACCAATTTGGCCATGTTGCCAGACTTGCGTGTCTTCAAGACAAGTCTGCATGTTCCGACGGTCAACAATCGCCTGGGTATTGGCGAGAAGGCACAGGTGAAGAAAATGATGAAGAATATCTATGATACGGATGATGCCTTCTTCAAGGAAATAGATTCCAGTATCCGTAAGAACTGCCACAAACTGCAGGATGTCAATGTATATCTCATCCAGTTCCAGAACTTTACGCAGGATCTGATGATGCTGATGGGTAATCTGATGAAGTTCAAACTCCGTTTGCCTAGCTTCATGAAGAATTCACTTTACAAGCTGACTGCTAAAACTGTAGAAGATATCTTCACTAAGAATGATTTCTCTGATGCCAGTGTGCTGAAAACCGTGCTTCAGTTGCGCCAGTTCAACAAGCGCTTGGCATTCAGCCAGCAATGGGTAACCGACTTTACCTTCCAGGTATTGATGCTTGCCAAAAAAGAGCCACGTCCATCAGATGAAGACGTAGAAAAGGCAAAGCAGAAGATGGGAAAGTAACAAATGTTGCGCCCAAAATGAAAAAAAATAGCAGAATATTTGTTTTATTCAAATAATTCTCTTAAATTTGTAGCCAAAAATAATAGTCATGAGTGCAAATGAGAAAACAATTAATACGTTTGCCACAAGAGTAAGGCAGATGATTCTCAAGTTTGACGAGGTCAAGCAGGAGAATGCTGAACTCTATGCGATGGTGGATGAGCGCGATGCCAAAATCAAGGCATTGGAGGAAAAGTTGGCTCAAGCGCAGAGTGATTACGACAGCTTGAAGATGGCGAAGATGATGACGATTTCTGACAATGATATGGAAGCTACTCAGAAGCGCATCGCCAAGCTCATAAGAGATGTAAATAAGTGTATCACACTATTGGGTGAAAAGTAAAAATCGGAACGATGGCAGAACAAGAACAAGATAAATTACTCATACGATTACACGTCTATGATACAGATCTTTCGGTAAGAATACCTAGGGAAGACGAGGAGTATTATCGTAAATCAGCTAAGCTGATAGATGATATTGTAAACTCATATACCAAGATTTTCAAAGGCAGAAAGAGCGATAAGGAAATCCTGTATATGGCGCTCATTGATGTGGCATTGAGATATGAGAAGGAATCGGATCGGAATGATACGAAACCTTATGATGATATTCTTGATAAGCTTACCTCCGAGATTGAAGACGCTTTGAAATAAGAATATTTAATAAACATATATATAATATAATGATAGTAACTATTATAGCAGCCTTGGTGGCGCTTGTTATCGGCGGTGCTGCTGGGTATTTCATTTTCCGTTATGTCATTAAGGGAAAATATAATGAAATGATAGAAGCTGCCAACAAAGAGGCAGAAGTAGTAAAAGAGAAGAAGCTTTTGGAAGTGAAGGAGAAATTCCTCAACAAGAAGGCGGAACTCGAAAAAGAAGTGCAGCAGCGTAATTCTCGCATCCAGCAGAATGAGAATAAGCTGAAACAGCGCGAGATTTCTCTCAATCAGCGTCAGGAAGACCTCGGTCGACGCAAGATGGAGATTGATCAGTATCAGCAGCGTGTTGACAACGAGAAGAAACTCTTGTCTGTCAAGCAGCAGGAACTTGATAAGATGCAGAAACAGGAGCAGGCTAAACTGGAAGAACTTTCTGGTCTGAGTGCTGAAGAGGCTAAGCAGAGATTGATTGAGAGTCTGAAAGATCAGGCTAAACTCGATGCTGCAAGCTATGTGAATGAGATTATGGATGATGCCAAACTCAATGCTAACCAGCAGGCTAAGAAGATTGTGATTCAGACAATCCAGCGTGTTGCTACTGAAACAGCTATTGAGAACTCTGTCAGCGTTTTCCATATCGATAATGATGAGGTGAAGGGACGTATTATCGGTCGTGAAGGCCGCAATATCCGTGCTCTAGAAGCTGCAACTGGTGTAGAAATCGTAGTGGATGATACTCCAGAGGCAATCGTTATCTCAGCCTTCGACCCTGTTCGTCGTGAGGTTTGCCGTCTGGCTCTCCATCAGTTGGTTGCTGACGGTCGTATCCACCCAGCCCGTATTGAGGAGGTGGTAGCCAAGGTGAAGAAGCAGTTGGATAATGAAATTATCGAGACTGGTAAGCGTACAGCTATCGACCTCGGTATTCATGGTCTGCACCCTGAGTTGATTCGTATCATCGGTAAGATGAAGTATCGTTCTTCTTATGGTCAGAACCTCTTGCAGCATGCCCGTGAAACCGCTAACCTCTGTGCGGTTATGGCTTCAGAATTGGGATTGAATCCTAAGAAGGCTAAGCGTGCCGGTCTTTTGCACGATATTGGTAAGGTGCCTGATGAGGAGAGTGAATTGCCACACGCATTGTATGGTGCCAAGATTGCAGAGAAGTATAAGGAAAAACCAGATATCTGCAATGCCATCGGTGCTCACCATGATGAGATGGAGATGAACACATTATTGGCTCCTATCGTACAGGTTTGTGATGCTATCTCTGGTGCTCGTCCTGGTGCCCGTCGTGAGATTGTAGAGGCTTATATCAAGCGTTTGAACGATCTTGAAGCTATCGCCATGAGTTATCCTGGCGTAACCAAGACTTACGCTATCCAGGCAGGTCGTGAACTCCGTGTCATCGTGGGTGCGGATAAGATGAACGATGAAGAGAGCATCAAGCTTTCTGATGAAATCGCAACCAAGATTCAGAATGAGATGACTTATCCTGGTCAGGTTAAGATTACTGTGATTCGTGAGACTCGTAGTGTAGCTTACGCTAAGTAAGATAGAATTATATTTGAAGTTTAAATTGTCGTTTCTCTTCTGCAAGGTAGAGAGATGTATCTTGATAAAGCCGTACTCTGGAAAAAGGGTGCGGCTTTTCTTTTCCCTTTTCAGAATATGATGAAAGCAGAACAGAAAGTATTAAAGCGATTCAATAAAGGATGTGTGGATTATCACCTTTTGGAGGATGGTGACCGGATTCTTATTGCCTTGAGTGGAGGCAAGGATTCTTTGGAACTTGTCCGTTTGCTGGCTCAGCGTGCCCGCATCTATAAGCCGCATATCGAGGTGGAGGCGGCCCATATCATCATGGATAACATTCCTTACGAGACCGACCGCTCTTATCTGCAGGATTTCTGTGCAGAGAATGGCATCAAGCTCCATATCCTTCATAGTTCGTTTGATGAATCCACCGATCCCCGTAAGACCCGTTGCTTCCTTTGTGCCTGGAACCGCCGCAAGACGCTCTTCGAGTTTGCGGTAAATAATGGTTTTAACAAGATAGCCTTGGGCCATCATATGGATGATATCCTCGTTACCCTGCTGATGAATATCACCTTCGAGGGTTCGCATTCCACCATGCAGCCCAGTCTTCCTTTAAAACATTATCCGCTCACCATTATCCGCCCCCTTTGTCTGGTGCATGAGGCGGATATCCGTCAGGTGGCAGAAGAGTTGCATTTCACTAAGCAGAAGGCGTTGTGTCCTTACGAAGAGACTACCCGCCGTTCGGATATGCAAGCCGTCTTCCAGCATTTGGAGCAGCTGAATCCTGAAGCCCGCTACAGTCTTTGGCGCTCTGTCTTTATGGAATAAAATATGGTAGAAAAAGCAATAAAAAACGAAAGTACTTTCATGAGCACATGAAAGTACTTTCGTTGGACAATGAAGTAGGCTTCATTTGCCATCGAAGCCTATTGTATTTGTTCCTGGGGTAGATCTAGTAAATGGCAGTTACTAATTTTGGGGAGCTGCCCAGAAACGTGAAGTATCTGTTGTCAGTACTGAATGGTCGGGAAGTTCAAAATCTTTGAATCCAGAAGGAACAAGCACGATATGGCGATTATTGTTTCGATAAGCACGATTCCCAGAATGCTCCAGCCAACCAACTTGATTTTTTTCTTTTTTTATTCTATTAGTTATTTTATTTTTTCTATCTGTTCCTGGGTTAGACCGGAATACTTCTTGATTAGATTGATGTCAACACCATCGGCAAGCATGTTCTTAGCAATTTCCAAGGCTTTCTCATTCTTACTTCTTATTTCATGTCATCCGAGTTGAGTATGGTGATGGTCTTGCCCTCAATCCTGATGGCGCCCTTCTCCTCGAATTCGGACAGGCAGCGGAGGAGCGAGAACTTCTGGATGCCGAAGATATCTGCCATTTCCTGTCGGCTGACATCCAGCCGGATGGTTCTGCTCTGCTGTTCGGTAGCCATCTTGATGAGGTATTGCGCCACCTTCTCCTTGACGGAGAAAAGGGAGAGCATGCGCATTTTCTGCGAAAGGAAGATATCTATCCTTGACAGGTGCTGGATGAAGTTCCAGCGTATGCGTTCGTCGGTATCTATCAGCAGTTTCAGTTCCGAAGGCCTCATGCGCAGGAGGGTAGTCTTCTTGCTTGTCTCCACGCTTACGGGCATCTCGTTATGATGTGCGAAGATATAGGCAGGGGCTATCAGCATCGATTCTCCCAGCCGCTCTATCTGAGCCTGCTTGCCCGACAATCCCGACATGCGGGCTATCATCTCCCCCTCGACAATGATGTCGGCATATCTGCAGGGCATTCCTGCCAGCACATAGGTTTCCCTGGCAGCAAGCTCCACCATCCTGTAGCTTACCATCGACAGTGCCTCTCTGATTTCCTCTGGAGTAAACCCCTCAAACACTTTGCATTTCTGCAAGGTAACGAATATTGATTCTTTCATACTTTTAAGTTTTATATTCAATAACGCATTTTCCCCCGATTTATTGTTCGCTCAAAAAATAAGGCACTTTGCAACACTATCGAGAGTGTTATTGCAAAGTGCCTTTTAAACATGAAAACTTATCTTTTGATTTTTTACTCGAGTTTTACAGATTCTCCCTTAACTCAGTAGCTGCTGTTCTTATCCTATATATTTTTTGATGTCCTCTTCTACCGTTCCGTTTCCGGCAATGCCAAAGGTATCTACCAGTACCTTCAGTACGGCTGGTGAACAGAAGGCTGGGAGCGTAGGACCCAGATGGATATTCTTTACGCCCAGATGCAGCAGGGCAAGAAGTACGATGACAGCCTTCTGCTCGTACCAGGCAATATTGAAGAAGATAGGAAGGTCATTGATGTCGCTGGCTCCAAAGATCTCCTTCAGCTTCAATGCCACAACCGCCCAGGAATAGGAGTCGTTGCACTGACCGGCATCCAGCACACGAGGAATGCCGTTGATATCGCCCAGATTGAGCTTGTTGTACTTGAACTTGGCACAGCCGCTGGTGAGTATCACTACATCCTGAGGCAGCGCCTTGGCAAACTCCTCGTAGTAGTTGCGGCTCTTCATTCTGCCATCGCAGCCACTCATCACCACAAACTTGCGGATGGCTCCGCTCTTCACTGCCTCTACTATCTTGTCTGCCAGGGCAAAGACCTGGGCATGCGCAAAACCGCCGATGATCTCGCCTGTCTCTATCTCCCTAGGTGGCTGGCAGGTCTTGGCAAGCGCAATCACCTCGGAGAAGTCCTTGTGGCCGTCGGCACCCGCCTGGATATGCTTCCAGCCAGGGAAACCGGTAGAGTTGGTGGTGAAGACGCGGTTCCTGTAGCCTGCTGATGGCGATGGCGGTACGATGCAGTTGGTGGTGAAGACTACAGGACCGTTGAAGCTCTCGAATTCCTCCTTCTGTTTCCACCACGCATTGCCGTAGTTGCCCACCAGATGCTTGTACTTCTTGAGCTGCGGATAGTAGTGGGCAGGAAGCATCTCGCCATGTGTATAGACGTCGATGCCCGTGCCTTCGGTCTGGATGAGGAGATCTTCGATATCCTTCAGGTCGTGACCGGAGATGAGGATGCCCGGATTGCTGCCTGTGCCGATGTTCACTCTGGTGAGTTCCGGATTACCGTATGCCTGGGTGTTGGCCTTGTCGAGGAGTGCCATCACATCCACGCCGTACTTTCCTGTTTCGAGCACCACGCCCAGCAGCGTGTTCATATCAGCATCAGGGTTGCTGATGGTGGCGAGAGCACGGCAGATGAAGCTGATGATTTCGCTGTTCTCTTCTCCCAGATGGGCTGCGTGCTCGTAGTATGCTGCCATACCCTTCAGACCGAGCATGGTGAGTTCCTTGAGCGAGCGGATATCTGCATTCTCGTGGCGGAGCACGGATTCACGGGCGCCCTCTGCCTCATAGTCTGTCTTCTCGCCACCCCAGATTACCTCCTGATAGGCAGGGAGGTGGATATTCATGCTTGCTGCCTTTTGCAGCAGCTGTTTCTTCAGTACGATGCCCTTATCTACCTTTTGCAGGATATCCTGGTCGTTGAAGTTGGCGTTGGTGATGGTGGTGAAGAGTGCATCCGTGAGGAAACGGGTTACCTCTGGTGTCGGCTCTTTGCCTATGCTATGCTGTATGGTTCCTATGCCACGAACCACGCTGAGCAGCAGATCCTGCCACTTGGAAGTTGTAGCCTCCTTACCGCAAACACCCTTGATGGTACAGCCTGTACCCTTAGCTGTTTCCTGACACTGGAAACAGAACATCTTGTTTTCTGCCATATTGCTATAAATTAATGAGTTATTTTAATGTTTTCTTCCAGGCGGCAATCTGCCATTCCTGGTTTCCGGCTGCAAAATTACGGCTTTAAAAATAATCCTACGGTAACAATTGTGACCGTAGGATATTAAAAAAACATAAAAAGAGTGTGGGGGAACGGATTTTTTCTATCTGTTTCTGGGTTAGTCCGGAATACTTCTTGATTAGATTGATGTCAACACCATCATATATTTATCCTTAAGGGAAAATAAAATTAGCCTTAAGGGAAAATAAATTTTACCTTAAGACTAAATATATTCTGTCTTCTGATGGGTTATGCATACGAGTGCATGCCCGTGAGGAAATAGTTCACACCGAAGTAGGTCATGGCAATGCTCATGAATGCCAGGGTGATGTAGATGTGATACACCAGCGGCTTGCGGAAAACCGGTAGACTCTGCGTATGCACTACTACGGCATAAATCATAAAGGTGATGAGCGCCCATGTCTCCTTGCTATCCCAACTCCAGTAATTACCCCAGCTCACGTTAGCCCAGATGGCTCCGATGAAGATGCCGAACCCCATCGTGGTGAGGGCAGGGTATAGGAAGATGCGGCTCAGTGCCTGAAGCTCTTCTCCATGAGAGCGAAGGCAGATACCCATGATGCCACAGATAAAGGTGAGCGATAGGAGGGCATAGCTCATCATGATGATGCTGACATGGATGCTGAGTAATGGACTGTTCAATACCGGCATCATCTGTCCGATAGCAGGATCCATCTGGTTGATATGGCTTACCAGAAGGAAGAATCCTGAAATCAGGAAGCCGAATACCATGACGATGCGGATGCGCAACTGCATCAGAATACTGATAAGCATCACGAACCAGGCTACAGTCAACATACTTTCATATCCGTTAGACATAGGTATGTTGCCGCTGATAATCCATCTCAATGCCAATCCGAAGGTTAAGGCAAGGAAGGATATGCCAAGCAAGATAGGTAAAGCGATGTTCAATGCCTTGATTTCTCTCTTCTTCGTCATGCGATAGATGGTGTAGAAGAGGGCAATGAAGCCCAGTGTGAGGTTTGCCATGAAGAGAATGGTTGCAAAAGGAAAGGCATTATTGATGCGTTCTGCCTTATACTGTGTAGCTGTTGGCAGCGAATTACCGCTACTAACCTCCTGATATTTCTTCATCTTGACGAAGAACTCGTTTACACGGCTCGTATTGCCTGCCTTTACATCACCATTCAGCAGAGAGAATACATTCCTGATATAGAGCGCATGCTGCTGCTCTACGGCTTGCGGCAACTTATCCACCGGTGAAAACCACGTGGTAGTGCCAGCCTTGATGAAAGGATGATCCTTGGTAGCCTTCACATTCTTGGTGAAGGTGTAAGGAAGAACTTTCAATGAGATACCTTCTCGCAACTCCATGATGATTTGTATCTTGCCATCGATATCTGCGGCTTGCTGATGGAACTTGTCCTGCTGCCCATTGTAGTATTCCTGAACATACTGTCCGATGGTATAGCCACCCATTTCACGAT
>CATXJC010000008.1 GCA_958369755.1 uncultured Prevotella sp.
CAAACTTTGCCATTTTATTTTAAATGTATTTAAGTTGTGAATAATTTCTCTTTACTTTGGTTGACAGAAGAAATCATCATTCTCCAAAACCGCCGCAAAGTTACAAAAAATATGTTTTATAGCAAAGATTCTTAGATAATATTCTTGTTTTTTAAAGCCTTTTTAGGTTAAAGAATTAAAAAATCGACCCATTCATCTATAATTTGCCATATTGACTTTGCAAATATTCGCCGCAAATCTACTTCTTTCAAAATCATTTTTCCACCTATTATATATATAGGGCTTCAGAAGGCACATAAAAGCCCATGGATGGCACCAGAAGAAGCCGGATGGAAAAAATAACGGAAAACATTTTGCGGTTTCCGGATTTTGCCTTATCTTTGCAACACCTTTGCTGCATCTTGACAGATGATTTCAGCAGGAATAAACATCGATTGAAATAACAAGAATATAAATACTACGACTTATGAAAATTAATAATCTGAGCGAGCATAACTGCATCATCAACCGCTATCTGGCTGAGATGCGCGACTGCGAGTATCAAAAGAACCGACTTCTCTTCCGCAACAACATCAAGAGAATCGGCGAGTATGAGGCTTTTGAGATTTCAAAGACCCTCAATTACGAGAACAGAGACGTGACTACCCCGCTCGGTGTAGCCCAGGTTAATTTCCCTACCGACAAGATTGTCATCGGTACGATTTTCCGTGCAGGCCTGCCTTTCCATGAGGGTTTCCTCAATATCTTCGACCACTCCGGCAATGCTTTCGTGAGTGCCTATCGTGAATATACCAACAAGGAGCATACCGAGGTGGGGGTTCATATCGAGTATCTGGCTACTCCAGACCTTACCGGCAAGACGCTCATCATCGCTGACCCTATGCTTGCCACAGGCATCAGCATGGAGATGGGTATGAAGGCGCTCCTTACCAAGGGAACCCCTAAGCACATCCATGTAGCCTGCGTCCTGGCTTCTCCACAGGGCATCGAGCACGTCAAGAAGACCTTCCCTGAAGACAAGACTACCATCTGGTGTGCATCTATCGACGAGGGACTGAACGAGCACAAATACATCGTTCCGGGCTTCGGCGACGCCGGAGACCTCTGCTACGGAAGCAAGCTCTAAAGCGAAAAACGGCTGCACAGAAAGCCACTTTCGCTTTTACTCTTCACTCTTCACATTCTGGCATTAATCCATTAATTATCAATACATTAAACAGGTGAAGAGTCAAGCTTCACTCTTCACCACTCTTCACCTCTCTTCACCTTATCGCAGTAAGCCCAGCCATCATTGAAGCCTGGAGCTGGTCATCATTGAAGACTGGAGCTGGTCATCATTGAAGACTGGAGCTGGTCATCATTGAAGACCAAACGTTGTTCCTGAAATGATTTCGCACTCAAAAAAGTCAGGGTGAAGAGTGGTGAAGAGTGGTGAAGAGTCAAGCTTCACTCTTCACCCACAATACTCATTGAATATCAGCAATTTATACCCAAAACGTGAAGAGTGAAGAGTAAAAGCGAAAGTGGCGCTTGATACGCAAGAAAATGAAGCAGTAGCGCTTATCTTCAAAACTCCTTCACGACATAACGAATCTTGCCTCACCACGGCAAGATATTGCCCTGGTAAAGGGCAATATTGTGCCATAGTGAGGCAAAAAACACAAGTACCTAATAATGGAATGAGCTGCCGCCCAGGAACTCTCGCAAGAGAGAGGTTGGAGGCAGATTATTATAAGGTATTCCCTTGAAATACTTCAGGAACTTCAGCAGGCGGTAAGCCTCAGCAAACTCCTCACAATTCTCCGGCACCTGCTGGAGCAACGGCTCTGCCTGCATCTTGAGAACCGACAACTCATAGAGCATCGCCGTGTTCAGCATGGCATCGGCATTCTCCTGGAATGGGAAAATCCACTTGTTCTCTCCGGCTCTTACCGATGGCCAGCGGTGGATGGTTTCCTGGGCAGATACACCTCTATATTTATAGTCGCGAATGATGCGGCGCAGCAGACGGTTGTCCGTTGTAGGGATATAATTGTGATTATCCAGCAGAATGGTGGTCAGCGCCGAAGCATACACACGGAAAATCTGCTCTTCAGGAACATGCGCCGTAAGCTCCGGATTCAGGGCGTGGATTCCCTCTACCACCAGAACATTGTTAGGCTCCAGCTTCAACTTCTTACCGCTCTTCACACTCTTGCCCGAAGGGAAATCGTATTTCGGCAGTTCCACCTCCTCGCCACGGAAGAGCGCATTAAACTGCTCATTGAGCAAATCGAGGTTCAGGGCATAGATGCTCTCAAAATCAAAATCACCATTTTCATCCTTCGGTGTCTTATCCCTATCCACGAAGTAATCATCGAGCGAAATCTGCAGAGGCTTCAGTCCGTTTACGGCAAGCTGGATGCTCAGACGCTTGCAGGATGTAGTCTTGCCCGAAGAAGACGGACCCGCCAGCAGTACCAGCTTCACCCCTTTGCGGCTGGCAATCTCCTCGGCAATCTTCGCCAGCTTCTTCTCCTGCAGCGCTTCGCTGATATTGATGATATCCGTAGCATGTCCCGCATCGATAGCCTGGTTGAAGTCACCCACGGTTCTGATACCCAGGATTTCCTGCCAGCGATGATGCTCCTTGAAGATATCAAACATCTTGTCCTGCCGGGTCATTTCGCCCAGCTCATCCGGGTTGCAGACCGAAGGAATGCGCAGCAACATGCCATCATAGTACTTCTCCAACCCGAAGAGATAGAGCTGGGAGGTATTGGTGAGCAGGGTGCCATAATAATAATCCACATATTCACCTATTTTATAATAGGTGGTATAGATGGAACCCGAAGTCCTGAGAAGCTTCACCTTCTCCACATCGCCCTTTTCCTGGAAGAGGGCGATAGCCTCCTCGGTAGGCACCGTGAAGCGGCGTATCGGCATCTTGGAGTCGATGATCTCCTGCATGCAGCGGCGGAGGATGTTCACATCCTCATCTACTACCGGGCGCCCCAGACGGATATCCACATAGAATCCGTTGGATACCGGAATATCGATGACCACATCCGTATTCGGATAAATATCCTGCACCGCCTTGCACAGTACAAAGAAAAGCGTCCGGGTATAGGCACGCGAACCCGACGCAGAGTTCATATCCAGGAATTCCACATCCTTGGAGTTATAAACACGGTAATGCATGCCTTCCACCTTGTTATTTACCCTCGCAGACACCGGTCCATGGGTCATTTTAAGGTCAAATGAAGAAAAAACATCAAAAAGTGTGCTTCCGATTTCGACTTTCTGAGATTTTTTATTATTTTTGCAACGGATTTGTATCTTCTGTTTCATTTGTGTTAAAACTATGTTACAAAGTTAATAATCTACAGCCTAACGAAGACCTCCCAGGAGGACGTTCACCGGGCCTGAGCAAGCCCTCAAGCGGAGCATTGCTTACAGAGCGTAAAGTTACGAAAAAAAACGTAAACTTGATGATTTTGACAACATTAATTAAGTTATAATATGTCGATTTGGATATTTTTTAGGCTTATCGGAGCACTCGCCTTACTGATGTTTGGTATGAAGACCATGAGCGACAGTTTGCAGAAGATGGCCGGACCACAGCTCCGCCATGTGTTAGGAACTATGACCACCAATCGTTTGACGGGCATACTCTCGGGTACGCTCATCACGGCTGCCGTACAGTCTTCTACTGCTACGACAGTGATGACGGTATCATTCGTAAATGCCGGTCTCCTCACCCTTGCCCAGGCTATTTCGGTTATCATGGGTGCCAATATCGGTACCACGCTCACCGCCTGGATCATGAGTGCAGGATTCTCATTCAACATCACCGACTTTGTGTGGCTGGCGTTCTTCATCGCCATCATCCTCATCTATAGCAAGAAGCGCAAGATCATAGGTGACTTCATCTTCGGTATCTCCTTTATGTTCCTCGGTCTGGGTACACTTCGCCAAACCGGTATCGACATGGATCTGGCTCATAACCAGCCGGTTCTGGAGTTCTTCTCCAGCTTCGACCCCCACAGCTTCCAGACCACCATCACCTTCCTGATCATTGGTAGTATCCTGACCATGTGTGTGCAGAGTTCGGCTGCCGTCATGGCGATTACGATGATTCTCTGTTCTACCGGCGTACTGCCTATCTATCAGGGTATTGCGCTCGTGATGGGTGAGAACATCGGTACCACCGTAACTTCCAATGTGGCAGCACTCACCGCCAACACGCAGGCGCGAAGAGCGGCGATGGCGCACATGGTATTCAACATCTTCGGTGTGCTGTGGATACTCTGCGTATTCCGTCCGTTCATCCATCTGGTTTGCGGCTGGGTAGGTTTCGACGATGCCATGGAAAAGAATGATCCTCACTTCGTTGCCAATGCAGCGAAGCTGTCGTTCGTGCTCGCCGCCTTCCATACCACGTTCAACCTCTCCAACACCTTTATCCTGGTATGGTTTATCCCTCAGATAGAGAAGCTGGTATGCAAGATTATCCGTCCTAAGAAGAATGCCGACGAAGATGATTTCCGTCTGCGTTTCATCCAGAGTGGTATCATGAAGACTCCGGAAATCTCAGTATTGGAGGCTCAGAAGGAGATCCACTGTTTCGCCGAGCGCATCCAGCGTATGTTCGGTATGGTGAAGGAACTCCTGGGCGAGACCAACGACGACAAGTTCATCAAGCTCTATACCCGCATCGAGAAATACGAGGGAATCTCCGACAACATGGAGATTGAGATTGCGAAGTATCTCGACCAGGTGAGCGATTCTCATCTTTCTGATGAGACCAAGGCGAAGATCCGCGCCATGCTGCGTGAGATTTCAGAGATTGAGAGTATCGGTGACAGCTGTTTCAACATAGCCCGCACCCTCAACCGCCGCATCCGTGGCAAGGAAGACTTCATTCCTTCTCAGTATGAGCACATGCACCAGATGATGGAGCTTACAGATAATGCCCTCACCCAGATGAACATCACCCTGGTGGGTCATAAGGTAGATAATGATGCCAACCTCTCTTTCAACATCGAGAACGAGATCAACAACTATCGCAACCAGTTGAAGAGTCAGAACATCAACGATGTAAACAACCATCTCTACACCTACGCCATCGGTACGATGTACATGGATATCATCCAGGAATGCGAGAAGCTCGGCGACTACGTGGTAAACGTAGTAGAGGCTCGTATGGGCGTAAGACAGCATGAGGCTTAAGCCCCAATGAAATTAGCTGCATGAGGCTAACCCCCAATGAAATTAATGAAAAAAGCTTGGAATCGCAATCGTGATTCCAAGCTTTTTGCTTTTTGTCTTTATGTTTCAGGAAGGTCCAGAATCACCCCCCCAGATTCCACTTGATTCCTCCATTCTGACCTGCTACATAGTTGCAGAGCGGGATGCCGGGATGGCTGAGGTTGGAAAGATAAAGCGGCTGATCCTCAACAAACTGCGGGCAGGTGAAGGTATCCCCCTTTGCCAGCTTGCTGTTGATGCTATCCACAACCTCGAAGGTATCATTGCCCCGGTACATGATGGTAAGCACTCTGCCCGGGCACCAGGTCAATCTCACCTGTTCCCCCTTCTG
Source organism: uncultured Prevotella sp. (assembly GCA_958369755.1). Lineage (GTDB taxonomy): Bacteria > Bacteroidota > Bacteroidia > Bacteroidales > Bacteroidaceae > Prevotella. Next base: position 5,582 of record CATXJC010000008.1, read on the forward strand.
CAGGGCATCCGCTATGAGCTTACTCTTCACGAAGAAGCGGCTGGAAGACATAACTTCGTTTCCACCCGAAAAAGCCTCCCAGTCGGAATAACCTATCATACGGGAAAGCAAATTAAGATTATACTTGCTCGGTTTGCATGGCGAAGCCACATATCCCCACATACGCTTCAGGGTACTCACCGAGATGGTCTCGTTGGTATAGCCCTCTATCTGGCGGGAGAGAAATTCAAAGTCTTTAGGTGTCTTGACGGATCTTCCCACCAAGGTTTCCACTTCCTGCTTCAAGCGCTCGAAATCTTCTGGATTATAATTATCTATCATTTTCTATTCCTTTCTTTTTTTGCAGCAAAGATACACATTTTTTCCCACTCTCAATCATTCTTTTTTCATTTTCTTCATCAGTCTTTGAAAATGAACCAATTTGAACCAATGCTATCTCAAAAGTTTTTCGTAATTTTGCAGCACAAATAGAAAAACTAGGATATGACAATCCATCTATCAAACATAACCAAATAGGAAACAACTCCTATTCCGGGACAGAATCTTCGCTAAGAACGGTACATAGATAGGCTCTCCTCCCAATATTTTAAGGTAGGAGAGCCTTTTTCCTTAAAAAAGTTGGGCGATTAAGAAAAAAATCGTATCTTTGCCCCATATCTATCAATACGGAAAGTAGAAATCTTAAAATTACAGATTATGAATAGAATTTATCCTACTCTCAGTTTCATATTGCTGCTCGGTTTGCATGCAACACCAAGCTTTTCGCAGAACGATGACTTTGTGAAACAGTTCCAGCAGTCAAGACAGGCGATGCTGGATGATTACAACAAGTTCCGCAACACCATACTTACCGACTACGATAAGTATATGCAAGGCGTATGGAAAGAATACAAGAAGTTTAAGGGAGATGTGCGCTCGCAGGTGCCTAAGCCTAAGACGCCACCAACATATACAGCTCCGAAACAGCCGGAGAAACCGGTTACCGTGAAGCCTAAGATGCCTGTAAGCCCGATCCTGATTCCGGAAGGCGGATTCGGAGATCTCGTAAACAGACCCGACCTCTCGAAGGTACCAACCCTGCCAGACGATCCGCTGGCTAAGGTTCCTGCCGTTCCGGTAACTCCGGAAACTCCTGCAGAACCGGAGACTCCGAAGAAGCCAGATCCAAAGGCTCCTACCGTCCGTCCAAAAATAGAACCGGTGAAGAAGCCGAAGCTGCCAGAGGTAAAGCCTGATATTCCAGACATCGAATATACCGGTTCGGGTATCGAACTGCCGCTGATGCCTGCCGTAGCAGCCGTGCCAGTCATGCCTGCCCTGCCAAACGTGCCTCACGTCAGCATTCCGGCAAGCAAGCAGACCATTGATGTCAACTTCTATGGTGCAACCCTGCAGATGCAAAAGGCAACCCGACTCGCTTCCATGAGCATCAGCTCTACAGACGATGTGGTGAACTACTGGAAGAATCTCAAGCAATCAGACCTCAAAGAAGTAACCCAGGCTTTCGCCACCGAATCACGCAAGATGGGACTCAGCGACTGGGGTTCTGCCATGCTCGTAGAGAAATACATCGATACCGCCATGCCAAATGCCAGCCAGAATGAGAAGATCATAGCTTCGCAGTATGTGCTTGCCAACTGCGGCTACAACGTACGCCTTGCCCTGTGCGGCAACCACGTGGTGATGCTCATCCCTTACGTGGAGCACGTATTCGAGAAATCTTATCTCAACATCGACGGCAAGCGCTACTACATCTATCCGAATGTAGAGGATGAAGGATCCTTCCGTTCCTGCGAACTGCCTAAGGGCGCAGAGCTGGGTAAGGACATGGGATTGAGATTCACCGGCAAGACCGTGATTGGCGATGAAGCCAAGCCGTTCAGATACGAAGCTGCGGGCATCACCCTGCAGGGCGAAGTACCAACCGGCGTCATGCCGCTGCTCGATGAATATCCTATCATAGATATTCCTACCGTAGCCGCATCTGTAGTAGATAAGAGTCTGCGCGACGATGTGGTGAAGCAGATCAGAGCACAGGTACAGGATCTCGGCGAACAGGAAGCAGCCAACCGCATCCTGCGATTCATACAGATGGGATTCCCATACGCTACGGATGATGAGCAGTTCCATCGCGAGAAGTATTTCTACTTCGAGGAAAGTCTCTACTATCCTAAGAACGACTGCGAAGACCGCGCCATCTTCTATGCCTATCTGGTACACGAGATACTCGGACTCGATGTACATCTCATCCAGTTCCCAGGACACGAATGTACAGCCGTAGCCTTCCATGAGCCGGTAGAGAACGGAACCTCATACGAGTACAAGGGCAAGAAGTTCTACATCTGCGACCCAACCTACATCGGAGCCAAGATCGGTAAGTGCATGCCTAGCTATGCCAAGGAATCACCACAGATAGAAGTATGGTATTGATACATATAATAATGCAAATAGCCGCATCTCACATAAGATGCGGCTATTTGCATTATTATTCATATTCAATGATATTCTCAAACTGATTCCATGCAGAATTGCGATAAGCATCGAAGCTGCCTTTTGGAACATACAGGATGACACGCTTGAAATCAGAATCACTGAAGACATCCTGAATCCTGGTCTTCCAGATGGCATTGCCGATGACTGGCGGCAAGGCGCTTCGGAAACAGATGCTGTGCAGATTCGGACTGTTCTCCACCATCTGCTTCATCACATGGAACTTGGTATCCGGAAACACCAGTTTCCTCAGATCGGGCTGATCGGCAAACGCCTTCTTTTCGATTTCATCTATCTTATAGGTCATTCCCTGGAAGTTCACCGTTTTAGGCACCTCGATACAGGAATCTTTGGAATTGGCAGCCCTGACCGATACGACTCCACCACCCCACGACTTATAAGCCAGGTTTCCTATCTTAAACTCTGCCACCACATCGTATCCACGAGGAGGTTCGTTCACCTTATTATATATAACCACTCCCGTAGTACATGCAGCCAATACTCCCGAAGAAATCCAGAAGGCAAGCAGATTGCGATGCAGAGAATGAATATGCTGGCGCATGGCGGTCATGTTGGGATATCGCTCCTCCAACGGACGGAGGCAACGCTTCAATCCCAGGCGATAAGAGAAATTCAGCCTCATCTTATCCAGGATAACGCCCACGCTGTAGATATCATTGCGCACATCGGTAGGTCCGCCCTTCTGCTGTTCGGGAGAAACATATCCATCTGTTCCCGCCGGTTCCTTCAGTACGGCATAGCTGTCGGCATCAGCCAATCCGAAATCTATCAGCTTCAGCACACTCCCATTGCGGGTAACCATCATGTTGGAAGGTTTCAGGTCACGATGCACCACCTGCATGTCGTGTACAAACTCAAGTACCACGAGCAGCTGGTTGGCGATATGCACCCTTTCCACCTTGGAATGATGTTGCTGGAGCCACTCTTCCAGAGTCACTCCATCTATCCATTCCATCACGAGGCATTTGCCATATCCATCCACTTCTTCGATACCCATTACCTCGGCAACTCCGGTATGCTGGACATGCTTCATGATATCGAATTCCTTCTGAAGCAAGCTCTGATACACCTCGCTATTGCGCACAGCGGGAGCAAGCGCCTTCAAGATCCACCACCTGCCATCACGCTTGGCACGGATAAGGATATTAAAGCCACTAGCCGAGATTTCTGTCATGTTGCTGAACTGCGCAGAAGTCGTTTCTGAGGGAGGGAAATAAAAACCCGATACTTGCTCCATGCATGCAAAGATACAACATTTTATAGAAACCTACACTATTTTTTCAATATTTATCTCCTTTTTGAACAGAATCATGGTGATAAATCATCAAAAAGTCGTATCTTTGCAGCCGAAATTGCAATTTTATATATAATTCATGAAGATTCTAGTAACGGGTGCGTCGGGCTTTATCGGCAGTTACATCGTAGAAGAAGCCTTGCGACAAGGCATGGAAACCTGGGCGTCAGTACGCCCTACCAGTTCCAGAAAATACCTGCAAGACGAGCGCATCCATTTCATCAATCTCAATCTTTCTTCAGAGGAAGAGTTGGAGAAGGAACTCGCTCCGCACGAGTTCGACTATATTGTGCATGCAGCTGGCGCTACCAAGTGTTTGCATGCAGAGGATTTCTATAAGGTGAACACCGAGGGCACCAAGCACCTGGTAAATGCCATCCTGCATCTGGGAATGCCTATCAAGCGATTTGTCTTCGTCAGTTCGCTCAGCATCTTCGGAGCCATCCGCGAGGAGCAGCCTTATCAGGAGATCTGTGAGAACGATGTGCCTAAGCCTAACACGGCATACGGCAAGAGCAAACTTGCCGCAGAGCGCTATCTCGACAGCATCGGCAACAACTTCCCTTATATCATCCTGCGCCCTACCGGCGTATATGGTCCAAGAGAAAAAGACTATTTCCTCATGGCGCAGAGCATCAGGCAGCACATGGATTTTGCTGTAGGATTCAAGCGCCAGGACATCACCTTCGTGTATGTTCAGGATGTGGTGCAGGCTGTTTTCCTTGCCCTAGACCATGGTATGAACGGCAGGAAATACTTCCTCAGCGATGGCGAAGTTTACCAGTCGGAAGCTTTCAGCGACCTGATCCATAAGGAATTGGGCAATCCATGGATGTTGCGCATCAAGGCTCCTATCTGGGTGCTCCGCATCGTAACCTTCTTTGGCGAGTATCTCGGCAGAATGACCGGTAGGATGTCGGCACTGAACAATGACAAGTATAACATCCTGAAACAGCGCAACTGGCGTTGTGACATCGAACCTGCCATGGACGAGCTGGGCTATCATCCCCACTACCCTCTGTCAAGAGGTGTAAAGCTTGCCATCAAGTGGTACAAGGATAACGGATGGCTGTAATAAAATTAAAAATCAATAATGATAAAAGATTATTTTAAGATAGAAAAGAACCCCAAGAAGGGACTCCTGCCACTGGAATGGGTGATGCTGGGCTATATGGCGATAACAGTCTTCACCATGCTCTTTACCTTTACCAAGGTAGTGAATCCGGAGTCGATGCTTTGGGGCAGATTGAGAATTCTGGTCATGACCCTCGCCCTTTGGGGCGTATATCGCATGATTCCATGCAGGATAACGAAGATGGTACGCATCATAGCGCAGATCGCCCTGCTTGCCTGGTGGTATCCAGATACTTACGAGATCAACCGCATGTTCCCCAACCTCGACCATATCTTTGCGGGATGGGAACAGGATCTCTTTGGATGCCAGCCCGCCCTGCTCTTTGCCAAGGCACTGCCCTGGGCGGTGGTGAGCGAACTGATGTCGATGGGATACTTCATGTATTATCCGATGATAGCAGCGGTAGTACTCTACTATTTCTTCTGCAGATACTACGAGGCTGAAAGAGTGGGCTTTGTGATGCTCGCCAGCTTCTTCATCTACTATCTCATCTACATTTACGTGCCGGTGGTAGGACCAACGTTCTACTTCGATGCCGTGGGAGTACAGGATATTGCCAAGGGCATCTTCCCGGCAATGGGCGATTACTTTAGTACCCATACCAGTTGTCTGCCAACCCCAGGCTATACCGACGGAATCTTCTACCAGCTCGTAGAGAATGCCAAGGAAGCAGGAGAGCGACCTACCGCCGCCTTTCCGAGTTCGCACGTGGGCGTAAGCACCATCTGCATGCTCCTTGCCTGGCACAGCAGAAACCGCAAGCTGCTCTTCACCATGCTGCCATTCTACATCTTCCTGTGTATGGCAACCGTGTATATCCAGGCGCATTATCTCATCGATGCCATCGCCGGATGGATCTCTGCCGTAGTCATCTACTTCATGCTGATGGCAGTTTCAAAGAACATGAAATGATGCGGCATGGAAGATACAGGAAAGAAATCATATTAATACATCAAACATAAATTAGAATTCATCTAGAACAATGAAGAAACTGTTTATTGAAACTTATGGCTGCCAGATGAACGTGGCAGACAGTGAGGTAGTTGCCTCTGTGATGCAGATGGCAGGCTACGAGATTTGTGAGAAAGAAGAAGAGGCTGATGCCATCTTCCTGAACACCTGCAGTATCCGCGAGAATGCGGAAAACAAGATTTACCATCGCCTCGACACCCTCCATGCTGAGCAGAAGAAGGGAAGAAAGGTGATTCTCGGCGTATTGGGCTGTATGGCAGAGCGAGTAAAGGATGACCTCATCCAGAACCACTATGCCAACCTGGTCTGTGGACCAGACAGCTATCTCAATCTGCCGGATATGATTGCGCAGTGCGAGATGGGTACCAATGCCATCAACATTGAACTTTCAAAGACCGAGACCTACCGTGACATCGTGCCTCAGCGCATCGGTGGCAACAGAGTGAGCGGTTTCGTAAGCATCATGCGTGGTTGCAACAACTTTTGCCACTACTGCATCGTGCCTTATACCCGTGGACGTGAGCGCAGTCGCGATGCCGAGAGCATCCTGCGCGAGGTTCGCGATTTGCAGCAGCGTGGCTTCAAGGAAGTTACCCTATTGGGACAGAACGTGAACAGCTACGGTCTCTCACCATCGGGCAAGCGCGAGGAAGGCAGCCTTTCCTTCGCCGAGCTCCTGCACATGGTAGCCCAGGCTGTGCCGGATATGCGTGTACGCTTCACCACCTCTAACCCAGAGGATATGACCGAGGACATTCTCCACGCCATTGCCGAAGAGCCAAACCTCTGCAAGCACATCCACTTCCCTGCACAGAGCGGAAGCAACAAGATTTTGAAGCTGATGAACCGCAAATACACCCGTGAGGAGTATCTGCAGCGCATCGCTGACATCAAGCGCATCATCCCGGGCTGCGGCATCACCACCGACATCTTCGTGGGTTATCACGACGAGACCGAGGAAGACCATCAGGAAACCCTCTCGCTGGTGAAGGAAGTAGGCTTCGACAGCGCCTTCATGTTCAAGTATTCAGAGCGCCCGGGCACCTATGCAGCCAAGCATCTGCCAGACAACGTTTCTGAGGAAACCAAGATAGCCCGCCTCAACGAACTCATCAAACTGCAGACCGAGGTGAGTGCCGAGCAGAACAAGAAGGATGAAGGCAAGGTATTCACCATCCTCATCGAGAACTTCAGCAAGCGTAGCCGCGAGCAGATGATGGGCCGAACAGAACAGAACAAGGCGGTTGTCATCGATAAGGGCAACCACCATATCGGAGAGTTCGTGAAGGTTCGCATCACCGGTTCTACCTCTGCTACTCTCTTCGGAGAAGAAGTAAAGGAGTAAACCCAAACTCTTCAGAACAGCTTTTTCTGAATAAAAAGACTCTTCTGAAAGAAAAAACAGAATATAAACAAGAAAAACCGCCAAAAGTTTGGCGGTTTTCTTAAAAAGCACTATATTTGCACCTATGAAGGAATTCTTGCAAATTTTACGCCGGTTCGTCCCTCCATACAAGAAGTATCTGGGACTGTCTATCCTGTTCAATATCCTGTCTGCGGTATTGAACATCTTTTCGTTTGCAGCCTTGATACCAATCCTGCAGATTCTCTTCCAGGTAGATGGCGGTATCCGTGCCAACGACTATATGGAATGGGACGGAACGCTGGGCAGCATCAAGGAAGTGGCAACCAACAACCTGTATTATTATATCCAGGAGTTCATCGTGGCGCACAGTGCATCACTGGCTCTGCTGGTTATCGGCTTGTTCCTTGCCTTCATGACATTCCTCAAGACGGGAGCCTATTTCCTGTCTTCAGCCACCATCATCCCTATCCGTACGGGTATTGTTCGCGATATCCGCAACCAGCTCTACCAGAAGATTACCTCGCTTTCGCTGGGCTTCTTCAGCGAAGAGCGCAAGGGCGATATCATCGCCCGAATGAGCGGTGACGTGCAGGAAGTGGAGAACAGCATCATGTCGTCGCTCGATATGCTCTTCAAGAATCCTATTCTCATTCTCTTCTATTTCATTACGCTCATCTGCATCAGCTGGCAGCTCACCCTCTTCACCATCCTCTTTGTGCCACCATTCGGCTGGTTCATGGGTGTTGTGGGAAAGAAACTGAAGGCACAAAGTACCGAGGCACAGTCGCTCTGGAGTGATACGATGAGTATGGTAGAGGAGACCTTGGGCGGATTGCGCATCATCAAGGCTTTTTGTGCTGAAGATAAGATGAACTGGCGCTTCAACCAGGTGAATAGCAGTTATCGCGACAACATCATGCGCGTGAACATCCGTCAGCAAATGGCTCACCCGATGAGTGAGTTCCTGGGAACCATCCTCATCGTGGTAGTATTGTGGTTTGGCGGTATCCTGGTTCTGGATTACGGCAGAATCGACGGTCCTACCATCATCTTCTATCTCGTGATGCTCTACAGCATCATCAACCCGCTGAAGGAATTCTCCAAAGCGAGTTACAATATCCCAAAGGGATTGGCAAGTATGGAGCGTATCGACAAGATTCTGAAAGCCGAGATCGAAATCAAGGACAAGGAGAACCCTGAACATATCAGCAGCTTCGAGCATCAGATAGAGTTCCGCCATGTTTCCTTCGCCTATACCGACCATCAGAACGATGAGCTGGTTTATGTATTGAAGGATATCAACCTGGTGATTCCTAAGGGAAAGACCATCGCACTGGTGGGACAGAGCGGTAGCGGAAAGAGTACAATGCTCGACCTGATTCCTCGCTACTACGATGTACAGGAGGGCGAGGTGCTCATCGACGGCATCAATGTGAAAGACCTTGCCGTACACGATCTCCGCCAGCTGATAGGTAATGTAAACCAGGAGGCAATCCTCTTCAATGCCAGCTTCAAGGACAATATCCGCTTCGGCAAGACCGATGCTACCGATGAAGATATCGCCAATGCGGCAAAGATAGCCAATGCCTACGAGTTCATTACCAAGTCGGAACATGGTTTCGATACCGGAATCGGTGATCGTGGCGGCAGACTCTCCGGAGGTCAGCGCCAGCGTGTGAGCATAGCCCGTGCCATCCTCAAGAATCCTCCTATCCTTATCCTCGACGAGGCAACATCGGCTCTTGATACAGAGAGCGAGCGTCTGGTACAGGATGCCCTGGAGAGATTGATGAAGACCCGTACCACCGTGGCAGTGGCCCACCGACTGAGTACCATCAAGCATGCCGATGAAATCTGCGTACTGCACGAGGGCAGGATTGTGGAGCGTGGTACCCACGATGAACTGATTAGAAAAGACGGATATTACAAGAAGTTGCACGACATGCAGCAGGTGTAATTGAGTAAAGAGTTAATAGTTAAGAATTTATAGTTTTACAGATGGTTAAGATTGTTTATGCATTCTTTTATGCGATATCGCTGCTGCCATTCAGGCTGCTCTATTGCATTGCCGATTTCGAGTACTTCATGATGTATCGCATCATCAAGTACCGCAGGGGTATTGTGCGTAAGAATCTCACCAGCTCTTTTCCTGAGAAATCAGAAGAAGAGATTATCGACATCGAGAAGAAGTTCTATCGCTGGTTCAGCGATTACTTCTTCGAGGCTGTCAAACTGCTCAGCATCAGTGACAAGGAGTTGCACCAGCGATTCCAGGTCATCAACAGTGAGGAAGTGGAGCAATGTTTCCTGGAAGGTCAGAACGTGGCAGCTATCCTGGGCCATTACTGCAACTGGGAGTGGCTCTCATGCGTGGGTATCGAACTGCCTAAGTCACGCAAGATAGGCCTCATCTATCACCCTCTGCGTAACCATGCCTTCGACGAGCTCTTCAAGCGCATCCGTTCTCACGAGGAGAATGGCGTGGTGGTGCCCAAGAAAGAAATCCTCCGCTATTTGGTGGATTACAAGCGCAAGGGCATTATGAGCATCTTCGGCTACATCAGCGACCAGGGTCCCAAGTGGGAGAACATCCACCTGTGGCTTCCTTTCCTCAACCATCCCGAAACCCCAGTGTTTACTGGCGGCGAAAGAATCATGAGAAAGATGAACGATGCCGTGTTCTATGTAGAGATGTCGCGCCCGAAGCGAGGCTACTATACGGCAACCTACAAGCTCATCACCCGTGAGCCAAACACTCTACCGGAGCACGAGATTACCCGTCGTTTCTTCCAGATGCTGGAAAAAACCATTCGCCAGAATCCACCTTATTATTTATGGACGCATAACAGATGGAAGCGAACCAGGGAGGAGTTTGACAAGCGATATGAAGTGGTGAAGGGGAAAGTTGTGCCAAGAGAATAGAGTTGTTCCAAAAGACTAGAGTTTATCTTAATAATAGAAAGGGTTACAAGATGATAGAAGCCAAAAGAGTACCTTATGGAGTCACTGATTTCCTGAGAGTTATCAGAGAAAATCAGTATTACGTAGATAAGACTATGTATATTCCGTTGTTGGAGGCTCAACCCGACTATCTGATATTCATTCGCCCTCGCCGCTTCGGCAAGAGCCTGTTTCTCAGTATGCTCGAAGCTTACTATGATTGCAAGCTAAAAGACCAGTTCCAGGAAATCTTCGGAGGTCTCTGGATAGGCAGGCAGCCTACCCCTCTACAGGGAAAGTATCAAGTACTGACACTCGATTTCTCGCAGGTAGGAGGAAACATCGACAACCTGGAGGAGCGCTTCAATTCATATTGCAATATCTGCTTTGACGCTTTCATCAACAGATATGCACAATTCTATGATGATGCAACCAGAAAGGCCGTTCTTGCAGAGAATGTAGCATCCAATAAGCTTGCTACTATCCAAAAATACGCAAAAGAACAGAATTATCAGCTGTATCTCATCATTGACGAATACGACAACTTCACCAATACCGTGCTCAATGAGCAAGGCGAAGAAGTGTATCATGCGATGACACATGCCAGCGGTTTCTACCGCGACTACTTCAAGAAGTTCAAGGGTTCATTCGCCAAGATATTCATGATGGGTGTAAGTCCTGTAACACTAGACGATGTTACCAGCGGCTTCAACATCGGCTGGCATATATCAACCAAACCTGAGTTTGACAAGATGCTGGGCTTCAGCACAGAAGATGTGCGAGCCATGTTTACCCGTTATCGTGATGCGGGACAGATACCGGCAGATAGCGATATCGAGGCAATGATAGAAGAGATTAAGCCGTGGTATGACAACTATTGCTTCTCAGAGACATGCTTAAACAGCAAGGTCAGGGTTTTCAATTGCGATATGGTGTTATATTATCTCCGTAATTACATGGACGATGGTAAAGCCCCAAAACAGATGATAGACCCAAACACGAAGACCGACTACAACAAGATGAAGCGACTGCTCCAGCTCGACAAGCTAGACGGCAACCGCAAGGGCATCATCCGTAGGATTACGGAGGAAGGCAGCATCGTATCGAATCTTTACGAAACCTTCCCTGCCAGTGAAATCGTGAAGCCGGAATACTTCCCAAGCCTGCTGTTCTATTACGGCATGCTTACCATCAAGGATACTTTCGGCGACCAGTTGCTCTTGGGAATCCCGAACAATAACGTCCGCCGTCAATATTATGGCTATCTGCAGGAGCAATATCAGGAAATCAACCATATCAACCTGAATGAGTTTGGTTATATGCTCACCTGCATGGCGTTTTATGGAAAATGGGAAGAAGTCTTGGGCTTTATGTCGAAGGCTTACGCCGAAGTGGCATCAGTAAGAGATGGCATCGAAGCCGAGCGCAACCTGCAAGGTTTCTTTATGGCATATCTCTACCTGAGCAGCTATTACATTACGGCTCCCGAGCTTGAGTTGAATCACGGCTATTGTGATTTCTTCCTCTTACCCGACCTGACCCACTATCCTACCAAACATAGCTACATCATCGAACTGAAGATGTTGCCAGCCAAGGATTTCGAGACAAAAGCCGAGGCACAATGGCAGGAAGCAGTAGAACAGATCAATCGCTATGCCGCAGCACCAAGAATAGAAGTCTTGCGCCAAGGCACGACATTGCATAAAATCATCATCCAGTTTGCCGGATGGGAAATGAAACGAATGGAAGAAGTATAAACTTGCACATCTAATCAATAGGCTATATGAAGGAAAGAAGATTATGTTATATCAGCCGCACTTATTACAATCAGACAAGTGCTGGCAACAAGGCAAAGACAGATTACGAAAAGGTGCTGCACTCGATGGGGGCAGCAAGCATCGGCTTGCCTTGCAAAATCGACAACAATAAATTCCTGGCCTTCTTCTATAACCTGGCGAGTACCCTCATCGCCTGCTCTCGCATACAGAAAGGAGATGTCATCGTACTGCAATATCCTGTAAAGAAATATTTTTCCTTCATCTGCAAGATGGCACACCTCAAAGGAGCCAAGACCATTTCCCTGATTCATGATTTGGGCAGTTTCCGACGAAAGAAACTAACCGTAGCCCAGGAATTGAAACGCCTGAGCCACACCGACTATATCATCGCCACCAACCAGGCGATGAAACTGTGGCTTGAGCAACAAGGCTTGGAAAAGCCTATCGGAGCCCTGGGATTCCATGATTATCTGTCGCCATCCGTTGCAGCAGACAAGAAGCACCAGCCCAACAAGGTATGGAATATCGTATATGCTGGCTCACTCAACCTGCGCAAAAACGCCTTTATCCTGAAGATGCAGGAACTGGATTACCAGTTTAAGTTTCATCTTTATGGAAACATGGAAGATTATGATGCCGTGGCAAAAGACAAGAACATCGTATGGCACGGCTTTATGAATGCCGACGATTTCATCAAGCAAGTGCATGGAAACTTCGGTTTGGTATGGGATGGAGATTCCCTGGAAGAATGCCATGGCGACTTCGGAAGCTATCTGAAATACAACACCCCGCACAAGGCATCCTTCTACCTGCGTGCCGGATTACCTATCATCGTATGGAAAGAATCTGCCATTGCTCCGCTTGTAGAAGAGAGGGGAGTGGGATTTGCCATCAACTCCCTGAAAGAACTTCCAGGGCGCCTAGCCGGCATTTCGGAAGAAGAATATGCCGGTATGCTTGCCCAAACAAAGCAGATGGCGATAGCTATTAACAATGGCGAGAATCTGAAAAACGCTATTCAGGAATGTTCGCTTTAGAAATCCTCAACAGTAAGTTTTTAACATAAAAAGTCGATGAACAATGAAGAATATATTAATAGACTTTACACGATTAGCGGAAAAGTGCGGCTTTGGTGAAATCGCAGACAACTACAGCCAGCAGCTCATCAGCATTTCCGACATACAGGATATGCACTTCATCTTCCTGGTAAAGGAGAAGCATAAAGGATTTGCCGGAAACAACGTGGATTATGTATCAGTGGAACATCTGGCACATGATTTAAGGAAGCTCAACAAGAAAATTGATTTGTGGCATTCCACAGACCAATTGTTCATCAAGCGCAAACACAAAAAGGGGATGAAGAACATCCTGACTATCCATGACCTCAACTTCCTGCACGAGAAGAAAGGTATCCATCGCCTGAAAACCCTCTGGAAGATGAAATGGCATATCAGACGTTCTGACTATATCACCGTCATCTCTGAATATGTAAAAGATGACCTGCTGAACCATATCGATATAGGCAACAAACCATTGGATGTGATTTATAATGGCATCAAAGATACGGATCTGGAGCTGCAGAAGAAGCCGGAATACATCAAAGACGACAAGAAGTTCTTCTTTACCATCGGTCAGACCAGAGCCAAGAAGAATTTCAAGACTCTGATTCCGATGATGAAGTTCCTTCCGGAATATAAACTCTATATCTGCGGAAAGCCTTATAGCAAGCACTATTACGAACTGCAGAGAATCAAGGAAGAATGGGGTACGGAGAATGTAATCTTTACAGGAGAAATCAGCAATGCCGAGAAAAACTGGATGTATGCCCACTGTGAAGCCTTCCTCTTCCCTAGCCTTTTAGAGGGATTCGGACTCCCGGTACTGGAAGCCATGAGATTCAACGCCAAGGTCTTCTCTTCCAGATTCACCAGTCTGCCAGAGGTATGTAAGAACCATGCCACCTATTTCGACTCCTATGTTCCGGAAGAGATGGCGGCTACCGTAAAGGCTGGTATCGCCCAATGGAGCAAAGACTCGGAAGAGGCAAAAGCTGCCAGGGAATATTCGCTAGGCTATACTTACAGCAAATATACCCAAACCTACATCAACCTGTATAAGAAGATGTTAGGCATATAAGATATATGATATGACATATAAGATATGGCATGTACTGAGATATGCCCTTCTCACTTTTTGAAAAGGGCATATCTTACTACATGCCATAAATGCTTGATCTTAATCTCGATGAATCGTCCCAGTTTTCTCTTTCGCCAACTACCCGCAACGCGATGCACTCCTATCGTCTCGCTATCCACCGGATAATGATTGTTGGGAGCAACAAGATGCGTAGGATAAACCGTCAAGCCAGGCATCACCTGCTTTTCGTCCTTCATCTGCCATCCGAAAGACTTCGCCACAGCCGACATCGTATAAGGTGAAATCGTATCATTGAAAGAGCCATCCGGATTCTTGAAATGGCGGTTCTGATAATATTCAAACATCTTCTGGCAGAACGCATTGCCCGCAGTACCCATAAAGAAGGCTGCCTGCAAGCCAAACTCCTCTTTATCCTTCTCGTTGAAAGTGGCAAAGCCATCCTCTGGAAGAATCTCATCAAAACGACGATGCAGATAGATATCGCTATCCATATAAATACCACCTTCTTTGTAAACGGCATAGAATCGCACAACATCGGCAGCGAAAGCCCACTTTCGGGCCTCCAGGGCCTCATCGATAAAGGCACAGCCAATAGACTTTGCCGCAGCATAATCCCAAACTTTAACTACATAGTCGGGCATCAGGCACTTCCATGTATCCAAACAAACCTTTATCTCTACAGGATAAGGGTCATTGCTAAACCAGCAAAGGTGAATGAGTTTTGGTGTCATCTCTATTATTCTCTTTTTCTGCAAAGGTACGAAAAACTATCCAAAGAGCAAAAAAAATCCCGGAATATTTGCCATACTCAATTATGTTTAGTACCTTTGCACCTATACACAATATAAGCTTTAACATTTATTGTTTATCTTGCATGCAAGATAATGGCAACAAGGATGTTATAATATATAGAAAGTAAGAAGTAAAGAAAGAACAAAAAGTCAAAAGAAAGTAATATAAAAGGATAAAAGCAGTTATGAATAAGAAGCAATTGAAAATTGTAACAGGAGTAGCTATTGCAGTTCTAATCGTATCCATCATTCCCATGTTATGGATAAGCCAGTATCTTCATCCATTTGCGGATGATTATGTCTTTGGTGCAGAAGTATATAAGATTTGGAATGAGACCCATTCATTTCCGGCTTGCGTTCAGACAGCCTGGAATGTAGCAATGACGATGTATCATACATGGCAGGGCACCTATTCCGCCTGCTTTCTCATGGCTCTACAACCAGGAGTATTCGGCCAATATTGGCTTGGAACATTCATCTTGATTTCCAGTTTGGTGACCTCCACTTACACCTTATTATATATGGTTATGCGAAAATTACTCCATTCGTCCAGATTGGAATATCTCTTCGTATCTACCCTCTTCGTTCTGATGACCATCCAGTTTACATGGTCATACTACGATGCATTCTATTGGTATAACGGGGCGATGTACTACACTTTATTCTATAGCATGTCTCTGTTTTTAGCATCTCTGCTCATAGGATATCAATTAAGTAGTTCCAAGTTCAAGAAAGCCCTTATCGGAGGGGCTTCCATCGTTCTATCCATCATCATTGCCGGCGGAAACTTCGTGTCAGGACTTGGCATGGGAGCGATTCTGTTTGCAGCCATTCTCATCATGAAGATGGAACAAAGAAGATGGCCACGTTTATATATTACTATTCTCACCATCTATGGCATCGCCTTCCTTTTCAGCGTGTTGGCTCCTGGTAATGCGTTCAGACAAGTTACCATAGAAAGCAAGCCAAATGTTGTCGTTGCATTCTTCATGGCAATAGGAAAGAGCTTCGAGTTCTTATCAGAATCCATCAATATCGCTCAAATTCTGATGTTGATGCTTCTTAGCCCTACCCTTGTCAAGGCGGCAAGTAGCTCGAGATTCAAGTTCTCTCACCCTTGGCTATGCATCCTGATTACCGTTACGCTTTACAGTTCATTCTTCTTCGCCCACAGCTATGCCATGGGAACAAGAGGACCAGGCAGAGTACAGAACATCTATTCGTATATACACCTGTGGCTCATCTGCATCAATATTTATTATCTTTCTGGAGCTGTTCTGAGAAAGGCTGAGGCAAAAGCGCCATTAAGCTCTGCCATTATAGATTTCGTAACGGTATCTAAGAAGAAATATGCCAACTCGCTGCAGTATGCGCCATATTGTGCCATTGTCATCTTGATATTATCCGTAAGTCTCAAGGAAAGGACAACCAACAGAACCGTTTCACTTATGCTGAAAGGAACTGCCGTGAAATTTGACAAGGAAATGAACGAGCGTGAACTGGCACTGAAGACGAATACCCAAAGTGCCATAACATTGAAGCCTCTTACGGTAAAAATGCCTTCGGATGCATTCAATGACATCATGATTTATCCAGGATATTGGATCAATCAGGGAATGGCCCGATACTACGGCAAAGATAAGATTGTTGCCTCACCTGCCGCAAACATGCAGGAATCTCCAACCATGCTTCTTGCACGTTGCAAAAGAGACGTAGGACCAGGTAATTTGAAATTTGTATATATAAAATAATTGAACTTTCGCATGTAAGCTCCACACGCCCTGAAAGGGCAGAAGCTCCTAGCCCAGGGCGTATGGAATTTACTTGCAAGAGTTTAGCTACTTATAGCTCAGGCTTAAACTTGAGAAGTTGCTTATGGCTTAAACTTAATTCGTTTCCTATAACTCCAGCTTAAACTTGATAGGATGCTTCTTGCCATAGCGGGTCCAGAACTTGGCGCGTTCCTTCATCACATAATCCACAGCCTCATCCACGTTGTAATCTCTTACCTTGGCATATTCAGAGACCAGGATTCGGATAAATTCCTTAGGTCCCCAGAACTTTCGGAGATTATAGAGTCCTTCCTTGACGCTGATTTCTCCAAACTTCATGCGATTGATATCCACGATGATGAAATGGAAGCCTTCATCATCCTGTTTCCACAATACGTTGCCTGGCGTAAAATCCTTATGCAGAATTTTCTTGTCGTGCATATCTGCGGCAAAACGTGCCAACGCCTTAGCCAGCTTTTCGTAAGTACCAGGGGCTGCATCACCCACTTCGTAAAGGGTATGCAGGTTATCACACTGCAGGGTGATGAGATAGGTATATCCCAGGAGTCCGATGGCATTACGCTCTTCGATGAGCGCAATAGGCGCAGGGGTTCCGATACCTTTCTTCTCCAATATCATCGGATATTCAAAGGCACGCTCCCCCTTAGGCTTTCTGATGCCTAGGGAATAAACCAGACTGTTAGGTCCCTTTGGCACATGATAGCGCTTTACATTAATAATGGTTCCATCAGGAGCCTCCATCACCTTAATGAGATTGCGACCCGTGTAAATCACATGTCCTTCCTTCTCGAACACATCCGGGATGCGTTCGATGAAACTTCTCATCTCTTCGTATTTTGGGTTTATCTTTATCTTCATTTGTTTACTATACTTTTATATTTTTGCCTAGGACGCTTTGGAACTCCAGGGAACATCATTTCCAAACTCTTCTCTTGAGCCACAACGCCAAAATGGGGTCACTCATTTCCAGATGCTTAGGAGCAGGAATCGTAATCAGATCTTTCACCATCAAGGATTTCTTCAGGCGGGTTACATTGGCGGCAGTAC
Organism: uncultured Prevotella sp.; assembly: GCA_958369755.1. Lineage (GTDB taxonomy): Bacteria > Bacteroidota > Bacteroidia > Bacteroidales > Bacteroidaceae > Prevotella. The sequence goes on from CATXJC010000008.1 coordinate 23,366, forward strand.
CCAGGCGATAAGTTTCCAATATTGCCGTCTGGGTGAAACCGGTATGTACTCCATTGGTGATGGCATGCAGGAAATTCATCTGATAGGCAGAAAGGTCTTCGGTCTGCTGAATAAACAAAGGCTCGCTGGCATCCAGCAACCGGTCTATTCCATATTTCAAGTCCTCTTCTGTTGCTACAGAATCATCCTGTACACGCAACCATACAAACCATGCCAACTGTTGTACATAAGAAGAATACCTATCTGTTACCTGACAGATTTCACGAGCCAACTCTTCCGAGATATGCTTGCCGGTAGATTCGAATCGCTGACAGATATACTCCACCCAGTCTTTCTCGCTTATCTTGTTCAGATAGAAGAAATCTCCAAAGCGATAAAATGGGTAACTGGCATTCTGGAACATTTGTTCCATCATGTGTTTCTTGCTTCCATAAAGGCAGTAAGATACATGGCTCTGCAATTGCCATACGCTACGGAGCTTCTTTACTTTTTCTCATAATTACTACCTTATTTTATACTATACAGCTTTTCTTCTGCAAAGAAAATGCAAACGAGCGCAATGAAAGCTGGCTTTCAAATTGCCGAGTGCAGCTTTTCTTCTGCAAAGAAAATGCAAACGAGCGCAATGAAAGCTGGCTTTCAAATTGCCGAGTGCAGCTTTTCTTCTGCAAAGATAGTAAAAAAAAACAAATTAAACAAGGTTGTTTAAAACAATGTTGTTTAAAGCCATCTTTTTTTGTAGAAACAGCGATTCTTCGTCTGATAAAAACATAAAGTTTCATAAATTATACCCTAGGGTATAATACCTTTGGGTATAATTTTGTAACTTTGCAGAGAATCAAGACTTTAAGTATATGAACAAGATACCATTCGAATATGGTTCTATCGCTGAAAATGAATATTTCATTGATAGAATTGAAGATAGAAGAGACCTCAAGACTTTTCTTGGAGGAGGCATCAACGTGATGCTGATTTCTCCAAGAAGATGGGGTAAGTCTTCCCTTGTCAAAGCCGCAATGGAAGAGCTGAAGCAAGAGCAGAAGGATGTGAGAGTATGCTATCTGGATGCCTTCAAGATTTTCTCTGAGGAAGAGTTCTACAACAAGTTTGCAAGTGCAGTACTCCAGGGCGTTTCTTCCACTATGGAAAAGAGATGGGCCGACATTGTAAAGTTCGTTCAATCCATATCTCCAAGCCTCACCATCAACAGCGACCCAGTGAATGCTGTAGAAGTAAATCTGAACTTCAAGCCCCTGAAGGAAAGTGCCGAGGAAATTCTCAATCTTCCAGAAAAGATTGCCAAGGCAAAAGGCATCCATGTCATCGTGTGCATTGATGAGTTCCAACAATTGGCAAACCTGCCCGACTGGAAGCGCCTGGAAGGAACCATGCGTTCGGTGTGGCAGGGACAACATAGTACGACCTATTGTCTCTATGGCAGTAAACGCCACATGATGATGGATATATTCGGCAACTCGAAGAATCCATTCTACCGTTTTGGACAGATGATGACATTGAAGAAGATAGCCAAGGAATACTGGAAGCCTTTCATCCACGACAGTTTCTACAATTATGGCAAGTCTATCAGCGATGAAATGATAGAGCGAATCTGCAATGCCGTGCAATGCCACTCCTGGTACATGCAGCAATTCTGCTTTCTCATCTGGACACGTACGGCAACAGAGGTGACAGAGGAAATCTACCAGTCACAGCTTACCAAACTTCTGGATACCAATGCCGATATGTTCATTACCGATATTGATGGAATGCCTGCCTCACAAATAGCATTCCTGCGTGCCGTCTGTATGGGAGAGACTCATTTCAATGCCCAACAGGTTGTAGCAGAATATGGACTCGGTGCTCCACGCACCATCACCAAGAACAAAAAGACTCTTGTAGAAAGAGACTTCATTGAGAAATCGGGCGATGGCTTCAAGATGGTTGACCCCGTCTTCGAACTGTGGTTCAAACGGGAATACAGCAATATCTTACCTCAATAAAACATAGAAAAACTATATAAACAATTAATCCCCCATCACGCAGCCATAGCGTGGTGGGGAATTGCCAAACCGTCATACTACTATTATTTCTCATTATGATAAAGTTTCATAAATAATCAGCTCATTTATAATTACCTTCGAGCTTATTTTATAATTTTGCACCCATGAAACAGATTATTCATAGACTATTTCCACATACGCTGTGGAACAGAGAGACGACAACCCTCTGGGGATGCGCCTTCGGAAAACTCATATTGTTTGACATCATCTGGTGCCTACAGACCACCTTTACCTCGTTCTCGCTGCCCGAGGTGTATGTCAACTCCATCTTGGTAGCACTCATCCTGCTCCTGCCACTGATGCTCACGGGCAAGAAATGGACGGAGTATCTGCTGCTCTTCATCGTGGACGGACTGCTGATAAGCAATCTGATGTATAGCCGCACATATAATTCGGCGATACCCTTGGAGAGCTATCTGCTGGCAGGCAACCTGAGCGACTTCACCGCCAGCGTCATAGACTCCATGCGACTCATCGACATCCTGCTACCGCTATCTACCATCGCCAGCATCCTATACATATATAATAAGGTGAAAAAACAGCAGGCAGGAAAGGCTTCAATAGCCCAGACATCCCAAGCCAGCTATGGATTGCGACTCAAGCAATACCTCTGCACCCTGCTCGTGGTGTTCCTTGTATCCGCAATGCAAGTGATGACAAGAGGCGGTTGGCAGCAAGCATTTACCCGTTTGCAAAATGCCAATTACTATACTTGCGCCGTGCCAATGTATACCATTTTTGGCAACTTGATACACCAAGGAATGCAAACTCAGACTCCATTTACGCCCCAAATGAAGGCGGAAATAGAGGCTTGGCAGAAACAGCAGCCATCTTATAAAGCCCTGCCAGATAGCATCGATAAGAAAAAAACATTGGTCGTTATCTTCTGCGAATCGCTGGAAAGTTGGGTTATCAACAAGAAGGTGGAGGGCAAAGAAATCACCCCTAACCTCAATGCTGCCATTGCTGACAGCCATACCCTATATGCCCCCTATGTACTGACACAGGTGAAAGGTGGTCGCTCTATTGATGGACAACTACTGGTAAACACAGGACTTCTGCCACTGATGAATGGTTGCTATGCTATGCAGTGCCAGAACACCACCTATCCATCGCTTGCCAAAGCGCTCAAAGAGCAACATCAGGCTAAGTCATATCTGATGACGGTTGACAAGCCAGTAACCTGGAACCAGGAAATCGTAGCTCACAACTTTGGGATAGATACCCTGTTCTGCAATGACAGTTGGATCAATGACGAGAAAGTAGGTAGCAGAAAGAAACTGGGCGATGTCTCATTTATGAAGCAAATCGTCAAGAAGCTAAAAAGCAGCAACATTCTCAGCAATGGGCAGAGCACATTCCTCCAGATAGTCACCTATTCTGGTCATAACCCATTCGTATTGCCAGACAACTTGAAGCGCATCCACTTCAAGGGTTCCTATCCCGAGAAGATGTGCGACTATATGACGATGGCCAATTATACCGACCACGGACTGGGCATCCTGCTCCGCTATCTGAAGAGCCGACCAGACTATAAGGACATGATGATAGTGCTCATCGGCGACCATGAGGGTCTCGCAGCCGACCGCAAGCCTATCTGCGCTTCGCCTGCCGCCAAGGGCATCGTGAGCGACAAGCAGTTCACACCATTCATCGTGGTCAATGCTCCTGTAGAGGGTATATATAATAAGGTGATGGGGCAAGTCGACCAATACCCTACCATCCTGAACCTGATGCATCTGGATAGCTACACATGGAAGGGTATGGGACAGAGCATTCTCGACCCGAAGAAACAACCTGCCGCCGTGGGCTCAGACAATATGAACGTGGAGAAGACTGGAATTGTCTCTAACCAAGAAATCAAAAGACTCTCGGAGGCTCATCGCATATCCGACTTACTCATAAGATACAACAAGATAGTAAAATAATATGGACAAGACATATAAGAAAGCATTCTGGCTCATCATCATCCTGGCTATCGTGATGATGACTCCATTCCTCGGACTCTCTGATTTCAATACCAAAGGAGAGCCGCGCGAGGCGGTGGTTGCCTACACCATGCTGGAGCATGGCAACTGGATTCTGCCCATCAACAATGGTGGCGACATCCCCTATAAGCCACCTTTCTTCCACTGGTGCATCGCATTCTTCAGCCTCATCGCCGGTCACGTGAATGAATATACCTCGCGTCTTCCATCCGCCGTATCGCTGGTATTGATGACCATCGGCGGCTTCATATTCTATGCCAAGCGCAAGGATACACAAACCAGCCTCATCACAGCCTTCCTCACGCTCACCGCCTTCGAGGTGCACCGTGCGGGAATGAACTGCCGTGTAGATATGGTAAACTCCGCCCTGATGGTGGGAGCTATGTATCTGCTCTACCGCTGGTGGGAGAAGGGAAAGCACCAGCTGCCTTGGCTTGCCATCCTCTGCATGAGCGGCGCCACGCTGACCAAGGGTCCTGTGGGCATCATCCTGCCATGCTTCGTGATGGGCGTATTCATGCTTACCCAGCGCGAGAACTTCTGGGGCATCGTATGGCGCATGGCTCTAACCGCCCTGCTCTCGCTCATCATCCCATTCTGCTGGTACTATGCTGCTTATCTGCAAGGTGGCGACGAGTTCCTGCGACTGGTGAAGGAAGAGAACATCGACCGATTCATGGGCAAGATGGCATACGAATCGCACGAGAACCCGGCGTGGTACAACCTGCTCACACTCGTGATGGGTTGGGCTCCTTATACCTTATTATTACTGTTCTCGCTCTTCATCCTGCCATGGAAGAAGTTCTCAAAGACCCGGTTCCTGGAGAATGCGAAGAAGGCTACTCCGCTGCAGGTGTTCACCTGGCTCGCCTTCCTCCTGGTGCTCTTCTTCTACTGCATCCCTAAGAGCAAGCGCAGCGTCTATCTGCTGCCATGCTATCCGTTCATGGCTTATCTCATAGCTGAATACATCGTTTGGATGATGAAGGAGAAGGTGGGAGCCATCAAGGTATATGCAGGGGTGATTGCCTCGCTGGCAGTTATCCTCGTGATTGCTACGCTTGTTATACGAACAGGCTGCATACCAGATACCATTTTCCATGGCAAGCATGCTGCCGACAACATCGCCATGCTCCATGCCATAAGGGAATCTACTCATGGTATCCTATTCTATGTATGCTATATGTTTCTTATAATAGGGGCTTATCATACCTTCAAGGCACTCAAGAAAAAAGAGACAAGCCAAATGATGAGATATACATTGGTGATGATTATCGCACTTTTCATCACACTCGACTCCACCCTGCAGCCTGCCGTGCTCAACACCAAGGCAGACAAGCATCTGGCGCCGGTTATCGAAAAGAAGTTTGATACAGGTAAGCTTTACTCCTATATGTCGATAGAGATGATGCATTTCTTCAGCCTCAACTTCTATCTGGGCGATAAGATTCAGCAGTTTGACAAGGTATTGCCGCAGGATGGCGTGCTGATGATTCCTGAAAGCGACGTGCCAGACTTCAAGGAGAAATTCGGAAGGGACTATACCTTCCAGAAGGTTTGGGAAGTAAAGAAGACGGTGGAATGGCACAGCAAGGTAGGCTTCTACAAATTTGTGAAGACAAGTGCCAATATCGCACAGAACAAATAACAAGATACAAAAAAGCATCGGAACTCATAATCCCGATGCTTTTTTTGTATCTATCAAATTGATATTCTTCTTATTTATTTTCTTCGATAAGATTATACTCTTTCTTCGATAAAGTATCGAGGACGGCGCTTCACCTCGGTATAAATCTTGCCGATATAGACACCTGTGATGCCCACACCCGTGGTGATGATGCCACCGATAAACCACATGGAAACGAGCAGGGAGGTCCAGCCCTGGATGGTCTTGCCCTGGAAATGCTCCACCAAGGCAAAGATAATCATGATGATTGCTACTAAAGTCATCGCCAGACCCAGGAAGGTGATAAACTTCAATGGTGCCACGGAGAACGAAGTGATGCCATCGATACTGAAGCTCAGCATCTTGGTGAGCGGATACTTGCTCTCACCTGCCTCGCGTGCCTTGCGGTCGTAATAGACGAATCCCTCACGGAACCCCAACTGGCGGACGATGGCCCTGAGGAAGAGATTGCGCTCGGAGTACTGCATCAGCGCCTTCAGGGTGCGGTTGGTCATCATGCGGAAGTCGGCATGGTTATACACTGTATCCTTATCCACGCTCTGCATCAGCTTATAGAAAGCCTGGGCGGTGAATCGCTTGAAGAAGGTATCGGTCTTGCGCTCCTTGCGCACACCATAGATGATATCCTTGCCTTCCTGCACCTGCTGAACCATATCGATGATGACATTCTCATCATCCTGCAGGTCAGCATCGATACTTACCATCGCATCGCAATGATCCACAGCCGCCTCCATTCCTGCCCAGAGTGCATTCTGATGTCCCCGGTTATGAGATAACTTGATGCCGTGTACATACTTGTGCTCCTTGGCAGCATCGGAAATCATCTGCCAGGTACGGTCACGACTTCCATCGTCAACAAAGAGCAACTCCGTGTCGGCGTCAGTTTTTACCTTGATGGTCTTGATCAGATTGCCAAGCACCACCAGGGTCTTCGGCAATACCGCTTCCTCGTTATAGCAAGGAATCACTATGAATATCTTCATCACTTCTCTTTTTTTTCATCATTAGCATAGATACATATCAATTGCAAAAATACCCCGATTTTCTTACATACACAAATAAAACGCCAGTTTTTTTATAATCTTGCATCATATTCCTGAAAAGAAGGACTGGGAAAGCAGTATAAATCCCAGATTTTACCACTTTCACCTCACCACTTCCACTTCACCTGTACCTCTAGATCCATCTGATGAGAACCGGCGATTTCCTGTAAGCCGGAAGAGATGTGGGTGCGGTCGAAATAATCGGTGCTGCCCAGCTTTGCGATTACCAGCAGATGATGGCTGATTTCCGAACGCGCCACCAGGGCATAGCGGATGCCCTCGCCAAAGTAACTGCCAAAACTCATCTGATAAAGCAAGCCCGGCTCATAGGCATAGATGCGACTGGCGAAATCCTGGGTGTGAAAATAGCTGAAACTGCCCTGCAGTCTCAGCCACCGCCAATGATATCCGATGTTTTCATTCAGCAGATAACCGCTGCTGGAAGCATTCCCAGTACCGCTGCCCGCATTCCCTTCGCGGTACTTCGTATAATCCACACTCGTCTTGGAACTCCAGTTTTTCGTGGTAACACTGGCATAGAAACGGAGACGACCGGTAGCGTTTCCCGCCTTTTCCTTATAGCGGACCCGGGCTCCCAGTGTCCAGGAACGGGCAGGATGATAGAGGATATTCAGCAGATGATCCCAGCTCTGCGTACTCTGACGGGTATGATACTTAGGCCAGGCAAAATAGGCAAAGTCGCTATAGGCGGTAATGGTCCAGCGACTGCCTGGCGACCACGTAGCCCCCACATACATGCCGTTTTCATCCTGCACGCTGCTTCCCTCGGCAAAGCTGTTGCTGAACAGGGAATAGTATCTGGCAGAATAGAACCGTTGCATAGCCGTGAGCGAGAAATGGTCGGAAAACTGATAAGAAGCAGCATTGAGCGTGGCGACGGCTCCACAATCACCCGTTGCCGTTTCGCCACCTATCGTCCAGCGATGGGAAATATAGCCATAATCTACACTCACATTCCAGAAGGCATCACCTTCGGGAGCAAAACGCTTGTACAACTGCACCTTTTCTGGCATCAGCGGAAGGGAGAACGAAGTATAGAAACCAGTGGCTCCGATATGCCAGCCCTGATGGCGATAGTTGATATTGCCACCCACCAGCATATTGGAGGCTATATCCTGCTTGGCTATCTCCTTGCGTGTACGGTGCAGACCGGTCTTGAGTATGGTCTTGATGCCTCCTTCATCACTCAGCGTGGCATCTATCTTGCGATAAGAGAGGAATCCGGTAAGGTCAAGTCCCTTCAACAAGGTATAGGTGGCTGCAGCTCCCTGCAGATAGTTGGCAGAAGAGCGGGAGGAATGAACTTTGACCTGGCTGGTGGTTCTGCCCAGCGAGGACAGTACCGAGAGTTTGCCGAAGCTGAAGTCGTTGTTGAGAATCAGTCCCATTCCCTCGTGCAGCCGATACCTGCCCAGGGTGATATTCTTCCATCTGCCTAATTTCCTGACTTGCAGATAGAAGGAATAGAAATCATATCCCAGGTTGTTCCTGCCGCTTCCGAAAGGTTCGCCCGCATCCTGGGCACCAACGAATCCCATCTTCACATAGTCGCCATACCTGAACTGATAGCGCACCCCGTGCCTATACTTATATCCCAGGTATCCATCGGCTCCCTTGCCATCGCCCTTGCGCTCATAGAAAGGCACTTTCACCATTCCCATCACCTCGTGCTTGCCATACTTCAGGATATTCTTCAGGCTCGGGAACTGCTGGCGGGGAGTCTCGTCGGCTACATAGAAGAAGCTGTTCATCAACTGCCGCTGATACCAGCTGATACTGGGGATGAGAGCCAGTTCTGCCATCGTCTTCATCCCATGATAGCGATGGAGATATGCCTGGATATCCTCTACCTGCGAAGGGGTGAGGAAAGGCAGATGCTCCATCTCTTCGCGGGTAGCCGTATTCAGATTCAGCGGATGCTGCGCCAGCTCCTCCAGTTCCTCCTCATAATCCTCCCAGGCAGTCTGTTCGAAATCCTCCATCTCCGAGAGTTCCATCAGATATTCCTGCCAAGGTTGCGAAGAGACATACTTCTCCCTATCTTCTTCCGACAGGGAAGAGGAGTCCTGGGCACAAACAGAAGGGTCATAGAATAACTGGGAGCTGCCTATGAGAAACAGTTTCAACAAAAAGCGGATGATAGGTTGCCAATACTTCATAGACAGGCAAAAGAATTATTAAATTTCCACAAAGATACTGCGAAATTCTGAAAATGAGTAAGAAAAGAGTAACTTTCTTTCTCTAAATGGGAAATTATCTGTAATTTTGCGGCATAATTAGAAATAGAAGAGGATTACACCTCTTTATATATATAAGAGATGCTCCGGACAGGGAGCGGATTATTTAAATTGGATCAAGAAGATTTTTATGAAACAGAAGATATTCTTTTTGCTGGCGATGCTCTTCTGCATCACGCTGCAGACAATGGCACAGACGGATGACGACAAACCTGAAAACAAGGAAGTCGATATGGATGTTCCTACCTTCGAACCGATGGTGAAGGTGGGAAAGGTGCTGCTCGACCACGACAGCATACAGTATGTACAGGTGAACAACGTGTATGTTTATCCACAGCCGGTGTTCAAGAACGCCAAGGAAAGAATGGCGTACAACCGTCTGGTATATAACATCAAGAAAGTTCTGCCGATAGCCAAGGAGGTGAGAAAGATCATCATCGAAACGGGTGACTATCTGGAAACCCTGCCCAACAAGAAGGCGAAGGATGCGCACATGAAGCTAGTGGAGAAAAGCATCAAGCAGGAATATACACCGAGAATGAAGAAACTCACCTATGCACAGGGCAAGCTCTGCATCAAACTGGTGTATCGTGAGTGCAATTCATCCTCCTATCACCTTATCCAGGCATTCCTCGGTCCTATCCGTGCCGGCTTCTATCAGGCTTTCGCCGCCCTCTTCGGTGCCAGCCTCAACAAGAAATATGATCCGAACGGAGTGGATAGGCTCACGGAAAGAGTGGTGAGACAGGTGGAATCAGGACAGATTTAATCATACTCCTTATTAAGAAAACCAATACCCTTAGGGAAAGTTGTGGATACTATCAGGAGTATTTATCTATACTATTAGGAGTATTTGTCTATACTATTAGAAGAAAAAGTCTATACTATTAGGAGAAATCTCCGTTCATAAGTTTTGAATGTGCGTTCAGAAGTGTTGAATGTACGTTCAAAAGTGTTGAACATACGTTCAACGACGCTGAACGGAGATTTTCCCTAATAATAAAAAGAAATGTCCCTAGAGGTAACTGCTTTTTCCTCTAGGGACATTCCTTTTTATTCCTCGGTGCAAAGTAAGCCAACGGCTAACCCCGTATTGTGAGGCATGAAACTTTTGCCTATCTTTCCTCTACAAAACAAAAATGATTTCGACCTGTATGGTTGAAATAGTCTTATATCTCCTCGCAAGCCACCATTTCCGCTCCGCGGTAGATGACTACCAGCTTGTGGAGCTTTGTGGTCTTTACCGCCTCTCTGACCATATCACTTTCCGCATAGCGGGAGATTTGAGCTGAAGCCTCCTCGAAGAGCTTTTTCACTTGCTCATCGGTGGTTTGGCTCTTGCAATATTTCAACTCGATGATATATGAATCCACCATGTCCTTGTAGATGTCACAGAGCGGAGAGAGGAAGATGTCGGCATAGCCGCCGTCATTGTCCAGCTCGGAGATAGGGCGATAGAACTTGTTCTGGCTTGTCATCGCCAAGGTGAAGCCATGCACGAAAGCCTCTCCCTTCTGCTTGTCTCGCTGTGAGGAGTACTTCTTCAGGCAGTCGGCGATATACTCAAAGTATGGCTTGAATTGTCCATCGTATGCCAGTTTGCTCTCCAGTTTACCCTTGCTATATCTATCATATACCAAATCGTTCTCCTTGTAGGTGTCGAGCAGGTAGGTGTACATCTGGTCACGCACCACCTCATTCGGAATAATGAACTTGGTCTCACCCTTGTATGTTCCGTCTATCGTCACCATGCCGAAATAGAACAGCAGGCTGAGGAAGTTGTCTGGGTCGTTGATTCGCTCGGCAGGGAAGTTCTCGTTGAGCGTGCCTATCACGAATCCCTGGGTTACCAACTGCTGGATGATGCTAGCGTCGTGGGCGAACTCCTTGTCGTGGCGGATGAGCATTCGCAACTTGTCATAGTCGATACGGATGTTGGTCTCTACCATGGAGTCGGGGATGTCGTACTCATTATCTATATAGTTGCTAATGAAATTGAGCACCATCACAGAGTTGTACATCGTGGTCTTGCCATAGCTCTTGACGGCAAAGCAATAGTTGTCGTACCAAGGCTTCATCACCTTGATCAGCTCATCGGTGGTGTGATTGAACGGCAGGACGCTGCGGTAATAATCCAGCATCTCTCTCACTTCTTCTTCTGTGAAGCCCGTCATCTCATTGAATTTTGGGCTTAGGGAGTAGTTGGTTCCGATGTTGAATCCGCTGGTCAGGTCATCCATGGTCACAGGGCTTACTCCCGTGACGAACACTCTGCCCAGGGTATTGCCAGCCGCACCCTTGATGGTGTTGAAGAACTGGCGCAAGTATCCCTCTCCGTGGGTCTGGTTGCGATACCTCACGAGATGCTCCTCATGGGCGAGAATCATGTTGGTGAAGTTGTCGTACTCATCGATGAAGAGATAAATCTTCTTTCCCACCTCCTGGCATTTCTGGCAAAGAAACCTCAGTTGAGACACTGCATCTGTTAACTTTTCCATTCCTTCCTTGGTATTGGCAGGAAGAATATGTGCATAGATGTCACAGAAGAAATTGAATACAAGGCGACAATGGTTGTCCAGTCCATTCTTATAATCATCCAATCCTGCTGCCACCTCGGCAAAATTGAGGTGGATGATGAGATATGTATTATGCTCTGGTGTAGGATTCTGCCCGATGTATAGCTTGCCAAAGATTTCCTCAAACTTGTCTTTCTTGTTGATGTCATAGTAATTCTCAAGCATGGAGAGGGTAAGTGTCTTGCCGAAACGGCGAGGGCGAATGAAGAAGAAATACTTGTTGGATTCTTCTATTTGCTCTATGAAAGGAGTCTTGTCCACATAGTAACAATCCTCTTTTATGACATCCTCAAAATTCTGCATGCCGTATGGTATGCGCTTGCGATAAATGCGCTTTGGTCTTACTATCATAACTCAGTTTGATTATTCGTTTTTGAATCTGATGGCAAAGATAATACTTTATCTCCTAATCTCCAAAACTTTTCCCGAAAAGTTTGTTTTCAGTCTTAGCCTTCAACACCTCTGTTCGGGATAAGAAATAGTGCCTAAAAAGGTTGGTAATCTCCGTTTTCTGTATCTTTGTAGTTGAAATTCAATTAGTTACAAACATAAAAAGATATCATTATGGAGATTACCAAGGACAAAGTTACAGAATTATTTTGTATTATTGATGAATTTTTATTAGCCTATGTTCACACTCAGCGATTCCAATACGTTTTACCCCAACCCTTATCCTACGGATATGAGAAAGAGCTTTTATTCCCTGAGCGGCATCGTCCATAGAATTATCACAACTTTTGGATAATCCTATAGAGAATTGCGTGAGACCTTTGGCTATAGGACGAAAGAACTACATGTTCTGCGAAAATCACAACGCAGCAGAGGATGCAGCGATCATGTACACAATGATGGGCTGCTGCAAGTTGGCTGACGTTGACTTCCGCAAATGTACTACGTACTTTTTACAACACATCCATGAGTATGATGACGACTACTCAAAAGACCTTACGGACTTTTTCCCTCACATTTTGAAGAAGAAGGGCTTAGTCTGATATTTTTTGAAAAACTAGGAAAATTTTGCAAGACAACTTTGAAAAACTCTGAAAACCTTGTAGAACTTTTTAAAATTTCACAAGGTTTTCAGAGATTATGCAAGACAGGGTTTACTGATGGCTTACATAACAGCTAAGAGCAAGCCTCATACCCTTAATTGGAAAATGTATATTGTGTCCAATACATTATAGGAGCCTTGTTAAAATTAAGGTACTCTTTTCTGGAGCATAGATTTGCAATACCATTCTATTTCGTGTTTTTTCAACAAGTGTCCAATATCCAGGTATTCCTCCTGAACACCATATTCGCCGATTGACCAGCTTGTAATTGAAATATGAATAACCTACAGAATCAATATAAATTGCTTCATTTGCATTTTGAAAATCAACTTTAAAGTCTTCGATGGTTTCTTTTATCTCATCCTTGTCATTATAAAAATACTGGCAACCACTCCAAGTTGTTTGTACCAACTCGTTCTTCGCAAATACTGGTTCCTGCACAGAATCATCTTTACTACAAGAAATAAACATGCAGCACAAACATACAAATATCAATAATATTTTTTTCATAACTATAAACCTAAATTGAACATATTTTTCTATTCATAACTTTGAAATTTTTCGGTTTGCAAAATTATAAATAGTTAAGCAGATAATCAAATTTTAAGAAGAGGAAACGTCCACCAAATATACATCACAGAAAGATTTATCTTCCATAACTTTCTGTTATACAATTAGTAGCAATATTTATCCACCATAAATACACTAATACATATTTATGGTGAATGAATATTACTTTTTATTTAAATTAGCATATAGGGAAGAGGCCGTATTTTCATTATACATTTTTTTATTAGCCTTTTGTTTTGCATTACAGACTGCTTTTGAAGTTGTATTTACGAGCATGGCAATCTCTGTATTATCCATGCCTAGAAAAGATAGTATGCATACTCGAAATTCTTGCTCACTTAACTTGTTTCGCTTAGCATTTTCATACAAAAGAGGCTGACATTGTTGGAAAATAGCAAATAATTCTTCCCAATCTTCTTGTTGAGGTTGCTTACGTCTCTTATGAGGCACAGACAGAGCCTTAAAGTTTTGTACTATATTACTATTAATTAATGCTTGTTTTTTCTCAACAAAATTCAAATCGTTATATTTATCTTTGTATATTTGAAAGCTTGCTTGCAAAGACTTAATCTCTTTTTCTTTTTTCTTTATTAAAATATCTGCATTTTTTTGCAAAATATTTAATTCTTCATTAGCTTTCTGCATTTCTTTATATGTTTGAATATAGTTATTACTTACTTTTTGGAGTTCCGTCTTCATTCTTTTACGTACTTGCTTGTAATGATTGCAAAGACAAATGACACCAAATATCGCTATTAGGGTTATAATTGTAATTATATATTCATTTCTTTCCTGTTGCATTTTTTTTGCATCAACCACCTGCTGTAATTTTTTATAATTGTACAATGAATTTGCAAGGATGACTGCATTAGCTTGCGTACCATTCAATATACTATCCATCTCTTTTTCGCACAAACTAGAATATTTCTTAATAGAATCATTGTTTTGACAAATGCGATATAAAGACAATAAACCTTGGGCCGCTTCATATTTAAAACCATAATTTCCAAGTTTTCGAAAATATAATTCTGCCTTACTAATTTGATTTGTCCCTAGATAATACATCCCTTTAGCTTTATAATAATGCTCATATCCACACAGCATATTTCCATCTCTATCAATTAACCCTGATTGGGTTTCGAAAACATTCATATAAAAATGAGCTTGCTGATATTGTCCACGAAAAAGCAATGTATAAATAAGCAGAGGAAGAACTTGTGCTGCATTTTGGGTAAATCCATATTTATTATTTAAAGCATAACATTTTTTCACTAAATTAATAGCTTGCAGAGTATCTCCTAAAGCATAATATTCAGGAATTCTATTAGCAAAACCCAGAATATAGTTTTCCTTGTCATTGATACGAGCTGCATAATTACTATAATAAAAATATGCATTTATCGCTTCTCGATGAAGATATTGACGGCTATAAACTTCTGCCTTTTGCCCATATATGCTAAACAAAGTAACATAGTCACATTTTTTGCTCAAGGTATCAGCACATTCAATCGCCTTGTTATACCACATCATTGCCTTAGGAGCTTCCTTTCGATCACGAAAAATACACCCCATAAGATAACAAGCTTCCATTTTTTCATTAGATGTTCCTTTGCTATCGTAATAATCTACAACATCTTGAAACGAAGAGTCTGATGGCATTGGGAGATATAATTTATTTTCAGCCTTAGCCTTCAACAATTGATAGCGCATTTTTACCCTTTGTTCATGCCCCTGAGTGAATTCCATTTGATGTTGGCATAAACTATCATAGGCAGCTTGTGGAGCTTTCTCCATCAAGCTGTCTATTCGCTGTAATTTTCTTAACTGTATATGATTGTCAGTACAGCTTATCCCAAAATACAACAAGATAAGAAGGACTAACAAAGTTAAAAAACTGCTTTTCTTCATTGACCTAATTATTCTTCAGTATAAAGCACCTGGATCATAGTCTGACCCACTGCCTTCAATACGTTCTTATCCAGATGAGCCATATCATCGTTCACGGTGTGCCAGGTAGGACCGAAACTGCTCTGCTGGCAATCAGGATAGTAGGCTATCACATCGATGGTAGGAATCTTCGCCTTCTCGTTTACCGGGATATGATCATCCGTAATCATACCGCCATCGCTCTTAGGGAAGAAACTGCCGTAACCAGCCTGACGGGCTGCAGCCCAAACTCGCTTCACGATGCCACCAGCATACTGCATAGACATTCCTTCACGGTAGAACTTGGCTCCCTGACCGCCTACCATATCCAGGAGGATGCCATAGCGAGGATTGTAACCCTCTGGCTTGTTCTCGCTCCAATACTGGGCACCCAAAGCCCAGCTGTTGCCATCATCCTGTGCATCAGACCATTGAGGTACACCCCAGTCCTCGGTATCGAAACATACGAAATCTACGCCGATACTTGGATTCAACTTCTTGTCTGCCTGCAACTGGCGCGCAATTTCCAACATAACGGCTACTCCGCTGGCACCATCGTTGGCAGCCATTACAGGCTTGCGCCAATTGGTACTGTCGGGATCGTTATCCGCCCAAGGGCGACTGTCCCAATGGGCACAAAGCAAGATACGGGTTTCAGCCTTCGGATTGTAATGGGCAATGATATTGGTATTCTTCAATATCGTGCCATCATAGCCCTTCAGGTCTGCCTTCTGGGTCTCTACCTCGCAGCCAAACTGCTTGAACTTGCTCACAATCCATTCGCCGCACTTATCGTGCGCCTCGCTGTTCATCACGCGAGGCCCGAAATCGCATTGCGCTGCACAATAAGCCAATGCCGAATCGGCATTGAAAGCCGGACCTACGGGATTCAGCTTCTCCGCTTCCTCTACCTCCTGAACATCAGGCGAGCTTGCACTGCTGGCATTCTTATAGCTGATGGTACCAGCCACCAGTCCGGCAGCTACCACCACACCTAATATGATCTTCATTTTTTTCGTCATAACATTATTGTTTAAAGTTCTGCACCTGCGTCATCACTCTGAGCCAGTTGCCTCCCCAGATCTTGGCGATATCCTGCTCGCTGTACTTGCGGCGCAACAGCTGGAGTGTGAAATTAATCAGCTCGGAAGAATCAGCAAGTCCGCGGATGCCTCCATCTCCATCGAAATCGGTACCCAAACCTACATGGTCGATGCCCATCACCTCGATGGCATGCTCCAGATGGGCAATGGCATCCATGATGTCTGCCTCACCCTCCTTGCGCAGGAATCCATGATAGAGCGTTGTATGAGCCACACCTCCACGGGCTGCCAGGGCACGCATCTGATCATCGGTAAGATTACGGGGCACATCGCAGAGCGCACGGCTGCTGCTATGGCTGCATACGATAGGAGTCTGACTGATTTCCAATGCATCATAGAAACTCTTTTCGCCTGCATGGCTCAAGTCCACCATGATGCCGTGGCGGTTCATCTCCTGAATCACCTTGGCTCCGAAACTGCTCACGCCATTGTGGGTATTGCAGCCACGGGCACTGTCGCAGATGTCATTATCGCCATTGTGGCAGAGGGTGATATATACCACGCCTCGCTGGGCAAAGTACTTCACATTGCTCAAATCGTGCTTCAGGGCAAGACCATTCTCAATACCGAGCATAATGCTCTTTCTGCCCTTTCGCTTGTCGCTGTAAAGATCGGCAGGAGTTCGGGCGATACTCAGGTAGTCGCGGTTCTTGCTCACGATTTCCTCAATCTTGTCGAAGATGAGATCGGCATACTGCAGAGGTCCCTGCACGTCGAAGGCTACCTTGCTGCTGAAGCTCTCGCCTATCTTAGGCTGCGGCAGGTAAGCCACCATGGTGGTAGCATCCTGATGTCCGTCGGTCATCTTGTGCAGATCTACGAGAATGCGGGAGTCGCGATGATCGAACTTCACGCCCTGCGGGAAGAACATCGGGGTATCGCAATGGGTATCGAGTGTTAGGATACGCTTGTGCAACTGCTTGGCAGCATGGAAATTGCCAGCCTGGTTCACCAGCCACTGGAAGATCTTTCCGCCTTCCTCGCCCAGCCACTCCGGATGCCACTGCACGCCGAGTATCTGCTTATACTCGTTGCTCTCTATCGCCTCGATGATGCCATCGGTAGATTTGGCGATGATGCGCATGTGCTTGCCCGGCTCGCTCACAGCCTGATGATGGAACGAGTTGACGAGAATCTTTTCCGAATTATATATATGATATAAGGTGGAATCCTTCTTGATTTCTACACTATGGGTTGGTTCGGAGCGGTCGGCATCCTGACTGTGCTTCACCATCTGCTTGATGTCCTGATACACTTTTCCGCCCAAGGCTATCGCCAGGGTCTGGATGCCTCGGCAAATGCCGAGCATAGGTATCTGGCGGTTGAAAGCCAGACGGACAAGCATCAGCTCTGCAGCATCACGCTCCTGATTGATATTGTGAAGACGGGGAGACGGCTCCTCGCCCATCCACAACGGGTTATGGTCGCCCCCACCCGTCAGGATCAAACCATCTAGATGCTCCAGGGTATTGATGATGACAGTACTGTCGGCAACTGGCGGGATGATGACAGGCGTTCCACCTGCCGCAATCACCTGCTTGTAATAACGGTCGCGAAGCGTAGCATCAATGTTCTCGTAATTGGCAGTAAGACCGATTACGGGCTGATGCTTCGCTTCGGGAAAAGAAGAGTACGCACCCTTGAGATGCGACTCCAAGTCAAATGTTTCCATTTGTTTATTTCTAAATACAAAAAAATTACTCTTCCTCCAAGAGAACAGGAACCTCGCGCTTGATGCTCTGCTCAAGCGAGATGAGTGTCTCGGTAGATACTACACCCGGAATAGCCTGGAGCTTGTTGTTCAGCAAGTCCATCAACTGCTCGTTGTCACGGGCATACAACTTCAAAAGCATGGTATAAGAACCGGTTGTGAAGTGGCACTCCACAATCTCAGGAATGTTCTGAAGGCGCTCTACCACCTTCTTGTACATATTACCACGCTCCAGGTTAAGTCCTACGTATGTACATGTAGAATAACCCAGACTCTTAGGGTTTACATCGAAGCCGCTACCGGTGATGAATCCATCCTCCATCAAGTGCTGGACACGCTGATGGATGGCTGCACGAGACACGCCGCATTCTGCAGCTACGTCCTTGAAAGGAATACGGGCATTCTTGGAAAGGATGCCGAGAATCTTTCTGTCAAGATTGTCTATTTTCTCCATTTCTTCTCTATTATTATGTTCTATTTTAAGGTATTCTTATATACCAGATAGCAAAATTAATAAAAACTATCGAAACAGACAACAAAATGCACGAATATTTTGCAATATCCGTGCATTTTGTTGTTTTTTATACTGATTTTAACCAAAATTTCAGATTTTTCCTGCTATTTGGTCGTTACTTTCTCTTTCTGGAAGCAGACTTTCTGCCAGCAGACTTGGCTGGAGTCTTAGCCACCTTCTTCTCTGCTCCTACAGCTACATCATCCTTCTGCTTGCTGTCTGCCTCAGGCTTTACCTCTGGCTTCACGATGCTCACGAGCTCCAGGTCGAATACCAATGTAGAATATGGAGGAATCTGACCAGCCTGACGCTCGCCGTATGCCAACTCATAAGGGATGTAAAGCTGCCACTTGCTGCCAACAGGCATCATGGTGAGAGCCTCTGTCCAACCCTTGATCAGGCTGCCGGCACGGAACTTGTCTGTGGCAGCACCACCATGCTTGGAAGTTGCATCGAATACGGTTCCATCGATAAGACGACCCTCGTAGATAACCTCTACCTCATCAGAAGCCTGAGGAATCTCGCCCTGACCTTCCTTGATTACCTTATACTGCAAACCGCTAGGCAAGACCTTGACACCTGGCTTCTTGGCATTGGCTGCCAGATATTTCTCGCCAGCACCAGCCAAGGCTTCCTTCTTGAATTCGCCAGCCTTGTGCTCGGTAAAGATAGTGGTATCATTGGCAAGAGCTGCCACGAAACCACGGCTGAACAGTTCGGCATTGATAGAATCCTTGGTGCTCTTCAGCTCCTCGCGGGTTCCAGGCAGGATGCGCTGATTTACCATCTGGGCAATCTGCATTCCCACGATATAGGCAGTACCCTTAGGAGTATTTGCCTGCTGGATAGCCTCCTCGTAACCACGGATGAAGTCTGCCATATAAGCAGTATCCACCTGATAACTCTGCTGGATGAATGGAACCAGACCACGGGTTGCATAGACACCAGCCGCATAACTCAAGGAATCACCCTCGCTGGCAAGAACCACTGGAGTTACCTTCTTCACATTCTTCTTCTTGCTTGCAGCACTGGCTGTAAACAAAGAAGCACTCGCCACGAGGACGAGTGCTGTCATTAAATATTTCTTCATTTCTTATAAGTCCTCTACTCAAAATGAGTTCCCACAAAAATTACTTGCCACCTACAGAGATCAACTCAATCTTGAAGATCAATACAGAGAATGGCTTGATCTGACCCTGCTCGCGCTCACCGTAAGCCAACTGCTGAGGAATGTAAACCTCCCAAACAGAACCTGCTGGCATGTGAACCAATGCATCAGTCCAACCCTTGATAACCTGGTTAGCACGGAGATCTACGGCCTGACCACGCTTGAAAGAAGAATCGAATACCTTGCCGTCGATTGTCTTACCCTCGTAGTTAACCTTAACCATAGAAGTATCCTTTGGCATAGGGCCGTTACCCTCCTTGATTACCTTGTACTGAACACCTGAAGGAAGAGTTACCACTCCTGGCTTCTTCTTGTTGGCAGCGAGGAACTTCTCACCAGCCACCTTATTAGGACCATATTCCTTCTCCATGTTCTTTGCCTTGATGGCCATCATCTTGGTCTGTGCTACCTGAGCAGCCTGCTCTACTGTCATCAAACCCTTCTTGCCGGTAGTACCTGTAATGAAACCAGCCATGAAGTTCTTCAAAGAGATGGTCTTGGTAGAATCGTCACCGAATACCTCGTGGTTGATACCCTTAACCATCTGGTTAGAAATCTGCTGACCAATCTGAATACCTGCATAGTAAGCAGCCTTCTTCTTGTCATCACCAGCGTTGGCACCATCGTTGAGACCCTTGATGAAATCATCCATGTAAGCGGTATCCACGCCCATACGCTCTACCATAAACTCCTTCAGACCCTGAGTCTGAGACATACCCATGGCATAGCTCATTGTATCTACATCATTCTTGAGATCTGCCTTTGGAGTAGAATTGCCACAAGCTACGAATGTAGCGGCAACACAAGCCACGAGGGCTCCGAAAAATAACTTTTTCATTTTTTACTTTATGTTTTATTCTTTGTTCTCTCTATATATTACTTTACTGCAACAAGCTCTACATCGAAGATCAATGCTGAGAATGGAGGAATGGCTGCACCAGCACCACGCTCACCGTAACCCAGCTGATAAGGGATGAAGAAACGGTACTTAGCACCCTCGGTCATCAACTGAAGACCCTCTGTCCAACCAGCGATTACCTGGTTCAATGGGAAGGTAGCTGTCTGACCACGGTCGTAAGAGCTATCAAACTTGGTACCATCGATGAGTGTACCCTCGTAGTGGCACTCTACCTGATCTGTAGCCTTAGGAGCCTTGCCGTTACCCTCGCGCAGGATCTGATACTGCAAACCGCTCTTGGTAGTGATGATACCATCCTTCTTAGCGTTCTCTGCGAGGAACTGCTCACCAGCCTCCTTGGCAACCTTGCCCTTCTCTGCAGCTGCAGCCTGAGCCTTAGCCTCCTGCTCTGCGAAGAAGTTCTGTACCAACTCCTGTGCTTCCTGCTCATCAAGCTGAAGCTTGCCTGCAATCGCATCCTTTACAGCCTGTGCAAAATCATCAATGTTCAAACTCTCTGCACCCATAGAAGCCAACTGGCGACCGATGCCAATGCCTAAAGCATAACTTACTTTATCCATAAATTTATCTTATAACTTTGTATTAATATTCTTTATTTTGTACTTATTGTCCTTAAAACGAGTGCAAAGATAACATTTTTCTCGCTGATAACGATGATATTTAAAGAAAAAAGTGTAAATTTGTGCATTCTTAATAAGAAGATTAAGAAAATATGAATAAATAAAACGTGATAAGATGAAGAAACTCGTATTTTTAACCGGCGCTGGAATGTCTGTGGAGAGTGGTTTCAAAACTTTCCGTGGAAATGATGGCTTGTGGGAGAACTATCCTGTGGAACAGATAGCTACCCACGAGGGATGGGAAGCTGACCCTACCCTAGTAACTAACTTCTATAATATGTTGCGCCATAAGCTCTATGCCGCTCAACCTAACGAGGGACATAAACTTATCAAGGATCTGGAGAAGGATTTCGACGTAACGGTGATTACACAGAATGTGGATAACCTGCACGAGAAAGCGGGATCCAAGAACGTGATCCACCTGCATGGAGAACTCTCCAAGGTCTGCTCTTCGCGCGACCCTTACGACTATCGCTACGTGAAGGAATTGCCAGAGGATGACTGCGAGGTGGAACCTGGCACCAAGGCTGGCGATGGCAGCTTGCTGCGACCATTCATCGTCTTCTTCGGCGAGAGTGTTCCGATGATAGAGCCTGCTGCCGAGGCGGTACAGCAAGCCGATATCTTCGTCATCATCGGTACTTCGCTTAACGTGTATCCTGCCGCTGGACTGATAGCATACACCAAGCCGAACATTCCTATCTATCTGATAGACCCAGGTGCCGTAAACACCAACGGCTACTACAAGATTGAACATATCATGAAGGGGGCTTCTGAAGGAATGAAGCAGCTGAAGGAGATCCTGGAGAAATAAAACGCAGAAGAGGATATAATTATAAGACGCTAAACTTTCACAAGTAAGCTCCACACGCCCTGAAAGGGCAGAAGCTCCTAGCCCAGGGCAGCGCCCTGGGTTACGCATAAGCAAGGAAGTCGCCCTGTAAGGGCAAAAGCTTTAAAAAAGAGAAGCTTTTGCCCTTACAGGGCGACTTCGTTTTATATCAAAAAGCCAATTATGCCGATGCTCTCGTTCCCATACGGGCCTCGGCTACATTTACCACGTAGTCGCCGAGCTTCTCGCATTCCTGAATGATATCCATATACAGGGTTCCTACACCGTAGGTGTAGAGATGGTTATCCACATCATCCAGGTTCTGGTTTCTCAACTGCGTACGGAAGTTGTTGATTTCCGTCTCTATATTATAGGTATGGTTCATATTGATACTCTGGCGATCGTGAGCAAACATAAAGTTCATCTGGGTAAGCGACTCATCTACCAGCTTGAACATCTGATGGATATTCTCATTCTGCTTGGCAGTGAACTCCTCCTTGTTCTCTCCCTTGCGCTTGATGGTGCGGGCGAGGTTGTAGCAGCTGTCACCAATGCTCTCTATCTCGGAAATCGCACGCAGCATCGAACGAATCTTTGCCTTGGTATCATCACTCAGATGGGCATCGCTCACCTGATCCAGATACTTGGCTATCTCAATCTCCATGTTATCCGATATGCCCTCATACTTCTCGATGCGCTCATAGAGCTTGTCGAAAGTCTTGGCATCCTGTGTATCCAGCAACTCTCTCACCATACTAAACATACGATGAATGCGCTCGCCGAAACTACCGATTTCCTGCTGTGCCTCGAAGACAGAAAGCTCCGGTGTCTTCATGATACCAGCCTGGATAAAGCGCAGGCGGAAATCCTCATCCTCCTTATCAGCCTTAGGCTTGATAAGCTGGCAAACCACCTTTTCCAACTGTGGGATAAACCAGATGAGTACACCCGTGTTGCAGACATTGAAGCAGGTGTGGAACATCGCCAGGACGATAGGCAGCAACTTCGCCTTCTGCGCTGCCGACATACCGCCATCAGGATCGTAGCCCACAATAGAGCAGACGAAATCCACGAAAGGATAGAACAGGCAGAGAACCCAGATGACACCAAACACATTGAACACCAGATGAGCCAAAGCCGCACGACGAGCCTGGGCATTGGCACCCAAAGCAGCAAGGTTGGCAGTAGCAGTGGTTCCGATATTCTCACCCATCACCAGCGCAATACCCAGATAGATAGGAAGCACTCCCGTAGAACAGAGCAGGATGGTAATGGCCATCACCGCAGCAGAACTCTGTACGATGCAGGTAATAAGCGTACCTATCAAAAGGAAGACGACAATGGTGAAATGACTCTTCGTATCGAAGGAACCGAAGAAGTCGATAACTGCCGGATTATGCTCCAGATCGAGAGCCTTGCCTGCACTGCTCAACAGAACGAGCGAGAAGAAGAGAAAGGCGATACCGAAAAGAAAATCTCCAAAATACCGGCGCTTCTTGCTATATATCAGCATAATGCCGAGGAAGAACGCAGGGAAAACCACGATGGTTAAATCTACATTATAACCCAGCGACATAATCCATGCCGTAAAGGTGGTACCAATGTTGGCACCCATAATCACGGAAATGGCTTGGGCCAGAGTGAGCAGACCTGCATTTACAAAAGAAACCGTCATCACGGTGGTTGCAGAGGAACTCTGAACGGCACAGGTAATAAAGGTACCTGTAAGCATTCCCGTAAATCGGTTGGTTGTCATAGCGCCCAAAATGTGGCGCAACTGAGATCCTGCCATCTTCTGCAAAGCCTCACTCATCACCTTCATACCATAGATGAGCAATGCCAAAGAACCGAGAATCTGAAAAAAAATCACAAGATATTGACTTGTATCCATAATTAATTGTTTTTGTGGAAATGTTTGTTACGTTTCGATTGCAAATATAATAAGAAATCCGCTTATTACGAAATATTAAGCAAGGATATTTCAAATTGTAACAGCATTGTAACATCCTAAACCAATGAACATCTTTAAAAAGAAACAAAGCGCTCTTTTCTATCTACTATTTATTATATACCGTTTTTCTACTCTTAATATAGAAAGAAAGGAGAAATTAGTGGCCTATTTTGTTACATATTTAATAAAAAACAAAAAAAGATGCCAAGAAACTTTGTATTCTCCGATTTTTTTTGTTTCTTTGCCTTATAAAACTATAAACAGTCATATAACAGTCGTAATTATGGGAAAAGGTAAAAAAGGCGGCAAAAGAATGAACAAGGCGCAGCTCACTGAGATTCTGCAGCAATTCTTTGCCGAAAGGCCGGGCGAAACGCTCAGCTTTAAAGAAATATTCCGTTCCCTCCATCTCACCACGCATCCGCTCAAGATGCTGGCTATCGACATCATGGAGGAAATGGCATGGGATGACTATCTGGCAAAGGTAAGTGATAATTCGTATCGCCTGAACCAAAGCGTGCAGGTGATGGAGGGTAAGTTTGTTAGAAAGGCAAATGGCAAGAACTCCGTCATTCCTGACGGCGAAGAGAATCCTATCTTCGTTTCTGAACGCAACTCTATGGGAGCGCTCAATGGCGACCGCGTGGAATTCACTTTCCTCGCACGCCGAAAGAACCACATCAAGGAAGCACAGGTAAACAAGATCCTGGAACGTGCAAAAGATACCTTCGTTGGTAGATTGAAAGTGGATAAGGATCTGGCTTACCTTGTTACACCAAGCGATGTCTTCGCTCACAACATCATCATTCCAAGAAGAAAGGTGAAGGGTGGAAAGACCGACGACAAGGCGGTGGTACGAATCATAGAATGGCCGGATGGAGAAAACAAGAGTCCTATCGGTGAGGTTGTGGATATCCTCGGACAGAAGGGTGACAACGATGTAGAGATGAACTCTATCCTCGCCCAATATGGATTGCCTTACAAGTATCCGAAGAACGTAGAGGATGCTGCCAACAAGATTTCAGGAGAAATCACAGAGCAGGACTACAAGGAGCGAGAAGACTTCAGAAAGGTTTTCACCTGCACCATCGACCCGAAAGACGCCAAAGACTTCGATGATGCCTTGAGTATCCAGAGACTGGAGAATGGCAATTGGCAGGTGGGTGTCCACATCGCTGATGTTTCACACTACGTCACGGAGGGCAGCATCATCGACAAGGAAGCCGTGAAGCGTGCCACTTCTGTCTATCTCGTAGATCGCACCATCCCGATGCTCCCTGAGCGTCTCTGCAACTTCATCTGTTCGCTTCGCCCTAACGAGGAAAAACTGGCATACAGCGTCATCTTTGAACTCGACAACAATGCCGAGGTCAAGAACTACCGCATCGTGCATACCGTCATCGAGAGCGACCGACGATATAAATATGAAGAGGTACAGGAACTCCTAGAAGCAAATGGCGTGATTGATGGTACCGGCGAACCTGCACCGGCAGAAACCAAAGAGCATCCATACCAGGGTGAAAATGCACTCCAGCTTATCACCCTTGATAGACTGGCAAAGAAACTTCGTGCTGCAAGATTCAAGAATGGAGCCGTGAAGTTCGACCGAGAGGAACTGCATTTCGATATTGACGAGAAAGGCAAGCCTATCAGCTGCTACTACAAGCGCTCTAAGGATGCCAACAAACTCGTGGAGGAATTCATGCTCCTAGCCAACCGTACGGTGGCTGAAAGTATCGGAAAGGTGAAAAAGGGAAAGAAGCCAAAGACGCTTCCTTATCGTATTCACGATAATCCAGACCCACAGAAGTTGGAAACCCTGCGTGAATTCGTTGTGAAGTTCGGCTATAAGATGAAGACTGAGGGCACCAAGGGCGCCACAGCCAGAAGCCTGAACAAACTGATGTCTGACTGCGAAGGCAAGCCTGAGAACAACCTCATCCAGATGGTAGCTCTCCGTGCAATGATGAAGGCAAAGTATTCCGTTCACAACATCGGTCACTTCGGTCTGGCATTCGAATACTATACTCACTTCACCTCGCCGATCCGCCGTTATCCGGATACAATGGTACACCGCTTGCTCACCAAGTATGCACAAGGCGGCAGAAGTGCCAACGAGAAGCATTACGAGGAACTCTGTGAGCATTGCTCCGACATGGAGCAGATTGCACAAAATGCAGAACGAGACAGTATCAAATATAAGATGGTAGAATTCATGGGCGATAAGCTAGGTGAGGAATTCGATGCCCACATCAGCGGTATCACTTCTTACGGCATCTATGCAACCATTGATGAGAACCATTGTGAAGGTATGATTCCGATGCGAGACATCGCAGACGATTACTACGACTTCGATGAAAAGAACTTCTGTCTGATTGGTCGTCGTCATCACAACAAGTACCAATTAGGTGATGCTATCCGCATCAAGGTGGCTCAAGCCAACCTGGAGAAGAAGCAGTTGGATTTCGCCCTAGCCGGCGATTCTGCTCCTATACGCAAGGAAAAGCCTGAGGCTAGTACTTCTTCCAAGAAAACAAAGAAGTCAAAGCAGAAGACACGTAATCATCGTAGAAACAAATAATCTCTCCATATCAAACTGGGCTGACCTTTAAGGTTGGTCCAGTTTTTTATTTTGATTCTGTGAAAAAGGAAAAGCAGAGAAAAAGATCTGCATCATTCCAGACCGAACAGGTCTAAAATCTGCGTCATCTGCGAAACCTGCGTGACAAAAAAACAATCAGCGTGAGAAAAAGAAAGATTCGCGTGAAAACAAAAAAGCCTCAGAAATCTTTCGAAATCTGAGGCTCTTGATAAAAGAAGGCGGCTACCTACTCTCCCGCATTGCATTGCAGTACCATCGGCGCAAGTGAGCTTAACTTCTCTGTTCGGAATGGGAAGAGGTGGGACCTCACCGCAATAACCACCTGATAATGGGTTATGACGTAATTGCACACAAGCAAAACAAGATAATGAACTGTATATACAGTTGAAACTATGAACT
>CATXJC010000009.1 GCA_958369755.1 uncultured Prevotella sp.
GAGCGTCAGATTGTGGTTCTGAATGTCGTGGGTTCGAGTCCCACCTTCCACCCAAGATAAGCCCTGCAAGATTCATTTCTTGCAGGGTTTCTTGTTATATATCCGTATTGAGCGGAAATTCTTTTTTGTCATATAAACGAATTGCAATAGTACTTCTTTAAGTATATTATAGACTGAAAACATACAAAAAAGCCTGCTAAGGGAAGAAAATATCCCTCTAGCAGGCATTTCATATAAGGATGAATTGAAAACTTATCTGATTACTTTCACTTCACCATCCTTAGCAATCTTAACGATGCTGGAAGGCTGATGAGGTTTATGCTCCTGACGGCGGCTCCAGCAAACATAATCTACAGCATTGAGGATTTCCTCGGAGATGTCGCGATAATTCTGTGCAGCAGGCTCACCACTCACATTAGCACTTGTACTTACAATAGGCTTCTGAAAACGGTAACAGAGTTGTTTGGAGAAAGGCTCATAGGTTATACGCATCGCCAGACTTCCATCCTCTGCTACCAGATTATTAGCCACACCACTCGCATCATCAAGAATAACCGTAGTAGGCTTTACAGGCATGGCAGCATCGATGAAATCCCATGCCACCTGTGGCACATTGCGGAAATAACGCGCCATGCGGTCAGCAGAATCTATCAGGCAGATAAGCGCCTTAGAATCGTCACGTTTCTTTATTTCATAAACTTTCTTTACCGCTTCAGGGTTGGTGGCGTCGCATCCTATGCCCCATACGGTATCTGTAGGATAGAGTATCACTCCACCCTTTCGCATGCACTCTATAGCACGCTTGATGTCTTCTTCTACAGTCATAATACTATAAAACTAAAAATCAAAAATCTTTTGAATCTTAAAAATCGTCACTAACATCTTTCTTCAAACACTCATAATAAGCTATGTCCTTCATACCATTGAGAAAAGCAGAAGCATCCATGCGTTTCTTGCCACTGAGCTGCAACTCCTGAATAATGAGCCATTCATCAAGGCAGGCTACTTGTAACGACTTCCCCTCAACGCGGAACGATCCCACAGGCGCATCACCACGCTTCATACATGAAAGACGGGTAGAAAATATCTTAAGTACCTGAATTTTCTGTGTACTCTGCTTATGGGATGGATGAGTAGTAGGCTCAGGGAACCTCACATAATCATCATCTCCCTTAGGATCGTCAAAGAATACTACTGTCTCCTTCTTCTTAATTTCAGTCCATGCACCAGGGTATGGAGAAAGACCGCGGAT
Organism: uncultured Prevotella sp.; assembly: GCA_958369755.1. Classification (GTDB taxonomy): domain Bacteria; phylum Bacteroidota; class Bacteroidia; order Bacteroidales; family Bacteroidaceae; genus Prevotella. Next base: position 1,253 of record CATXJC010000009.1, read on the forward strand.
GAAATCATACACCTGTTTGGCAGGCTTGTGGAAGTCGATGCGGCAGGTATCCTTGAAGATTTTCGGAGCCGGCTTGAGTTCGGCACCCTGTCCTATCATTTCGCTCTGAGGAATGGAACCGATATTGCCATCGGCAGCGATGAGCGCATCAATGGTTTCCAGCGCCAATTCTGCACCAAGATGCATCAACCCGTCGTAAACATACTCCACATTTGCCGTCTCCGGAATAGGAAAACGTTTCTGCAGAATGATGCGACCGGTATCAATATCGTGGTCGAGGAAGAAGGTGGTAACACCCGTCTCCTTCTCGCCATTAATCACTGCCCAGTTGATAGGCGCCGCACCGCGATACTGCGGAAGGAGGGCTGCATGTACATTAAAAGTACCATATTTCGGCATCGCCCAAACCACCTCTGGCAGCATGCGGAAAGCAACTACCACCTGCAAGTCAGCCTGATAAGAACACAACTGCTCCACAAAGTCAGGGTCCTTCATCTTTACAGGCTGCAGCACCGGTAAACCATGCTCTACGGCATACTGCTTAACCTGCGAAGGTTGCAGCGTATCCTGATGTCTGCCCACCGGTTTATCAGGCTGCGTAACCACAGCCACCACGTTGTAACCGCCCTCTACCAGGCGCTTGAGGGATTCCACCGCAAACTCCGGTGTTCCCATGAAAACAATTCTCAAATCCTTCTTCTCCATAAAACACTAATATTTTAAAATAAAACCAGCAAAGCCGTTGAATTCTTCACTCTTCGGTCTTCACTCTTCACTTAAAACTCCTACTCTGCCGACATATCCGCTACAATCTGCCTGTACATGGAATAGATTCTAGTACGGCTGATGTAACCCTTCAGTACGCCTGCCACATCTATCACTGGCAGCTGGGCGGCATCGGTTTTATCAAATTTCTGCATCACCTCGTCCATACTGTCATGTTCGGTAAGAACGGCAGAAGGCTGCATCATCAGCTGACGCACGGTGAAATGCTGATACAGTTCGGTGCGGAAGATGATGTGGCGAATCTTCGTAATATCTATTACTCCCAACAGCACACCCGCCTGATCCAAAACAGGCAGAAAGTTGTTGTTACTGCGACTTATCTCACTCACCAGCTTGCTCATCGGCAGATCCGGACCTACCGGATGATAATCTTTCTCTATGACATCCTGCATGCCCAGCAGGGTGAGCGCAGCCTTGTCAATATGGTGGGTGAGCAGCTTGCCCTCTCTAGCCAGACGCAGAGCGTAGATGCTGTGACTCTCGAAGATGCTGATGGTGAGCAGCGAAGAGATGCACACTATCATCAGCGGCATGAAGAGCTGGTAGCCGCCCGTGAGTTCGGCGATGAGGAAGATGCCCGTAAGCGGTGCATGCATCACGCCCGTAATGAGGCCCGCCATACCCATCAGTGTAAAGTTCTGCTCAGGAACATAGACACCTACCTGATTCACATTCCAAAGGCGCGCAAAGAGGAAACCGGCAAAACCTCCGATAATGAGCGAAGGAGCAAAGGTACCACCGCATCCGCCACTACCATTGGTGGCCGAGGTGGCAAAAACCTTGGTAAAGGTTACCAAGGCGATGTAGAGGATGAGCAGCTGGTTGTGCCCGTAGAAGAGCGAACGGCTCATCACCTGCCCCCAGTCTTCCACATTCTGTCCCTTCAGCAGCACGTTGACAGCCGAATATCCCTCGCCATAGAGCGAAGGGAAGAGGAAGATGAGCGAACTCAGAATCAGTCCACCAAAGAGCAGCTTTACGTATGGATAAGGCGAAAGCTTGGCAAAGAAGCCCTCGCATGCCGACATGGTGCGCATGAAATAAAGGCTCACCAAACCACAAAAGATGCCCAATAACAAGCAGGCAGGCACGCGGTCGAGCGCCCACGGACTGGTAAGCGTAAAATCGAAAAGACTCTTGGAGCCCATCAGGATGTAGGTAAAGCAAGTAGCTGTTACACAACTGATAAGGATAGGCAGCAAGGAAGCCATGCTCAAGTCTACCATCAGCACCTCAAGCGTAAACACGAGTCCGGCAATAGGCGCCTTAAAGATTCCAGCAATGGCTGCAGAGGCGCCACAGCCCACCAACAGAATCATGGTTTTCTTGTCCATGCGGAAGATTTGTCCCAGGTTTGAGCCGATGGCCGAACCCGTGAGCACAATAGGAGCCTCGGCTCCCACGGAACCACCGAAACCGATGGTGATACCTGATGCCACCACCGATGACCAGCAGTTGTGGGCCTTGAGCTTGGAATTTTTGGTAGAAATGGCGTAAAGCACACGGGTGATACCGTGGGAAATATTATCTCTGACCACATATTTAATAAAGAGCATGGTGAGGTAAATGCCCACAATCGGGAAGAGCAGGAAGAGCAGGTTATAGGTGCCCTTGTTAAATCCCGAAGTGAGCAGCAACTGTATTTCGTGCACAATGCCGTGCAGGAAATATCCTGCCACCGACGCCAGAAGGCCGATGATAAAAGCCAGGATAAGGGTCATCTGGCGGTCAGAAATATGTTTTTTCTGCCAATCCACCATCTTACTGACCCATCCCTCTTTCTGCTCGTTGTAATCTAGAATTTCTTCATCCATCTTTTTTACATTGATTTAGAATTCCGATGTGAAATGGAACTTGATGTGTTCAAAATCCTGCTGCGCCATGCTCAACACGTAGCCCGAATCGGCAAGAAAGACATCGCGCCCCTCAATATCCTTGGCCATGTACTGGTACTTGCGCTTCTTGAAGTTCTCGAGTTCCTTCTCGTCATCTGCCTCTATCCAGCAAGCCTTGTGAAGATGCACTGGCTCCCAGCGGCACTTGGCATTGTACTCGTTCTCCAGGCGGTACTGGATAACCTCGAACTGCAGCTGACCCACGGTGCCCACGATGCGGCGGCCGTTGAACTGGTTGACGAAGAGCTGCGCCACACCCTCGTTCATGAGCTGCTCCAATCCCTTCTGGAACTGCTTGCTCTTCATCGGGTCATCATTCTCGATGTACTTGAAAAGGAGTGGAGAGAAGCTTGGCAAACCGCGAAAATGCATCTTCTCTCCCTCCGTCAACGTATCTCCTATCTTGAAAATACCGTTGTCTGGCAAACCTACAATGTCACCCGGATAAGCCTCGTCAATGGTACTCTTGCGCTGTGCCATGAACTGGGTAGGCGAAGAGAAACGCACGTTTTTATCCAAGCGCACGTGGTAATATGGCTGATTTCTCACAAACTTGCCCGAGCATATCTTACAGAAAGCGATGCAGGAGCGGTGGTTTGGATCAATATTGGCTGTAATCTTGAAGATGAAACCACTGAACTTAGGTTCTTCCGGCTTCACCAGTCGCTCCTCTGCCTGGGTGGGTCTAGGAGATGGAGCAATATGAACAAAACAGTCGAGGAGTTCCTGAACACCAAAATTGTTCAGTGCCGAACCGAAGAACACAGGTGCTACCTCGGCCGAACGGTAGGTTTCTTCCTCAAACTCAGGGTAAACACCATCTACCAGTTCCAGTTCCTCACGCAGTTGTGCAGCCTCACGTTCACCAACCCGCTCGTCGAGTTCTGAACTTTGGATGTCTACCTCTACCTTCTCGGTAACTCGCTGTTTGTTAGGGGTAAAGAGGTTCAGCTGATGCTCGTAGATGTTGTAAACGCCCTTGAAACGGGCGCCCTGACCGATAGGCCAGCTCAGCGGGCGAACCTTGATTTTGAGCTCTGCTTCCAACTCGTCGAGCACATCAAACGGGTCGCGTCCCTCACGGTCCATCTTGTTGATGAAGATGATTACCGGGGTATTTCTCATGCGGCACACCTCCATGAGTTTGCGGGTCTGTGCCTCCACACCCTTGGCAGAGTCAACCACGATGATGGCTGAATCTACGGCTGTAAGTGTGCGGTAGGTATCCTCGCAGAAGTCCTGGTGACCTGGAGTATCCAGGATATTCACCTTATAAGGTTCTCCCTCCTGTCCGGCAGGGAGATAATCAAATTCCATTACAGATGTAGATACCGAGATACCACGCTGTTTCTCAATATCCATCCAGTCAGAAGTCGCAGTTTTGCGAATTTTGTTATTCTTTACGGCACCTGCCACCTGAATCTGTCCACCGAAAAGCAGAAACTTCTCGGTCAATGTTGTCTTACCAGCATCCGGGTGAGAGATAATGGCAAATGTTCTTCTTCTTTCTATTTCGTTCATCCTGTTGTAAATATATAATAATGTATATTCTTAAAAAGTAATCACTAATAACTAATCACTACATGTCGTCATCATCAAACTTGAGTCCCTCGGTTCGGTCTTTGATGTAATAATCGCTGAGCAGACCTATGAAGACGGTAATCTCCTTGATGGCCCTTTCGGTTTCGGGCGTAATTTCCTTCTTCTGCAGGCGCAGCATCATCACACCATAGAGGGCATCGAGGCAGGTTTCAATCTCGTTGAGATCCTTGTCGCCCCGCTGGCGCAGCTCTACGATGAAAGGCAGCACCTTGTAATATTCGGCATTGTAGATAGGAAACTTGGTGCTCTGCAGCAGCATGCCGTGCAGGTCAATGACGTCCTTGAGTATCACCTTATTAATATTAAGGTGTCCTCCCTCGCGCTTTCCCTCCTCGTTCATCATGCGAATCAGGTTGCCAAACCAGTCGAGTTCTTCCTCGCGCTGCTCAGGTGTAAAGTCGAACCGGTCTACATAATTTTTCTTGATGACAGGCAGCGAGCATCCGTAAGCTCGGATGATGTCCTCAATCTGCCACATATATAATAAGTATTCTGCGATACTTTTCTTTCTTAATTCTTGTGCTACAAACATAAACTTTGAACTGTTAACTTTTGAACTTTATGCTTTGCCTTCTTCTGATTGAAGGGGTGTTTAAAGACCTGTTTAAGGACTTTTAAAATTCCGGCAGATGATACAGATTGAAAATCGTGCCGAAGAGAGCGATCATGGAGAAGATGATAACCACGCTGCCTATTACCTTATTGATAATGACGATGCCGTTGGTATCAAACTTGTTCCTAATCTTGTCGACGAGCCAGGTGAGTCCGAACCACCACAGCAGGGCTCCGAAGACGATGCTGAGATACCCTACTCCCATTTCTACCGGCATATCCGGTACGACGAAAGCAAACTGCGCGAAGGTGGCCATGAAGAGGAACACGATGAGCGGATTGGAGAGTGTTACGAGGAACGCCGTGATGCCGTTGTGCATCAGGGTACCCTGCTTGTTGCTCGACTTGTGCATGTTCTTCATCGGGTCGCTTTTGAAGCAGTAGATTCCGAACACAAGGAGCATCAGACTGCCGAAAATCTGAAGATAGAACTTGTTCTCGGAGTTGCTCACAAAATCCATCACAAAACTCATGCCCAAGCCTGTAAACAGAGCATATACAATGTCGCTGCATGCGGCACCCACACCTGTTACAAACCCATACCAGCGACCCTTGTTGAGTGTACGTTGGATGCAAAGGATGCCTACCGGCCCCATAGGGGCTGAGGCAAGAACACCGATGACAATTCCTTTGAATATGAAGTCAAGGATGTTTATCTCAATTGGAAATGCTAAATTCATCTTAGTATCGTTACAATTTCTAACAGTCGGCAAAGTTACAAAATTTCGGGCACAAAGCACAATTTTTTCGCCTAAAAGTTCATTTTATATCCGTTTTTTATATTTTCGGGCACGGATTACACGGATTATGCGGATGTTCTGCATGAATATAAACAGGATTTAGGGCAACAGAGAAACTTCGGACAGCAAATCGTCTGGCAGAAAAAAAAAGAAATTAAAATTTTTTATATTTAAAAATAAACGAGATTCAAAAGTTTTCAGTATCTTTGCCGAGAAATAAAATAATTCTAACTAATTTTAAATAATTAACATGACAGATAATACACTTAAACCGTACGTAATAGGCCTTGACCTCGGCGGTACAAATTCAGTTTTCGGCATCGTAGATGCTCGCGGAGAGATCAAAGCAACAACTGCCATCAAGACAGGCGGTTACGAAAAAGTTGAAGACTATGTGAAGGCAGCCGTAGAAGCTCTCCAGCCTATCATTGATACGGTAGGCGGCATTGACAAGATTAAGGCAATGGGTATCGGTGCGCCAAACGCAAACTATTATAATGGAACCATTGAATTCGCTCCAAATCTTCCTTGGGCACACGACGGAGTGGTACCATTGGCCAACTTGTTCAGCAAAGCCCTCGGCGGCTTGCCTGTAGGTATGACCAATGATGCCAACGCTGCTGCGCTCGGCGAGATGACATACGGTGTAGCAAGAGGCATGAAAAACTTCATCGACGTTACGCTCGGTACAGGCGTTGGCTCTGGTATCGTCATCAACGGACAGATGGTTTACGGCTGCGACGGATTCGCAGGCGAATTGGGTCACGTTACCATGGTACGTGGCAAAGAGGGTCGTATCTGCGGATGCGGCCGTACAGGATGTCTCGAAGCTTACTGCTCTGCCACTGGTGTGGCTCGCACAGCTCGCGAGTATCTCGAGAAGAGCGATGAGCCTTCATTGCTCCGCGAGATGAACCCTGAGAATATTACATCTTATGATGTGAGCGTTGCTGCAGGCAAGGGCGACAAACTGGCACTGCGTGTATACGAGTTTACCGGCAAGATGCTCGGTGAGGCTTGTGCTGATTTCGCAGCCTTCTCTTCACCAGAGGCTTTCGTCTTCTTCGGTGGTCTGACCAAGGCTGGCGACCTCATCATGAAACCTATCCAGAAGGCTTATGATGAGCACGTGCTCCGCACCTTCAAGGGCAAGGCTAAATTCCTTGTTTCTACCCTTGATGGTAGTTCTGCTGCCGTACTCGGTGCGAGTGCTGTGGCTTGGGATATGTAAAAAGGTTTTACAAAAAGAAATATTTTCATCTTCCCATTATGGGAAATGATTTAGTTTTAGGTTAGTATTTCTCGTGAAACCTCGTGAGAGGCATGTAGCGAGGGTTATATGGTAAAAGCCTGGCACTCGAGAGAGCGTCAGGCTTTGCTTTTTTCTTATCATAAACAAAAAACCTCAACAACCACCATGCGGTCATGGTGGTCATTAAGGTCATTAAGCTTTTTCCAACCAGTTTCTCACCATCTTCTTGCCGTCTGGCGTCAGCACGCTTTCCGGATGAAACTGGATACCATGAATATCATAGTTCTTATGCTTCAGACCCATGATGCAACCATCATCGCTTACCGCCGTAACGTCCAGGCAGTCAGGGAATCCCGAGCGGTCTACCACCCAAGAGTGGTATCTGCCAATCTCTATGCGCTTGTCCAACCCGTCGAAAATAACATCGTTGCCAAACTGGGTGCAAGGGGTTGCCACTCCATGATACACCTCAGAAAGATTGGTAAGCTTGGCTCCAAACGCCTCGCCTATAGCCTGATGACCCAGGCATACGCCCAGCATCGGCTTGCGGCCTGCATACTTACGGATAACATCCATCAGCAGTCCCGCCTCCGACGGAATGCCCGGACCCGGACTCAGAATGATCTTGTCGAAGCATTCCAGCTCCGGCAACTGGAACTGGTCGTTGCGGAACACCGTAACGTCAGCTCCCAACTCCTTTACCAGATGGGCCAGATTATAGGTAAAGGAATCGTAATTATCTATGATTACTACTTTCATCTTTTGTTATTTATTATTGATTAGTGAGTAGTGAGTACAATCAGCGAGAAATAATCACTAATCACTAATAATTAATCACTATTACAACTCTTCAGCAATGTGAATCGCCTTGGTCAGCGCACCGAGCTTGTTGTTACACTCTTCTAGCTCATACTCATCATTGCTCTTTGCCACTACTCCACTACCCGCCTGGAACCAGAGTTCGCCGTTTCGGCTAATGAAGGTACGTATCACGATGGCCTGATTCAGGTCGCCGTTCAGACCGATGAAGCCGATACAGCCTCCGTAGGCACCGCGGTTGTGAGGCTCCAGCTCTGATATAATCTGCATCGCTCTCACCTTAGGCGCACCGCTCAGCGTGCCGGCAGGGAAGGTATCAATAAACTCCTTGATGTGGTCGGCATGCTCATCCAACTCTCCGCTCACACGGCTCACGAGATGGATAACATGACTGTAGAACTGCATGTCCTTGTAGAAATCTACTTTCACCCCATGACAGTTGCGGCTCAGATCATTGCGCGCCAGGTCTACCAGCATCACGTGCTCGGCATTCTCCTTCGGGTCGTTGCGCAGGAATTCGGCAGCCTTGCGGTCCTGCTCCATATCTCCTGTGCGTCGGGTGGTTCCGGCAATCGGGTCAATGAACGCCTTGTTGCCCACGATGCGGTTATGGGTTTCAGGCGAAGAACCGAAGATGCGGAAACCGCCGAAGTCGAAATAGAAGAGGTAAGGCGAAGGGTTGATGCTGCGCAGCGCACGGTAGAGTTTGAAATCATCGCCCTCATATTTCTGTACGAAGCGGCGACTCACCACAATCTGGAACACATCTCCGCGCAGGCAGTGCTGTATGCATCGGCGTATGTTTGCCTTGTGCTCCTCATCGGTGAGCGTAGAGGTGGTTTCGCCCACCGGGTGGAAATCATAAGGTTTCACATTTGCCTTGTTCACCGCCTTGAGCAGTTCGTCGAGCTCTGGAAGTGAAGAGTGAGGATCTTCACTTTCCTGGAGCGCAATGAGCTCCATGGTGTTGTTGAAATGGTCGAAGACGATGATGTCCTTATACATGATGTAATAGATGTCGGGCGCATCATTCTTCTCCATGGTGGTATCCTTGACAGGGATGTTCTCAAAATATCTCACCGCATTGAAGGTGGTGAATCCATAGAGTCCGCAAAACTCCTTGCTCTCGCCCTCTACATGGAAGGAAGAGATGAAGTCGTTGATACTCTTTGAGATGGCGAGTTTGCATTCCTCGCCCTGACCGGCACCGAAGGCAGGAAGCTGCTCTTTCTCTACTCTTCCGTCGGGATAGGTCTTGATGACCTCACCATGACTCACGGCGATGCTTGCCAGCGGATGCACCCCGATGAAGGAGCGCGAATTCTCGGAGCCATGATAGTCGGAACTCTCCATCAGAGCCGACTGCGGATAAATATCTCTCAGTCGCATGTAGACTCCCACCGGCGTATAGAGGTCGGCGAGAATCTTGCGGGTAACTGTCTTGTAATTAAACTTCATTTAATTTATGATTTACTGTATATAGTTTACAGCTTACAGTTTATAGCATAAACCGCTTTGACAATCGTGCTCAACGGCGCAGCCTCTGTTAACTATTAACTATAAACTATTAACTAATTAAAAATTGCCGTATTCTCCTGCCATTTCCTTATGGCTCAAATATGTTTCTACATCCTTGTCGCCACGGCCTGATACGGTGAGCACCACCACATCATCCTTCTTGAACTTCATCTTCTTCAGGGCTGCCACGGCGTGCGCACTCTCAATAGCCGGAATGATGCCCTCCATGCGGGTGAGCTCGTAACCGGCGTAGATAGCCTCATCGTCCTTAATGGCGAGCACATGGCTCCTGCCCGATGTGGCAAGGTCGGCGTGCATAGGGCCGATGCCCGGATAGTCGAGACCGGCACTGATGGTAAAGGCTTCCTCTATCTGTCCGTCCTCGGTCTGCATCACGAGGGTGCGTGCTCCGTGGATGATGCCCTCTGTACCGCAGTGCATGGTGGCAGCGGTGTAGTCGGTATCTATTCCGTGACCGGCAGCCTCAGCCAGGTAAATCTTCACGCGGTCATCATCAATGTAGTGGTAGATGGTTCCGGCAGCATTGCTTCCGCCACCCACACAGGCGATGAGGTAATCAGGATAGTCGCGGCCAATCTTCTCCTCAAGCTGCCATTTCAGTTCTTCAGAGATTACACTCTGCATCTTGGCAACAATGTCTGGATAAGGGTGCGGACCCATGGTAGAACCTACGATATAGAAGGTATCCTGTGGGTGGCAGCACCAGTCGCGTATGGCCTCAGAGCAGGCATCGCTCAGCGTCATGTTGCCGGTGCACACAGGGTTCACCTTGGCTCCCAGCATCTTCATACGCTCTACGTTGGTATGCTGGCGTTCCACATCGGTGGCACCCATGAAAATCTCACACTTCATGTTCATCAGGGCGCATACCGTAGCGGTAGCCACACCGTGCTGTCCGGCTCCGGTTTCGGCAATGATGCGGGTCTTGCCCATCTTCTTGGCCATGAGAATCTGACCGATGGTGTTGTTAATTTTGTGTGCACCGGTATGGTTCAGGTCCTCGCGCTTCAGATAGAGCTGGCATCCGTACTTCTCGCTCATGCGCTTGGCATAATAAAGATGTGAAGGACGGCCCACATAATCTTTCAGCAGCGCACGGTATTCCTTCTTGAACTCCTCGCTCTCAATGATTGGCTTGTAAGCCTGCTGCAACTCGGTTACACATTTATATAATATCTCAGGAACATAAGCTCCTCCGAATTTTCCAAAAAATCCTTTTTCGTCAACTTGATACATAATACTTTGAATTTTGAACTTTGAACTTTGAACTTTGAACTTTATGATATGCTGTCTTGGTAATCATAAAGTTCAATGTTAATGTTTGAGTGCCTCGAAAAGCCCATCCAGTGCCTTATCCGGATCACCGATTTCATTGAGCAGGGTTACAAACTTGCTGCCGATGATGGCTCCCGCCGCATTATCCTGCGCACTGGTAAGGGTCTGCTTGTTGCTGATGCCGAAACCTATCATGCGTGGGTTGCGCAGATTCATGCCGTTGATGTGGTTGAAATAAGCCAGCTTGGCATCGCCGAAACTGCTCTGGGCGCCCGTGATGCTCGCGGAGCTGACCATGTAGATGAAACCATCGGTATGCTCATCGATGAAACGGATGCGCTCCTCGCTGGTTTCAGGGGTAATCATCATGATGACACGGATGTCATACTTGTCGGCTATGGGTTTTACCACCTTCAGATAATCATCAAAGGGAAGGTCTGGGATGATGGTGCCGCTCACTCCGCTCTCTACGCAGCTCTTGAAGAAAGCCTCAATGCCGTAGTGCATGATTGGGTTCAGGTATCCCATCAGCACGAGTGGAAGCTGCACTTCATCCTTGATTTCCTTCAACTGAGCGAAGAGTTTCTTCACCGTCATTCCGTTCTTCAGAGCCACGGTTCCGGCACTCTGGATAACAGGACCATCAGCCAACGGATCACTGAAAGGGATTCCTACCTCAATCATATCTATCCCCTTGCGCTCCATCGCCTTAATTACATCACCGGTACCTTCCAAAGTTGGGCATCCGGCGCAGAAATACAAGCTTAAAAGCTTGCGGTCTTTATTGTGTGCAAATAATGCATTTATCTTATTCATTTTTTTACTTTTTTATTTTTTTACCTTTTTACTTTTTTACCTTTAAAAGGAATTCCTTGAGTTTCTCTACATCCTTCAGTCCCGGTTCTATCTCAAACCTGGAGTTGAGGTCGATTCCTACGCATCGGGGATGATGGAAAGACAGAATGCGGGAAGCATCTTCCGGACCGATGCCGCCACTCAACAGGAATGGAACATCGCCATCATATTCATCCAGTACCTGCCAGTCAAACTGCTGACCACTTCCGCCCACCGTCTTACATTTGGTGTCGAAAAGGAAGTAGTCAACAGCGCCTACATACTCCTTATATTTCTGAATGTCCCCAGCATTGGAAACACTAATGGCTTTGATTATCTTCATATTCCCCTTTGCTGCACGCAGCTGCTCACACAGTTCCCTGCTCTCGCTTCCATGCATCTGCACCGCATTCAGAGAGAATGAATGAATCTTATCCAACATATTGGAAATGGAATCATTCACGAAGACTCCCACTCGGCACACATTGCGGTCAGCATCAGAGCGAGCCACCCCATGACTGGCATACCGTGGAGACTTAGGATAAAAGATAAATCCCATCATATCAACGCCGAGTTGCGCAACCTGCTTTACATTACCAGGTTCACGCATTCCACAAACCTTTACAAACATTTTCTTTATTGTTTCAACTGCTTAATAAATTCTGCAAGCGCCACGCCCGGGTCTGCCTGTTTCATGAACTGTTCGCCCACCAGGAAACCTCTGAAGCCGCCTTCTTCTCTCAACCGGAGAACCGTCTGCGGGTTGGAGATACCACTCTCGCTCACCCTGCACACATCCTTCGGAAGTTTCTCTGCCAATCTGAAGCTGTTCTCCACATCCGTAAAGAAGGTTCCGAGATTTCGGTTGTTGATGCCGTACATATCCGGTTCCAGTTCAGCATACTCGAAGTCGCGCTCATTATGCATCTCGAGCAGTACCTCCATGCCCAGCTGGTGTGCCATGTTCATGAGTTGCTTACACTCCTCCTTGGTCAGGCAGGCCGCAATGAGCAGCACGGCAGAAGCTCCGCAGTATCTCGCCTGCAGCAGCTGGTATTCCTCTACCACGAAGTTCTTATATAAGATAGGTAGGGTAACGCCCACATGGCGCGCCTCCTGAATATACTCATCATATCCTCCGAAGTAATCAATGTCGGTGAGGATGCTGAGCGCCGAGGCTCCGTTCTGCTGGTAGGCGAGCGGGATGATGCTCGGCTTACCTTCCTGTTTGATCCAGCCCTTGGAAGGCGATTTGCGCTTGAATTCAGCGATGATTCCCGTCTCCGAGTTCATCAGCGACTCCTTCATGCTTCCGCCCGGCACCTTTCCCCCATCTTCCTGCATTTTCTGCTCGGTGAGGGTTATCATCTGCCGTGGCTGGATAAAGCGCTTGCGCTGCTCAATCTCGATTCTTTTATGAGCCACAATTTCCTCTAAAATATCAGCCATTTTTTCGTTTTTTTATTTAAGATAAAGACTTGGGGAACCAGCGATGGAATCGCTGGGAACGGGGGGACAAAGGGGGACAAAGGGGTTAAGGCTTTTTTTACCTTTTTACCCTTTTACCTTTTTACCTTTAAAGCCCCTTTAACTGTTGATCTCTACGAATTTCTTGAAGGTAGCGAGTGCCTTACCCGAGTCAATGCTCTCTCTTGCTATCTCCACACATTCCTCTATGCTCTTCTGTCCCTTCTCCATTACCTGGATGCCGAAGGCTGCATTGGCGAGAACGATGTTCTTCTGGGCTGGGAGGGCACGGTTTTCAAGCACTGCATCAAAGATGTCCTTAGCCTCTTCCTCGGTTGCTCCGCCTCGCACCTCTTCCGGTTTGGCTATCTCGAAACCGAGATCCTGAGGCTTGAAGATCTTCTCATAGTTGTTGGTGGTTACCTTGAAGTCGCTGGTGAGTGAAATTTCATCATATCCGTCGATGCTGTTCACAATGCCGTAGTCGATGCCCAACTTCTGGTAAACCTGGTTGTAGAGGCGCATCTGGTCGAGATTGGCTACACCCAGCAACTGGCACTTAGGCTGACTAGGATTTACAAGAGGACCTAACAGGTTGAACACGGTAGGAAACTGCAAAGCCTTGCGGATAGGACCTACAAACTTCATTGCCTTGGCGAAGAGCTGGGCATGAAGATAAACGATGCCTGCCTCGTTGATGCTGCGGTTCAGCTTGTCTATATCATCGGTAAACTGAACACCGTGGTTCTTGATGACGTTGCTGGCACCACTCACCGAAGTAGCCGCATAGTTGCCGTGCTTTGCCACCTTGTAACCCGCACCCGCAATGACGAAGCAGGAGGTGGTAGAAATGTTAAAGGTATTCTTGCGGTCACCACCTGTTCCCACCACGTCAATGTAGCGGTCGCAATCTAGGATGGCTGGCACGCCTGTGGCAAGAATTCCGTCACGGAAACCGAGCAGTTCATCTACCGTTACGCCTCTCATCTGCAAACCGGTGAGCAGGGCTGTAATCTGTTCCTCAGGAAATTCACTCTTGGTGATTCCTACAATGATGTCTCGGGTTTCCTCACGGGAAAGTTCCTCGTGGTTCAACATTCTGTTCAAAATGTCCTTCATTTCCATAGTTAATATCTCCTATATTTTTATTTTTCGTTGTAAAAAGAAAAAGGGGCCTGTCGTAAGTTACGGCAGGCCCCTAGTATATTATGTTGTTCACATCCACATACGGCGTCTCGACTCACGACTTTTGGAATCTTGAGTTACGCCACCACCATGATGTAGATACGAATGTATTCATATTGCTTTTTCTTTTAATTGTTTGTTACTACTAAAACGAGGCGTTTCTTTCTTTTTAACGAAAAGATTCTCCTTCGTTCTTCATTTCTACTGCAAAAGTACAGTTTTTCTTTTAAACTACAAACTTTTTGTCGAGAAATTTTAAGATTTAACACTATTTTATCATCCAACGTCCCTTTTTCCCCACTTTCGTCTCACGTTTTCTCCACTATACCTTATTATATATAGGGAGAAAGAAAAAGAAAAAATTATTTCGCCGGAATGTAATAAATTTCCCAACACGCCGTTATTTATTTAGAGAACAGGTTACGGAAAGAGGAAAACTCATCCTCAATACATGCCCGTTCTGAAATCAACAAATAACAAGAAGTATTATTCAAATTTAAAGATTCACGCCTATGAAGCAAGTATTTACACCAAAGAAAATGAGACCTTCGGCTCAGACCATCTACTTCATCAAGCAGATAGCCTACTCCTATCATACCATGGTGCAAAATGGGAAGCTAAAGGTGTGCTATCCTAACTAAAAGAAGAAGAAAGATGAAAACAATGGTATCCCCTTCATTGCTCTCAGCCAACTTCATTGACCTGAAGAGTGATATAGAGATGATTAACAAGAGTGAGGCCGACTGGCTCCACCTCGATGTGATGGATGGTGTCTTCGTGCCCAACATCTCGTTCGGCTTCCCTGTGATAGAAGCCGTAAGCAAGGTGTGCACCAAGCCCCTCGACGTCCACTTTATGATACAGCACCCGGAAAATTACATTGAGCAGACTGCCAAGCTCGGTGCCATGATGATGAACGTGCACTACGAGGCCTGCACCCATCTGCACCGCACCATCCAGCAGATTCATGCAGCAGGCATGAAGGCAGGAGTTACCCTCAACCCTTCTACCCCGGTATGTGTGCTGGAAGACATCATCTGCGATGTAGACATGGTACTTTTGATGAGCGTTAACCCAGGCTTCGGCGGACAGAAATTCATCGAGAACACCATCAAGAAGATAGGCCGTCTACGCCAGCTCATCAAAGAGAGCGGAAGCCAGGCACTCATCGAGGTAGATGGCGGCGTGCAGGCAGAAACTGCTCCAAGACTGGTAAAAGCCGGAGTAGACGTGCTGGTAAGCGGAAGTTATGTATTCAAGAGCACAGACCCTTATGCTACCATCCATGCCTTGAAAGAACTCCACTAATCAAGATTCAGATAGATATTGTGCTCCTTAGCCATCTTGCGAAGGTTAAGGAGCGCATAACGCATTCTTCCCAGACTCGTATTGATACTCACATTGGTACACTCGGCTATATCCTTGAAAGACATCTGCTGATAAAAACGCATATAAACCACTTCGCGTTGTGGAGCCGGCAGAAAGTCTACCAGTTTCTTCACATCACGGAGCACCTGTTTGCGTACCATCTCCTGCTCAGCACAGTCTGCCTGAAAATCTTCGCCTCGCAGACAGGAAAGATCATTATCGTTCCCCTGTTCTACCATGCGGAACACACACTGACTGCGATAACCGTCGATGATGACATTATGCGCTATGCGCATTAACCACGAAATAAATTTGCCCGAACTGGAATACTGGCCAGCATGTAAACGACTGATTGCCTTTACGAATGTCTCCTGGAAGATATCATTCGCCAGATCCTCATCGTGAACCACGAAAAGGATATAAGAGAACAGTTTCACCTCATTGCGGGAAAGCAACAGGTCAAAGGCTCTGTTGTCGCCACCGACATAAGCCAGGGCCAACTCTTCGTCTGTCATTTCATTGAGTTTACTCATTTTCTTAATCTTATTTTATTCATTAAGTAAATGTCTATCTAATAGGCTACCCAGTATTTATTGCGTTAATAATGTTAATTATCGTTGCAAAGGTAACATTTTATTTTCAAAACACCAAACATTTTTCCAAAAACATTTAATTTTAACATTACCTGCACCTGTTTTACAAATAAAATTCGTATCTTTGCAGCGATGTGTTAAACGTCAGACCCGACTAACGAATAAAACAGATCAATACAAACGAATTCATAATACAAATAATCATAAAACTAGAACAAAGACAATGAAGAAATTCTTTAAGACCTTACTCGTTGCTCTGCTTCTCATCCCATCCTGCGCTTGGGCCAACGGATGGAACGATGCTGAATATCAGCGCATTGAACAGAGCATACAGTTGCCAGGCATCAAGCAGGCAGCTAAGAAGTATGCTATTTCTGCCTATGGAGCCAAGCAGAACGCTTCGGCTGCACAGAACCAGAAGGCTATCAACAAGCTCATCGCCCTCGTTTCTAAAAAAGGTGGCGGTACCGTAGTCATCCCGAAGGGTACCTGGCGCACAGGAGCCATTGAGATGAAAAGTTTCGTTGACCTCCACCTCGAAGAAGGAGCCGTACTGCAGTTTGCCTTCGAACCGAAACTCTATCCGCTGGTACGCACCTCATGGGAGGGCATCGCATGCTGGAACTATTCTCCATGCATCTATGCCTACAAGGTTACCGACATCGCCATCACTGGTAAAGGTACCATCGATGGAGGTGGTAACAACGATACATGGTGGCCAATGAACGGTAATGCCAGATTCGGATATAAGGAGGGCGTAACCAAGGAACACCAGAAGATGGGATCACGTGCCAGACTGCTGAAGATGGCTGAAGACGGTGTGCCTTTTGACGAACGCAAGTTCGGCATGGGACAGGGTCTCCGCCCTCAGCTCGTCAACTTCGTACGCTCTGAGCGCATCCTCATCAAGAATGTCAAGATGATCAATTCACCTTTCTGGGTGATGCACCCTCTGCTCTGCAAGAACATCACAGTAGACGGCGTAACCGTATGGAACGAAGGACCTAACGGAGACGGATGCGACCCTGAAGCATGCGAGAATGTACTCATCCAGAACTGTATCTTCCACACCGGCGACGACTGCATCGCCATCAAGAGCGGACGAAACAACGACGGTCGTCTCTGGAACCAACCATCCAGAAACATCATCATCCGCAACTGCCGGATGGAAGACGGACATGGTGGCGTAGTCATCGGTTCCGAGATTTCAGGCGGATGCGAGAATGTATACGCCGAAAACTGCGAGATGGACTCTCCTCATCTGGAGCGCATCCTCCGCATCAAAACCAACAACTGCCGCGGCGGACTCATCCAGAACATCCACATGCGCAAGGTTACCGTAGGCCAGTGCAAGGAAGCCGTGCTCAAGATCAACCTCGACTATGAGCCAAAAGAGGCTTGCTACCGCGGATTTGAACCTACTGTGCGCAACGTGAGCATGGAAGATGTTACCTGCCAGAAGAGCAACTACGGTGTGCTCATCATCGGTGGAAACAAAATAGAAAACGTATACGATATCCATGTAAAGAACTGTAAGTTCGATGGGGTCATCAAGCAGCCTGTCAAGATGACCGGCAAGACCCGCGATGTGAAGTTCGACAACCTCATCATCAACGGCTCCCTGGTTCTCAACAAGGAAGACCGTCCTTACCAGACCTATTCAGAGTGGCTCACCCACAGCGAGATGCAGCGCACTCCCCACCCATACAACCTCGACTTCAGTCCGAAGAAACCTCGCTGGAGCTACGTGATGGGCATTGAGATGGAAGGCATGCTCGACACCTACCTCCATTACAAAGATGGGAAGAGCACCTTCAAGGGAGCTGATGCCGAAGCCAACAACGAGGCTATCATCAACTACCTGAAAGAATATCCAGCCAAGATGATTGACGAAAAAGGAAACATCACAGGCTACAAATATGAGGATTTCAATCTCGACAACGTGCGCACCGCGAAGTTCATCCTCCGCATGCACAACCTCTTCCCTAGCAAGAGCAGCGAACTGGCACTGAAGACGCTCTTCAAGCAGCTGCAGAACCAGCCTCGCACCAAGGAAGGCGTTTACTGGCACAAGGCTATCTACGCCAACCAGGTATGGCTCGACGGCATCTTTATGGGGCTGCCTTTCTACTGCAACTACGCCGTTCAGAACCTCAAGCCAAAGAAGGCGAAGAAGATTCTCGACGATGCGGTAGACCAGATTGTGAAGACCGACCTTCGTACCTACGATGAGAAAACCCAGCTCTGGAAGCATGCATGGGACGAACCCCACAGCCAGTTCTGGGCAAACAAGGAAGACGGAAAGAGCCAGCATACCTGGGCAAGAGCCCTCGGATGGTACGTCATGGCGATGACCGAATGCCTCGATGCCATGCCTGAAGATTATGCTCGCCGCGGCGAAATCATCACCTTATTAAATAAGGCTATGAAGAGCGTGGTGAAATATCAGGATAAGAAGACGGGTGTATGGTACGATGTGATGGACGTAAAGGATCCTCGCAACTACCTCGAGAGCACCGCTTCAAGCATGTTTGCCTATGTTCTCCTCAAGGGTTACCGCAAGGGATACCTCGGCAAGGAATATCAGGAAGCAGGTATCAAGGCTTATGAGGGAATCCTGAACAACTTCATCCAGGTAAATCCTGACAAGACCATCAGCCTTACACGCTGCTGTGCTGTCAGCGGACTCGGTCCTGGCCCTGGTCCATACGTCAAGAAGCCAAACTTCAAGCGCGATGGAAGCTTCGACTATTACATGAGCGAGCCTATCCGCGACAATGATGCCAAGGGCGTAGGTCCTTTCATCTGGGCTAGTCTGGAAATGGAAATGCAGGGACTAAATAAGTAAAACTTAGTTTATAGTTTACAGTTTATAGTTTACAGCGGCTTCGCCGTATAGCAAGATTGCCCTATAAACTATTAACTCTAAACTGTAAACTGAATTTAAAACTAATAATTGAATTCTCACCGATGGAAAAGAAAATATTCACAACAAAGGAGGGTGTGTCATAAGTCCATGACACACCCTCCTTTTGTTTTATATGTATATATAATCTGTTACTTTACATACTTCTTACCATTCTTGATAACAATACCCTTGGCAGAAGAAGAAACCTCCTGACCAGCCATATTATAGGTCTTACCATTTTTCTTGGCTGCAGCAGCGTTTACTGAAGAGATGCCGGTGCTAGTTCCTATCGTATACTTAAAGCCATAGAAGCCCATTTTAGTACCTGCAGCGAGCACATAGTATGTACCACCAGCAGCAACGCTGAATGTTACAGTACCATTAGACTTCACTGCAATAATGTTCTCGCCCTTCTCGTTCTGTGTGAACTCCTGAGAAGCACCATCCTTAGCAGCAGGCAAATTATAAGAAGCAGGAGCTACCTCTGCAAAATCTGCATCCAAGATATGGAAGCCCTTGGTTGCATTCAATTGAACTGCTACTGTTAAAGAACCTGCTTTTGTGGTCTCGAACTTATAAGCGCAGCCAGTAGGCTCTGCATCAGAATGCAACTTACCACTGTTCTTACCACATACGTAAGCAGTAAAATCAGCATCAGCCAAGTTGGTAGTTGCCTTACCATCCGCGAAAGCTGTACCATCATTCTCCATATAAGTCAAAGTGATGTTTTCTACAGATGTAATCTTATCACCAGCATTTACCTTGTCACCTACCTGCACAGCATAAGTTCCCTGAGCATTAACACTAGCAGCCAAAGCTACGGCTGCAATAAGAGTAAAGAATTTCTTCATAATCGTTTTATTTTAAGTTTATATATTATTAATTAGTTGTTGAATAACTTTATTTTAGTTTGATTCATTTGCTAGTTTATTTCGGTGGCAAAAATAATAAATCATTTTGAGAATCTCAGAAAAATACAAACCAAAATGAGCTAAAACTACGAAAACGATTGCGTAGCTTTTACAACAAAATTGAAACAAAAAGTTCTTAAATAGAAATAATAAGTGTAATTTTGCGCCAACAAACTTAAAATATAAACTGAAAATTATAATAAGTATAACAACCTAAAAGGCAAACAAATGAAAAAGAATCTACTCAGATTTGGGCTCTCACTCATAGCCCTGTTTGTTATGGTAGTAGCAAATGCGCAAACCTACCAGAACGAAGAAGCTAGCGTTTCATGGCCGTTTAATGACGACAACTACGCTACGCAGTACACTAAATCACCAGAAAATGGTTTCAGTCTGGTTTCCGTAAACACCGGTGACTTGAAGTATTCTCTCAAGCCATCACAGACTACAAAAGACAAAGACGGAAACAAGATGGTCATGGCTGGTTTCGGTCCTGTTGGCACAACAAAAGCCGTAGAATGGACCGTAAAACCAAGCAAGGGTCTTACATTCACCCCAACATCTATCAGTACCTATGTAAACCGATTCGGTACAGATTCAGAAAATGGAGTAACCGTAACCGCAAAACTTAGCAACGGAACTTCTGTAGACTTGGGTAATTTCACGGCATTAAGAGACAACAAAACTACAGCGGATGACAGATATTCGAAAAACGAAAACCTGACCAACCATATCGTCATCCAGCTCACTGCCGAGCAGCAAGCCCAACTGACATCAGCTGAAGGCTTCACGCTAAGTTGCACCGTCGGCGTTGCCTCTGGTAAGCAGCAAGGCTTTGCCGATGTACACATCAATGGTCTCTTGAACGGAACCGTTCAGCAGGTTGAACAGTACACCCTGTCGGCTGCCGTTTCAACCGTAGGAGCAGGAACAGTCAAAGTATCTCCTGCAGGAACCGTATTTGATGCAGAGACATCAATCACCGTAACAGCAACAAAGAATTTCGGCTACAAATTTGTCAACTGGACAGATGCCAACAACCAGGTGGTATCTACAGATGAAGCATACACCTTCTCTATCTCTGCCAACACAGCATTGAAGGCAAACTTTGAGAAGATAAACACCTACGCTTTGGATTACAAGGTAGAAGGTGGTGCAAAAGACTATATGGTAAGCGCAACTCCTGCCCCAACCATTGTTAACGGAAAGAATATGTATGAAGAGGGAACAGAAGTAACCCTCACAGCCAGCAGCAACGACATCCTCACCTTCACCAACTGGAATGATGGTGAAACAGGAGCAGAACGCAAAATAAACATGAACGCCGACCAGTCATTCACAGCAGCATATTCTTCAAAAGACTTCATCGCAGGCTGGGACTTCTATAAGTCAGCAAGAGAAGGTCGTACAGCAGACTTCGCTGCAGAAGACAACGATGTAGACCAGCTCATCCTGCGCGATGCAGACGGCAATACATACGCATGGCTCGACAAGAGCAACAGCGCAGGCGGCTACGAAGGAAAGAATGCTGCAGTAAACTGGACCTCCAAGAAAACCAAGCCACTGGGTGAGACCTACTGGCAGACCAAGGTCAACGCAACAGCCTTCACCGATATCAAGGTAAAGAGCAGCATGCTCTACAATTATAACGCATACGAAACATATAATGTAGAATACTCTCTCAACGGAACCGACTGGACCAAAGTAGGTGCCATCAAAATGGCAGGAGCCAAAGCCTGGACTGACGGAGAGTTCACTCTCCCAGCCGATGCAAACAACAAGGCAGAAGTATACATCCGCTGGATTGCCGACAAGACTTCTTCCATCAAGGGAGCAACAGGCGACAATGACGGAATCTCTATCACAAATATCTACATCACAGGTACTGCCCAGCTCGTAAACGACGGCAAGGCACCTGTACTCGTAAACACCGTACCAGCAGAAGGCGCAACCAACGCATCTGCCAACGGCAAGATTGTACTGACTTTTGATGAGAAGGTAAAACTCACCGGCAACGCAGCCGCTACACTCGGCACACAAAAGATTGAAGGAGCCGTATCCGGCAAGACCATCACCTTCGCATACAAAGGCTTGAACTACGCTACAGCTTATACCTTCACACTCGCTGCAGGTTCGGTAGCCGATTTGACAGACAATGCCACAGACCAGGCAATTGTTCTGAACTTCACTACCAAGACCAAGCCAGCAGTAACCAAAGCACTCTACGACTTCATCGTACCAACCGACGGAGACTTCAAGGCAGCACTTGATGCAGCAGCTAAGCGTACAGATACCAGCAAGCGTTTCCGCATCTTCATCAAGCAGGGCGACTACAAGATTCCTGCTGACGAGAAGAGTAAGGTAACAGGTAGCGACGGCAAGAGTTATGCTAACCCAACCATTTATATGAATACGCCAAACGTATCTATCATCGGTGAGGGCATGGACAACACCTCACTGACCAACACCATTCCAAACTCAGGTCAATCAGCCAACGTATTGGAAGGTATCGGCAAGGGTGACGTACTCTGCTTGCAGAAGGGAGCAACAAACACCTATTTCCAGGATCTGAAGATGTACAGCAGTATGGGTGACGCCAAAGGTCGCGACATCGTACTCAACGACCAGAGCAATAAGACCATCTGCAAGAACGTAAACCTCTGGGCTTACCAGGATACCTACGTATCAAACAACCAGAATGGTAAATTCTACTTCGAAGACGGAATCCTTCGTGGTCGTACCGACTACCTCTGCGGTAAGGGTGATGTATATTATAATAATGTAGAACTCTGGATCTGTGAAAAGGGAGGCTATCTCGCAGTTCCTTCTCAGCCTAAGAAGTATGGCTACATCTTCAAAGACTGTACCATCAAGGATGCTACTGAGGCAAAAGACCTGAATGGTAACTACACCTTAGGTCGTCCATGGGGCAAGGGAACACCTATCGCGCTCTACATTGACACCAAGATGGAAGCTATCCCATCAGCAGCAGGATGGAACGAGATGAGTGGCGGTTACCCTAAGCGTTTCGCTGAATACAACTCATACACATCAACAGGTAGCGTAGTAGACCTCAAGGACAGAAAGAAAGTTTACGATGCCTACGACTCAAAGAATGGTGACAATTATGTAAACCGTCGTAATGAAACAGCAGGAGACCCTATCCTCACAGCAGAGGAAGCTGCAACCTACACCATTGAAACAGTAATGGGTCAGGATGATGACTGGGATCCAACTGCAGCTACCGAGCAGGCATCAGCACCTAGCAACGTTAAGCTGAACGGTACAACCCTCGCTTGGGACAACAACGACTACGCGCTTCTCTGGGCAGTATGCAAGAACGGCAAGGTAGTAGACTTCACCATCACTCCTAGCTATATCGTTGATGACGCCTCTGCAACATGGAGCGTACGTGCAGCCAACGAGATGGGCGGTTTGAGCGAAGCTACAGTTGTTGGTCAGGGCACCGGTATCCGCAACATCGCCTCAGCTACAGATGCAGCAGTCATCAAGACCGCCATCTATGCAGCCGACGGCACCCAGCTCTCAAATCTTCAGAAGGGTATCAACATCATTGTGAAGACCCTGGCAGATGGCAGCAAGAAGACAAGCAAGGTCATCGTAAAGTAAAGAAGCTGAGACCATAAGTAATTAGATTGACAGATAACATTCGGAGTGCAATATCCCCATCCTCTTTCAGAAGGGTGCCGGATATTGCACTTTTTTGTTCCCTCAGCTTCTGAAACAGCAGAAACGGGAACTGAGAAAACAGACCGTCGAAATGTAAAAAACAGAGTATTTACTCAAAAATCTGTAAACGTTTACGTAATTTTTTACCCCCAATATACCTATATTCTCATATTTTTTATATACTTTTGCAACAAGAAAACCACGACTTAGCTATTGCTACGCATCTAGGTTGCCCCATCGGAGCCTTCGGGTTCCAAGAGGAACATCCCTTCAGCAAGCATCTGCTCAGAACTGGAATTCTACTTAAAAACATTAAGAAAAAACATTAGAATATTAGTAATTTAGAATAAGTTTTATCTAAACCTAAAGTGTATGTCTGGTAATTTTAGAAAAAAGAAAATTGCTTTGGCAGGCGCACTGATGTTCGTAGTAACAAGTGTATCTGCACAAACAGTAAAAGGCGTTGTTACTGACAATACGGGCGAGCCAATCATCGGCGCATCTGTCATGGAGGTAGGTGTAGCTGGCAATGGTGGCGTGACCGACCTTGACGGTAACTTCACAGTAAACTTAAAAGGCAAAAGCAAGAAACTGAAGATTTCATACATTGGTATGAAAGCTAAGGAAGTAAGCGTTGCAGGTAAAGAATCAATCGATGTAAAGCTTGAGGATGACAACACCACCCTCAACGATGTCGTAGTAATCGGTTATGGTACTGTTAGAAAGAAAGACCTCACAGGTTCTGTATCATCTATCAGCGACAAGCAGATTGCCAACATTCCTGTATCTAACGTAAGCGAGGCGATGACCGGTAAGATGGCGGGTGTAAATATCACCACCACTGAAGGTTCACCAGATGCTGACGTGAAGATTCGCGTGCGTGGTGGCGGTTCCCTTTCTCAGGACAACTCTCCACTCTACATCGTTGACGGTTTCCCTGTAAGCTCTATCAGCGACATCGCTCCTAGCGAAATCCAGAGCATCGACGTATTGAAGGATGCTTCCTCTACAGCTATCTATGGTGCCCGTGGTGCCAATGGTGTTATCATCGTAACAACCAAGAGCGGTTCTGAGGGCAAGACTCAGGTGAACTTCAATGCTTCTTATGGTTGGAAGAAAGTATCTAAGTTGGTGAAGACTATGTCTCCATACGACTATGCATACTATCAGTATGAGTTGGGTAGCACTGACTATGGTAACTACAACGATCTCGATATCTGGAAGTCTATCGAAGGACGTGACTATCAAGATGAGGTGTTCGGCCGTACAGGTAACCAGAAACAGTATAACGTGAACGTAAGCGGTGGTACCAAGGACCTGAAATACAACATCGGTTTCTCTCACAACGACGAGAAGAGCATCATGCAGGGTTCTGGCTACGCCAAGAACAATGTAAACGCCAAGATTAATGCCAACCTGAACAAGTGGTTGTCTCTCGACTTCAATGGACGTATGGCATTCACCAAGCTGGATGGCTTGAATGGTGGTGCAGATACCAACGAGTCGAGTGCAGCAAACTCAGTTGTTGCCAACACCGTAAGATGGAACCCGGTAGAGCCTCTCTCTGGTACATCAGACGATGATGAGGAGAACAGCACATCTACACGCCGTAACCCAACAGAGCGTATCACCGATACCTATAAGTATCAGGAGCGTTTCCAGCAAAACTACAACGTTGGCTTAAACTGGAAGCCATTTAAAAATATCACATTCCGTTCTGAATTCGGCTATGGCTGGAAGTACAACAATACCGAACAGGTTTGGGGTTCTAATGCAACTACCAACTCTAAGTATGGTTACAACGGTCAGCCACAGGCACAGTTCGTACGCTTGGAGAACAAGAACTGGCGTAACGCAAATACATTGACTTACGACAACAAGAAGCTTTTCCATGGTCGTGACCACATCAATGTATTGGTAGGTCAGGAGTGGAGCAGCAGTCAGGACGTAACCCGCACCAACACTTCTGTAGCCTTCCCTACTTCATTCACATTGAACGAGGTATTGGCAAACACAGCAGCAGGTACAGCACTTCCAAACGAAGGTAATATCAAGGCAGAGGAGAACATTCTCTCTTACTTCGGCCGTATCAACTATACACTCAACGACAAGTATCTGGCTACCATTACCGTTCGTGCCGATGGTTCCAGTAAGTTTGGCAAGGACAACCGTTGGGGTATCTTCCCATCAGCAGCCTTGGCTTGGCGTATGTCTGACGAGGAGTTCCTGAAGGGTGCTTCCAGCTGGCTTTCTAACTTGAAGGCCCGTCTGAGCTTCGGTACAGCAGGTAACAACCGTATCAACTCTGGTTTGTTGACTACCACCTACTCTATGGCAGACAACACATCAAAGGCTCCATTCTTCGATGAGAACAGAGCTTCGATGCTTGAGCATGGTAAATTTCTCTATAATCCAGACTTGAAGTGGGAAACCACAGTGACCCGTAACTTCGGTATCGACTACGGTTTCTTCAACGGTCGCATCAGCGGTACATTGGACTTCTACTGGAATACCACCAAGGACCTCTTGATGCAAAGTATCGTTCCTGCCAACACAGGTTACTCTTACCAGTTCCAGAACTTCGGTAAGACCTCTAACAAGGGTGTTGAGTTGGCACTCAATGCAGTAATCGTAGACAAGAAGAACTTCGGCTTGAACTTCAACTTCAACGTATCTTATAACAAGAACAAGATTGATGAGTTGAACATGGAGAACCCATGGCAGAGTTCTAACTGGAGTGGTTCTACCATCGCCAAGTATGAAGACTTCCGCGTAGAGCAAGGCGGTCGCCTCGGTGAGCTTTGGGGCTACAAGAGCAATGGTTTCTACACCGTGTATGATGCAGCAACAGGCAAGGGTGACTTGGTATTGAAAGCCAACGGCACTTGGGCACTGGCAGAAGGCGTAAAGGACAACAGCTACAAGCTCTTCGGCGGTAACCTCTATCCAGGCGTTGCCAAGGTAGAAGTTGATGAGAATGGTGATGCAGTGAAGCAGCGTCTGGGCAACACCGTACCTACCACAACAGGTGGTTTCGGCTTTGACGGTCACGTTGGTAACCTCGACTTCAACCTGTTCTTCAACTACTCATTGGGCAATAAGCTTGTGAACGGTACCAAGCTTGCCAACTCATTCTACGCTGGTTCAGCCAAGAACTATAACCTTGTAGATGATTTCAACGTAGGCAACCGCTATACTTGGATTGACCCAGCCAACGGAAACAACATCGGCCGCCCATCAGCTAGCCTCATCACAGAATATGGTGGTGTAGAAAAGGTGATGAACCGCTTGAACGAGATCAATGCCAACGCCAATATCTACAATCCAGCAGGCGTATCAACCATGCAGCTCATCAGCTATGCTGTAGAAGATGCATCATTCCTGCGTCTGCAGAACGTAACAGTGGGTTACACCTTGCCAAAGAAGTGGGTAAACAAGTGCTATATGCAGAACGTACGCATCTACTTCACAGGTTACAACCTGCTTTGCTTCACCAACTACTCAGGCTACGATCCAGAGGTTGATACAAGTTCCAAGAAGAACCCAATGACCCCAGGTATCGATTATGCAGCTTATCCAAAGAGCCGCACCTTCGTAGGTGGTATTAACGTTACATTCTAAAACTTTATAAGATAATAACAATGAACAAGATATTATATGCATTTGCATTGGCAGGCGTATTAGGATTGTCTTCATGCTCCGACTTCCTGGATCAGACCTCTCCATCAGAGATGACTGCTGAGAATACCTACGCCTCACCTTATTATACCAATCTTCGCGTCAATAAGCTCTATGGCGGAATGGCTCAGGACCGTACCTACGCACAGGACCTGTCTATTGTATGGAACCTGAACAGCGACTGCGAATTGATTGACGGTCTTGGCAGCAATGCTACCAACACCTCAAGTGAACGTGGTAACATGAACTATAACATGGACCCGGGATGGAGCAAGATTAGCGGCGTATGGGATGCTGAGTATGGTATCATCGAGGATGCCAACCAGATTATCGAGGGTATCCGCAGCAGCGCAACTCTCACTGCCGGTGGTGCTAACCAGAAGTCTATGGAACGTAGCCTCGGCGAGGCACTCACCATCCGCGCCATGGTTTACTTTGACCTGGTTCGTATTTTCGGTGATATTCCTTTCAAGGTTGAAGCATCAAAGTCTGACTTGAGCAACGCTTACCTGGAGAAGACCGACCGCGACGTGATTATGGATTCCCTGATGAACGACCTGGATGAGGCTATCGAATACTTGCCATGGGCAGACCAGGCAACAGGCTATACCACAGAGCGCACAACCAAGGGTTATGCTCACGCTCTCCTGGCACAGATTGCCATGACACGCGCCGGCTACGCCATCCGTGAGAAGTCAAAGGACGGATATGAGACAGCATCTTACAGCGATGCTACTTATCCAACACAGCGCCCTGGTGCAGCAGACCGCAAGGCTCTCTACGAGCGTGCCCTGAAACACTGGTCAGCTATCATCAACGACAACACTCACAATCTCAACCCATCTTTCGAGAACGAGTGGTACTTGATTAACCAGCTCTCTCTCGACAAGACTTACCACGAGAACCTCTTCGAGATTCCTTTCGGTGAGAACGTAACAGGAGAGTTGGGTTACACTGTAGGTGTCCGCCTGAATGGTGTTACAACAGAATATGGCTATGGCAACTCATCTGGTAAGATGAAGGTTACTGCACCTCTGCTCTATTCTTACGACAAGAAGGATACACGCCGTGACATCACTTGCGCCAACTTCGAAATCAAGCAGGACGGCAGCAACACTGTTGAGAACATGCTGAAGAATGCTCCTTTCGGTATATATGTAGGTAAGTGGGATGCCCGCAAGATGAACAATACTTGGTTGAAGAACAACCTTAAGGCAACAGCTAAGCACACTACAGGTATCAATCCAGTGAAGATGCGCTACGCTCAGGTATTGCTCTACTATGCTGAGTGCATGAACGAGTTGGCAGGCAACCCTGATGCCAACTACGAAGGTTCAGCAAACGGCATGACAGCCCGCCAGGCTTTGGAAGCAGTACATACCCGTGCCTTTAACCAGGCTGACAAGAATGAAGCTAAGGCATACGTCAACAACATTGCTTCTGACAAGGACGCATTCTTCAATGCTCTCGTTCAGGAGAACATGTGGGAGTTTGCAGGTGAAGGTATCCGCAAGTACGACCTGATTCGTTGGAACCTCCTCGCAGAAAAGATCAATGAGTTCAAGCAGACTTACCTGGCTGAACTTGCAGACGGTACTTACCAGAAGACCATCTACTTCAACTACCTGGATGAGAAGAAAACCAAGATTGACTTCTCTAGCGTAACATGGTATGGTATTCCTGACGGAAAGACATCTGCTGACTACGATGGCAGTATCGACTCATTCGGTGCAGCTAAGTTGGATACAGGTTCAGATACACAGGTTGACGTAAACCTGCCATCTATCAGCAGCGGTTTGGTTGGCGATAACGTAGCAGTGAAGAACCGCTATCTCATGCCAATCGCTTCTACAACCATCTCTGCAACCAACGGTAAGATTCACAACTCTTATGGTTATGCAGACTAATTCATCTTTAATCAAAAAAGACAAGAAAATGAAGAGCATTAAAAAAATATTGGGCACAGCATCTATGATGGCATTGACTCTGTCGGCTACTTCTTGTACCGATGGCAATGACTGGGACGTAGATGGCAGCCTGTCAAGATTGTTCGGTCTCAACGGTGACAAAATCACCGTTGAAACTGCCGAAACATCAGCTACGGTTACATTCTCTGCCTTCACATCAAAAGCAGTTTCTTCACCAGAGTACTATGTATTCGAGGTAAGCAAGGACTCTCTTTACGAAGGTGTTGAGAATGCTAACATCATCAAGTTCGGTGAAGATAAGTCGTTGACTTCATCTCCAGTAGTTCTCTCAGGTCTCGATGGCGACAGCAAGTACTACATGCGTGTAAAGGCTATGTCTTCTACTGCTAACGAGTCTAAATGGGTTTACTACAAGGATGGTTCATCATTCAAGACAAAGGCTGAACAGTTATTCAACGAGCTTACTACAGCCGACCTCTTTGAAGACCACGTTAATTTCTCTTGGACTCCAGGTGCGACAGTTACCCATATCACAATTGTCAACGCAGCAGATCCAGAGGATAAGAGCAAGCATGAACTTACCGCAGACCAAATTGCTGCTGGTAAAGTTACTTACTCTAACGTGAAGCCAACAACTACTTACATCGCCACATTATATAACAATGAGGCAAAACGTGGTCAGTTGCAGTTCACCACACCTGCTGCAATGCCATCTGCAAACTATAAGTACACGCTCCCAAGTGACGTGAATGTTATCTCCCAGACTCTCATTGATGAGATTGCAGAGCAGGCCAAAGCTGCAGCAGGAAACGAGACTAACTATAGTGCAACCATCGGTATTCCTGCAGGTGCCACAGTTTCTCTCTACGGCACAAATGATTCAGACGGTGGCAAGACCAACGTAACCATCCCAGACGGAATGTCTGTTACATTCTTCGGTTTGGCAGGTGGTGATGCGCCTACCATCAATCTTGACAAGAACTTCGATATTGCAGGTTCTCATGCATTCATCAAGTTCCAGAACGTGAAATTGGTAGAAAATGGTGCTGGTTACTTCATCAACCAGAGCAAGGCTTGTACCATAAGCGAGTTCACTTTGGAGGATTGCGAGGTTAGCAATATCAAAACATCATTCTTCCGTATCCAGGGAAGTGATGCTAAGTCTATCGGCAAACTTACCTTGAAGAACAGTATCTTCACCAAACTCTGTGCAGGTTATGGTTTCATCCACATTGATGCAGGCAGCGGTAAAGGTCATCTCGACAACGTAGAGATTGACGGCTGTACATTCAACAGTATCTGTGTAACCGGTAAGGTATTTATCTTCAGCAAGAAGACAGATATGCAGGACATCACCATCAAGAACAGCACATTCTACAACTGTAATGGTAATGGTCAGTTCTTCGTTGACTTCAACGTTGACACATTCGGACCAAGCACCTTCACTATTGAGAACTGTATCTTCGGTAAGAGTGCTGATGAAGCTACCAACAAGAACATCAGAAGCAAGACTCCAGCAACTGTAGTAAACAGCTTCAGAACAACAGACTTCTTCAAGGTGATTAAGGGCGTGAATGATACAGAGTTCAGCTCTACCCAGTTGTTCAAGGACCCAACCAATGGCGACTTTACCATCAAGGCTGGTACTTTGAAGGAAAAGGCTGGTGACCCACGCTGGTATGTAGTAGAGGATTAATCCACAAGGATTAACATCTCATATAAATTTAAGAAAAAGTGCAATGCTTATATGGAGCATTGCACTTTTTTTATTTTCTCTTATTCTCTATCTCATTTTTACAATTATTTTCTTGGAAGTTACGAAAGAAAAGCGTATATTTGCAGCGTAAGTACATAAGGAAGAGTGTGTCATAAGTGCGATGACATGCCTTTTTTTTCGCTACTTCATTCAGCTAACACAGCCACTTCATTCAGCTAACACAGCCACTTCATTCTGCCAACTCAGCCACTTCATTCTGCAAACAAATCCGTCTCATTCTGCTTACGAATTCGAATCTTCGAGACAACGAAGTCATATCTTCAAGCCAGCGCAATCGAATCTTCAAGCCAGCGCAGTCGGATCTTTAAACCAGCGCAGTCGGATGTATCGGCTCAATGAAACGTATGAACTTGCGCAATGAAGAACATGGTTTCATCAGCGTAAGCGGCTCCGTTTGCCCTGAGGCTGCTGAAATTACATCACGACGCAGCTTCTGATGCGTCACGATGTAGCAATCGGTGCGTCACGACGCAGCAACAGATACGTCGTGATGTAATTTCTGCTAACTCCTGCCCCATCAAGTAAGCCTCATCTGAACTTCAAAAAAGCCTAAGTAAACGTTACGTAGGGCTCACTTACCCGCCTGAATCAATACGACGAAAAGACAATATTGTAGAAACAACACTTCCGAAAACGTTTACGTTAGATTTTTCATTTATTTTATTCAACATTTAAAAATTTTAATTACCTTTGTAGCAGAAATCTAAGATTATAACCAAAAATCGAAGATTCCTTATGATCTATTGAGAATCAAACACGACAACAACTAATCGCTAGTAAGTTCAATTAGACCAGAGAAACTTAACAAGATATAATAATAACCTACAAAACAAACATCGTTATGTATCAACAACTGAAACGTGCCAGCATGGCACTGACCTTGAGTTCGGTTTGTTTCCTCGCTTTTGCGCAGAAAACAATCCAAGGTACCGTTAAGGATGCTAATGGCGACCCAATGATTGGTGTAACCATTACTGACCAGAATGGTAAGGCAGGTGGCATCACCGACCTTGACGGTAAGTTTACCATTCAGAACGCAGACCCTAATACGGTCTTGACTTTCAGCTACATCGGCTGCAAGCCTAAGAAAGTAAAAGTAGGAAGTCAGAAAACATGGAACATCGTACTTGAAGATGACAATGCAGCTCTTGACGAGGTCGTTGTCGTTGGTTATGGTACTATGCGTAAACGCGACGTAACCGGTTCTATCGCATCTGTCAACTCAGAAAAGATTGCCGCTCGTGGTACTACCAATCTTGCAGAGTCTCTGCAGGGTTCTGTTCCTGGTGTCAACATCACCCAGTCTGGTAGCCGCGCAGGTGCAGGCTTCAATATTCAGGTTCGTGGACAGGCTTCTATCAACAAGCAGGCACAGCCATTGTATGTTATCGATGGTGTAGTTTGCGACAACATGGACTTCCTCAATCCTGATGATATCGACCGCATCGACGTATTGAAAGATGCATCTTCTACCGCCATCTATGGTTCCCGTGCCTCTGCCGGTGTCATCATGATTACCACCAAGGGCAGCAAGGGTGCAGACAAGGCACAGAAGGCAACTATCACTTATGACGGATATTATGGTATCAAGAAGTTGGCGCGCATGCCTGAGTTTATGGATGCCAACGAGTTTATGGATTATCGTTTTGCCAGATATACCACGCTCGATGGTAAGAGCTACGATGGCTCTAGCCGCAAGGGTGTTGATGCCGAAGGACATCCACACTACATCATCAAGGATACCGACTTGAATTCTGCCTTCCTGACACGCAAGGGAGCAACCAGCTACAAAGACTCCAAACTTTATGATCTGATGATGGATCCAAGTTTCGACGGTTACGACTGGAAGAAGCTGGTGACCCGCACAGCTGCCCAGCAGAACCACTTTATCAGTGCTGCCGGTGCTACAGATAAGATCAACTACCGTGTAGGTATGGGTTATCAGGGAGAAGAGAACGTATTCAAAGGCAACGACTATGAGCGTTTTAACTTCAAGGGAGCAATGGATGCCAAGCTCTCCAAGATATTCGAGGCAGGTTTCTCTACCAACATGTCAATGAGCCGCACCCAGGATGTATGTACTGATGGTACTTATTCTCCATACGTGAATGCATTCTATTTCAACCCATTCGTATCTCCGACAGATGCAGATGGCAACCTGATTCCTAACCCGGGTGCAAAGGCTGCCTTTGATTCTAGTGCACAGTTTACATCTACATATAACCCGCTCATCGATTTGAATGACGGCAACTATACCAATGAGACCAAGATGTACCGACTGATGGGTAACTTCTATCTGCGTGCCAACATCATCAAGGGATTGAAGTTTACAACCACCTTCTCTCCAAACTACTCTCACAAGCGCCAAGGTATCTTCTATGCAACAGGTCTGAACGAGGGTAACGACGTAGGTTCAACTTACTACCAGAAGAACAAGACCAACTTCGGCTCTGTTGCCAATACAACCCGTGTAGACTGGACTTGGGACAACCAGTTTGACTACAACCGCACATTTGGCGACCACACTGTTGGTGCTATGGCATTGTTCTCACTCTACAAGAGCAATACAGAATACCAGTATGAGGAAGGCAAGGGAATCGCCAGCGACCATACTACATTCCACAATCTGGGAACAGCCAGCGGCGACAAGACGCTCTCAAGCTCTTATACTGAGTCATCATTGGAGTCATTCGCTTTCCGTGCCAACTATTCCTACAAGGGCCGTTACATGGCTACAGCTACACTCCGTACCGATGGCAGTTCACGCTTCGCAGACGGCAACCGATGGGGCTGGTTCCCTTCTGTAGCTGCAGCATGGCGTATCTCAGATGAAGCTTGGATGAAGCAGTTCAACAACTGGCTTGATAATGCTAAACTCCGTCTTTCATACGGTGTTACAGGTAACAACAATGTGGGTGACTATGTAACTATCGCTTCTGCTACAGGTCCATCTTATGTAACCATTGACGGCAAAGAGGTACAGGGTTATCATCCTAACGGATTGGTGAACACAGCCCTCATCTGGGAGAAGGTGAAGGAGTTCGACCTCGGTCTCGACCTGAGTTTCCTGAAGAATCGCATCAATGTAACAGCCGACTTCTATAACCGTCTTTCTGATGGTCAGATTATGTCACGTTCAGTGCCTATCGAAACTGGTGAGAAGACTTCAACCTTCAATGTAGGTTCTGTCCAGAACAGAGGTATCGAGTTGGGCTTGCAGTTCAACATTATTAACAAGAAGGATTTCTCTTGGAGTGCCAACGTGAACTTCGCCCGCAACTGGAACAAGATTAAGGAGTTGAGTAACGGTAAGGTTGATGAGGTAGCCAACAACTGGTTTATCGGCGAGCCACTGAACGTACTCCGTGACTATACCCATACCGATGTCATCACCGACAAGGGTGTAACCATGCACACCATGAATGGTGACAAGCACTATACCCTGAAGGAATTCTACGAGAAGTATGGCACTAAGTATAAGTGGTATGAAGGTCAGATGGCTGTAAACGACTGGAACGATGACGGTAAGATTGACGACAACGATAAGCAGATTTATGGTTGTACCGATCCACGCTGGACAGGTAGTTTCTCTACCAATGTTTACTTCAAGGGCTTCGACTTCTCTATCATGTTCTATACCAAGAGCGGATTCTGGTCACGCAGCTATTTCCATGAGAAGTATATGAAGTATAGCGACCGTGGTAATGCCCACATGCAGTTGGATTACTACATACCAAAGGGAGCACCAATCATCGACCATGCAACAGGTGAGATTACAACTGCCACAGAGACCCACTACGGAAAGTATCCTTATCCAACCGACAGCGATAAAACTGCCGGTGGCTACTTCAGCGACAAGGGTTCTGCCAAGGGAGAAGGCTTCCAGTATCAGAAGACCTCTTTCACCAAGGTTAAGAACATCACCCTGGGTTACACCTTGCCTAAGAACGTAGTTAGCAAGGCTGGTATCAGAAACCTCCGTGTTTATGTAAACGTTCTGAACCCATTCTGCTTCACCAACTATAAGGGCTTCGACCCTGAGTGGGCATCACAGAATCTGCAGAATGGCGGTCCATCATCTGTAACCTACCAGTTTGGTGTAAATCTTAAGTTCTAATCTCATTAAATGAAGTAAACAATTATGAAAAAGATATTATATAGCGTAGCACTGGCGGCCTGCTGCATGGGAACCATGACAAGTTGCAGCGACTTCCTGGATGCGAGCAACAAGTCGAATGTAACTGATAAGCAAACATTTGCAACAAAAGAAGGATTCAACAGCCTCGTCAATGATGCTTATCAGCATCTGCAAAACGTTTATGCAGCTCCTCTGTTCACAAGCTGTTTCTCAGCAGGTACAGATATGTATGCCGATGGTCGTAACAAGATGAACGAGGCATTGAACACTTACGAGATTCTGACTCCAGAAAATGAAGATATAACGGATCTCTATACTTACCTCTATGCAGGTATCCGTGCAGCCAACTCTGTGTCATATTATGCACAGACAGCCCAAGTTGATGAAAAGACTAAGGGGCAGCTTGTAGGCGAAGCCCGTGTATTGGCTGCTTACGAGTATTATCTCCTGGTAAACAACTTCGGTGGTGTGCCTATCATGAAGGACTTCCTTACCACAACAGGCACAGGATATCCGAAGTCTTCTGCTGCAGATGTATATGCCTATATCATCAGCGAACTCGAAGATGTTATCGGCAAGAATGTGCTCCAGGCTTCTACAGCTACCAAGGGTGGCGGCAGAATCAGCCAGGAAACAGCCAAGGCTATCCTTGCCAAGACCTACCTTTCTGCTGCATGGGACCTCAACAAGCAGGAATACTTCTCCAAGGCAGCAACCCTTGCCGATGAGGTGATTGCGGGCAGAAGACTGACTACCCCATTTGCCGACCTTTGGAAGGCAGATGGTTCTGGCGATGACAACGCAGAGTTCCTTTGGGATGTAGAGTATGATCTGGCTACAGCCAACAATACAACATCAGGTGGTACAGAATGGAGCGGTTACTACTGCAACTATCTGGGTGGAAACGAAGATCCTATCAAGGCTACAACCTCCAGCTATGTGCCAACCCTCTATGCCTTGCATTGCTTCAAAAAGGGCGACCAGCGTTACGATGCTACCTTCATGAAGGAGTTGCCGGATATGAACAAGGGAAATGCTGCAGGTACCGGTTACTGGACCTGGTACAAGAATGGTGAGAGTCTGGTAGGTAAGCCAGTAACGCGATACTATTCTGCATGGTATGAGACTGATGCCGACTTTGATTCATGGAAGGCTAAAGACCCAACAAACAGAACGAATACCTATCGCATTCCTATGGATTCACAAACCAAGGAAGCACAGAATATGAATGGCAAAGATATGGAATACTATGACAACCAGCAACTGGTATATGGTTCTAGTCCATGCAAGAAGTTTGACGACAGCAAGACTGCTAAGACAGAGAAGAACACCTGCTATCGCGACATCCATATCATCACTTTGCCAGAGATGTATCTCGTAGCAGCTGAGGCTTATCTGAAGGCTGGTGATAATCCTAAGGCATTGGCACGACTCAATGAGGTTCACCAGCGCGCTGGTCTTTCTGCACTTACAGGAACTATCACTATCGATGACATCCTTGATGAGAATGCATGCGAGAACTTCGGTAATGAGGCTCGTTGGATGGATCTTCGCAGAACCCAGACTCTGGTAGAGCGTTGCACCAAGTATAACCACGAGATGGGAGACAAGGCTGCCCAGTATATCGGCAAGAAGCTTCTTCGCCCTATCCCACAGGCAGCAATTGATGCCAATGACCAACTGACATTAGCCGACCAGAATCCTGGTTACTAATCAAAGTCATTATGTTGATAAGAAAACCTATCAAGACATACGTTAATCATTAGGTTTAAGACCGTATTCTAGGGAGATAATTCCTGATGGATACGGTCTTTCTTTTGGTTCTATCGGCAAGGTATACGTAATCGTTTTCGTAGTTTTTCGCCCACTATCTGCATGTGATAAGCAAAAATGTCGTAACTTTGCAGAAAATCTTATAGAATACAAAAATAATAAAATAAATAAACCTAAGAAGAAATGAAGAAATCAATCATTAAGACAGTCGTGCTGGCTGCGCTCATGGCTCTGCCAATGTTCGCAAAAGCACAAACTTTCGCTGGTATCACAGCCGAGCAGAACGCACAGAACACTCCTGAAGGATGGACTGCCGTAGAACTGCCACAGTTGCCTACCATCACTTCGGCAAACACATTTAATATCAAAGACTATGGTGCTTCTACATCTGCTACAGATAACACCAAGGCTATCCAGAAAGCACTTGATGCTGTGCCTACAACAGGTGGTATGGTCGTGATTCCTGCCGGTACATGGATGTTTGGTAGTACCGACCAAATGACAAGCAAGACCGAGGTACTCAGCATCAAGGCGAAGACCATCCTTCACCTCAGCGCAGGTGCCACATTGAAGCTCGTGGAATACGGCAAGGCGCCTAACACAAAGATTGTCTTCATCGGCGGAAAGAACAAGGGCAAGAACGTTACCGACATTGTTATCGAGGGTGAAGGTGAAACTTCAGTCATCGACGGTCAGGGTGCACGTTGGTGGCTCGCAAGAGAGAATGGCGAAACCTTCAATCCTGGTGCAATGATCCGCTTCGAGCAGGGCAAGCGCTTCCTGCTCCGCAACTTCAAGATTCAGAATACTCCGGGTGTAAACATCACCATCAGCAACAGCGGTAAGGCTAGCCATGCTACCATCCATGATCTGATTATCAGTGAACCTTCATCTGAAGCTGGCAAGGGAAAGGCATCGCATAACACCGATGGAATCTCTATCTGGGGTCCATACGTTAATATCTACAACTGTAACATCAGCAACGGCGATGACAATATCGTTTGCGACAACGATGCACAATATATCCATGTATGGAAGTGCAAGTTCGGTACAGGACATGGTGCTTCTATCGGTAGCTACACCAACAACATCAAGCATGTATGGTTCGACAATATCGACATGAATGGTACAACTGCCGGTATCCGCATGAAGACGGGTATCAATAGCAATGGTACACTGCGTGGCGGTGGCGAGGAGGACTGGAAGTTCACCAACTTCACCATGACCAAGGTGAAGAACCCATTCTCTATCGACTGCTTCTACGACAAGAACTACAACAGTGACCCTGCCGTAGATAAGGCAAATGCCAGAGCTCTTGATAGTACTACCCCAACCTACACCAACATTCTGCTTCAGAACGTGAAGACTACAGATGTCTGCGAAGGTAACGCTATCTTCCTGATTGGCCGCCCTGAGAGCCACATCAAGAATGTAACACTCGACAATGTGCAGATTTCAGCAAAGAAGGGTATCGATATCCGCTTCGTAGATAATCTCGTGTTCAAGAATAATTCTAAGATTACCGTCAGCAGCGGTTCTATCTGGCTCAAGAAGTTTGATTCTACTTGGACAGACGAGTGTGATGCTACGTCTACAGGTTCAACCGTTACTGATACCAAGGGTCCTTTCACACTAAACTCAAAAACTTTGACGGATAAGACAGCCGGTTCTTTCAGCAACGGCTTCGCTATCAGCAATGAGAAGGGAAAGACATACGATGCTGGTTCTGGTACCAACTATATCAAGTATAGCGCCAATCAATACACCATCATCATTCCTGACGGCATAAAGATTGTCAAAATGGATATCGAGGGAAAAGACAATTACTCAGATGCAGATGCCTATCTCGGCGAGATAAACGGCACAAGCTATGATGCTTCTACCTATGTTTTTCCAAAAGACAAAAGTCTGAAAAAATATACAGTAGAGTTTGATTCACCTGTAGAGCACACGCTTACTTTCACTCCAAAGGTAAAGCAGTGCATCCTGCAGTTCACTCTCTATACAGAGACTTCTACAGGCATTCAGCCAATTGCTGCCATCGCCAAGGTAAACAATAACAACATTTACGACCTCAGCGGTCGCATGGTAAAGCTCAATGCAAAGGCGGAAGACCTGCAAGGTCTCAAAAAAGGCATCTACATCTATAACAACAAGAAATACGTAGCTAAATAATTCATTTAAACATCGGTAACAATGAAAATAAAATCGCATTCACTCCTGTGCATTCTCGCCACCATCGCATTGAGTTCTCCGCTCTCTGCGCTGAGCGTGAATGCCCAGAAAGCGGTATCCAAGACATGGAATCCGAACCTGAAGAACGGAATGTACCGCAACCCGGTTATTGACGCCGACTACTCTGACCCTGACGTATGCCGTGTGGGCAATGACTACTATATGACCTCCTCTTCCTTCCAGTGTTTCCCAGGCTTGCAGATTCTGCACAGCACCGACCTGGTAAACTGGGAGATTATCGGTGCAGCCCTACTCGATGACTATCCGGTTTTGCCTGAATACCAGGGCACCGAACTGGATTGGCACAAGAAGGTTCAGCATGGTAACTACGTGTGGGCACCCTCTATCCGCTACCATGACGGATGGTTCTACATCTACTGTGGCGATCCTGACCAAGGTCTCTTCATGACCAAGACACAAGACCCACGCGGTCCTTGGGAGCCTATCACCTGGGTGATGAAGGGAAAAGGTCTTATCGACTGCTGCCCTCTCTGGGATGAAGACGGCAAGGCTTATCTTTCGCATGGATGCGCCGGTTCAAGAGCCGGTATCAAGTCAGTGCTCTTCGTAGCTCCGATGTCACCAGACGGCACCAAGGTTATCGGTCCTTCACGCATCGTATATGATGGTCACGAAGACCAGCCTACCATCGAAGGCACCAAGTTCTACAAGCGCAACGGATATTATTATATCATGAGTCCTGCGGGCGGAGTAAAGTATGGCTGGCAGGTAGAACTGCGTTCCAAGAATCCATATGGTCCTTACGAGGAGTATGTGGGTATGGCACAGGGAAAGAACAAGAAGGTAAACGGCCCTCACCAGGGTGCATGGGTAGATACCCAGAACGGCGAAGACTGGTTCCTCCACTTCCAGGATAAGCATGCTTATGGTCGTGTGGTTCATCTGCAACCAGCCAAATGGGTAAACGACTGGCTCGTTATCGGAGACGACAAGGATGGTGACGGCTGCGGTGACCCTGTTCAGCAATGGAAGAAGCCAAACCTGCCATCAAGCGGTAACTTCCAGCCTAAGGAATCGGATGATTTCAACAGCATAGATTTAGGTCTGCAATGGCAGTGGAACGGTCCTTACAGTCAGTACTGGTACTTCTGTGATGCTAAGAACTCCAAGTTGCGTCTCTATGGTGTGCAGCAGGCAGAAGATGTAAAGAACCTGTATGATTTGCCAAACCTCCTGCTCCAGAAACTCCCTACCGAGAACTTTACTGCTACTGCCAAGGTGAAGTTCATACCTAACCGCACCGAGGCTTACAAGGAGACAGATAAGGTACTGGGCGAAAGCGCCGGCATGATTATGCAGGGCATGGACTATGCGGCACTCAAGTTTGTTGATACCAAGGAAGAGGGTGTTGTTTTGCAATATGTAACCTGCG
Source organism: uncultured Prevotella sp. (assembly GCA_958369755.1). GTDB lineage: Bacteria > Bacteroidota > Bacteroidia > Bacteroidales > Bacteroidaceae > Prevotella. Next base: position 41,651 of record CATXJC010000009.1, read on the forward strand.
AGAAGGCTGAGAAGGGAAAGGCTGAGAAAGTGGTGAAGCAAGTAGCCATCAAGACCAGCAAGCAGCCTCAACCTTACACCGTGAAGTATGCCGTAGATGATATTCCTTCTTCCCGCATCGCTACCCAGGATGTATGGCTCCGCGTGAAGGTTCATAGCGAAGGCATCGCCAACCAGATACAGGCTATCGCTGAATGGAGCTACAGTCTGGATGGCAAAAAATTCACCAAGATAGGCAATCCTTTCACTGTGCGTGAAGGCAAGTGGATAGGTGCCAAGCTCGGTTTCTTCAACACCCGCACAGCCAAGAAGAACGATGCAGCCTTCTTCGACGTAGACTGGATTCATTTCGAAAAATAACGCTTTCCAGCTAACGCGTTATTTCAGAGAATATTTTGGGAAATTAAAAAATCCCCCTCATTGCAAATCAATGCAGCGAGGGGGATTAATCTTTATGAGTAATCTAAAAATTCTAATCTTTCTTTTCTTCTGTAGGCTCTGCCTTTGTTGTTTTCTTGGCAGGAGCCTTCTTGGCAGGAGTCTTCTTGGCTGCAGGCTTAGCTGCGGCCTTCTTGGCAGGAGCAGCCTTAGCAGGCTTCTCGCCATGGTGCTTCTCAGCCTCCTTCTCTATCTTTTCAATCTTAGCCTGAAGACGGACAATCTCCTTGTCCTTCATCTCAAGCTCTTCATCCTGATTCTTGATGGTAGTAAGCAGGCCCTCAAGCTGATCGTTATCAACATCAGCAGGATAGAGGTCGTTTACTCGGGTGATGAAGTCGCCAAGAATGTTCATATAGTTAGTGAAAGCATCGAAAGGACTTGAATAGATACCTCTGTCAAGACCCACATTGCTTGGCTTGGTAGTCATGAAGCGGAAGTTGTTACTTGCCTGCAGGTAATCCCAGTCCTGATTGATACGTGGATCGTTGGCGATACGTACACGGTCTGCCACACTGTAAAGCTTGTTGAAAGCCTCACGCTGCATCGGGTTACCCAACCATGAACTTACATCACGCTCCTCGTCTACCCAACTCAAGGTATCAGGCACATTCACCTCGCCTACCGACTTGATCTTCTTGCAGATTTCTGAAGGTGTTGAGAAGGTGATGCCACGGTCCTTGGCACACTGAGGCAAAGCCTTCATAAACTCGAGGATGTTGCTTGACAGAGGCTGGGCAATACCAAGAGCAGAAAGCTCCATGAAGATATTGATAACCTGCTCCTCCTCTGGGAAGGCAGCAATCCGGTTCATATAGTTGTCGGCAAAGAGTGGATAACCGTCCCAATCGCTGTTGCTGAAACGCAGAGAGATATCATCGCTCAGGTTCACATCGCGCAAAAGGAGCTTCAACTTAGGGTTCAGGGCGCAATGGTAAACATAGTGAGGAGACTTCCAGCCGAGCACGTGCTTGGCACCCTCGGTGAGCATACCAATGAATCCCATGTTGGCAACATCGTTACCGATATCATCGCTGTAGATGAGCGAAGAGTTGCGCAATACGGTAGGTTTCTTTCCGAAATATTCCTCAATCTTAGTACACTGGCGCATCACCTCATCCTTGAAACTTGCCTCATTAACCAGAGAAGCAAGTCCGTGAGAGTAAGGCTCAGCCAGGAACTCTACACAACCCGTATTGTTGAGCTGCTGAAGCTTCTCCAGTACCTGAGGAGCATGAAGTTCCAACTGCTCCATACCCACACCCGAAAGCGAGAAAGCTACCTTGAAATACTTGCCGTTCTTTTCAATCATCTCCTGAAGGGCATTCAAGGCTGGCATATAAGAGCGCTCAGCAATCTCGTTGATGCTACGGTCGTTCTCGTAGTCATCATAGTAATAATGGTCGGTACCGATGTCGAAGAAGCGGTAGCGTTTCAGATGGGTAATCTGATGTATCTCGAAATATAAACAAATTGTTTTCATAATTATTAATTATTATTTTTTAATTATTAACTGCCCATTACTTCCACCCTAAGGTCTTGAGGTACAGGTCTTTGATGCGGGCTCCCACTTTCTCCCAGGTAATCTGGTCTACTTCTTTCTTGCCTTCCTCTGAGAGATAATCGAAAAGACTCTCGTTGTGACAGATGCTGTAGATGGCATCGGCAAGGGCATGGATATCCCAGTAGTCTACCTTGATACAGTTGGACAGGATTTCTCCACATCCACTCTGCTTGGAGATAATGGTTGGTGTGCCGCACTGCATAGCTTCCAAAGGTGAGATACCGAACGGCTCGCTCACAGATGGCATCACGTAGACATCACTGTCTTTCAGACATTCATAAACCTGTTTGCCGCGCATAAAGCCAGGGAAGTGGAACCGGTCGGCAATGCCTCTTTCGGCAGCGAGATAAATCATCTGATCCATCATATCGCCCGAACCTGCCATACAGAAACGCACATTGCGGGTACGATGCAATACCATGTTGGCAGCCTCAACGAAATATTCAGGTCCCTTCTGCATGGTAAGACGTCCCAGGAAGGTTACTACCTTCTCCTTGCCCTTATGATTTGGGCGTGGAATATCCTGCCACTCCTGCTTCAATGGGTATACGGCATTGTGCATGGCGAAACACTTGCGTGGATCCTGGTGATACTGGTGAATCACCGTCTGGCGGGTCAGTTCGGATACACACATGATGCAGTCGGCATTATCCATACCGTCTTTCTCGATAGCGTAAACAGTAGGGTTCACCTTTCCACGGCTACGGTCGAAATCAGTAGCATGAACGTGGATGCACAATGGTTTGCCACTCACGCGCTTGGCATGAATTCCGGCTGGGAATGTAAGCCAGTCGTGAGCATGGATAATATCAAATTCTTCTGAACGGGCTACAACTCCGGCAATGATGCTGTAGTTGTTGATCTCGTCATGAAGATTTGACGGATAACCACCGGCAAATTCCATACAGCCGAGGTCATTTACATGCATATAGTTAAAATCGGCATAGATGTGGTCACGGTAGCGGAAATAATCGTCCGGATTCATGATATTGCCTACGCGCTGCTGCACATAGTCGTGATTTACATCTCGCCAGGCGATAGGCACACTGTTCATTGCCACAATCTTGCAGGCACTGCGGTCCTCATCACCGAAAGGATGAGGCAGACACAATGTGATATCAACATCGCCCTGGGCATGAAGTCCCTGGGAGATACCAAAGTTGGCAGTTGCCAAACCACCAAATACGTGAGGAGGATACTCCCATCCAAACATTAAAACTTTCATATAGCAGTCCTCCTATTATTAATATTGATATTTTTCAAGTAACTCGAGCGCACGCAGAATCTCAGCCACATTCATGGCGAAAGAGATGGCACCACGACCTGCGAATGGAGGGTTTCCATCGAAGAGTTCGCTGATGGTACCGAGACAGTGGGAAGACATTTCGTCCTCATAACCTACCATCTGGCGTTCGATAAAGCTCAAACGGGTACGCTTATAGAGTTTCAGACTTGCCTCCATATAGAAGCCACCGAGCCATGGCCATGCCGTACCCTGATGGTAAGCATAGTCGCGCTGGGTCTGCGGACCTACATAAACAGGATTATATCCACCGCTCTTTGGCGAGAGTGAACGCAATCCCTTAGGAGTAAGGAGTTCGCGTGTACAGATATCAAGAACCTGCTTCTTCTGGTCTTGCGACAATGGAGAATAGTCGAAAGCCACTGCAAATATCATGTTCGGGCGAACGCTCCAGTCCATCATATTTCCATCAACATAATCATAGAGATAGCCATATTCATTGAGGAAGGTATCGAGGAACGCCTGCTTGGTCAGCTCAGCCTGAGCCAGGAGTTTCTGCTGGCTGTCTTCTTCGCCTACTGTTGCAGCGAGAGAAGCACAGAAACACAAGGCGTTATACCACAAAGCATTAAACTCTACGATATAACCTGTACGTGGAACCACTGGTCTGCCGTTGGCAGTAGAGTTCATCCAGGTAACAGCCTTGTCCTTACCATCGGTATAGAGCAATCCGTTCTCTTCGAGCTTCAGGTTCGGATGCTTGTTTTCCTGGATAAAGCTGATAACATCCTTGATAAACTGTCCATACTTCTTGAAGCATTCTTCCTTGCTGGTTTCCTTGGCATACTGCTGCAAAGCCCAGATAGCCCACAATGGCACGTCAGGCTGCTCAATCTCAGCAATATGAACGCTGACCGGCTTGCCTTCCATAAACTCGTAGTATCCCTTCATGGCAGTCTTCATCACCAGTTCGAAGTAGTCATCTTCCTCGATAGAGAGGGTGAGACCCGGAAGAGCGATGAATGTATCGCGGGCACGGCACTTGAACCAAGGGTAACCTGCCAGGATATAACGGTCATCGTTCTTTTCACGACGATGGAACTGATGAGCCGCATTGACCAGACAGTGGAAGAAATTGTCACGAGGCGAACGCTCATCCACTTCCTTGTCGAAGAGCTTCTTCAGGCTGACCGCCTTGATTTCTGATGTAGAAGCAGCAAAGACGATGGTTTCGCCTTTCTTGATATCCATTTCAAAATAGCCAGGAACATAGAGGTCTTCGTTAGAAGCATAACCTCTCTCCTGCTCCTTTGGATATTCCACGCCACGATACCAATCTGGACAGAATTTAAACTCGTTCTTCTTGGAGAACTGCATATAGAGATCAGGATAACCTGCATACATACAGGTCTTGATGCCATGATCTACCTCAGAATAATCACGAGATGCGGTAGCATTCTCATGAGTAAACTGACGGACACTGCGGAAAGCCAGAAAAGGACGGAAACGAAGGGTTGTAGCCGAATGGCCGTCTACCAGGGTATAGCGAATCAGAATGCGATTCTCATAATGCTGGAATACAACTTCCTTTTTCAGGATAACACCACCTACGCGATAAAGGGTAGTTGGCACTTTATCACAATCAAACTCACGAATGTACTTGTGGCCCATCGGACTGTAGTTGTTGCCCTGGTACTTGTGCAAGCCGAGGTTAAACTCAGCTCCATGCTGAATCACCGTAACATCCAGCGAACTCAAGAGCACATGATTCTCATCGTCCAGTTCTGGAACCGGCACGACAAGTAATCCGTGATACTTGCGGGTATTACAGTCTACAATCGTTGAGCACGAATATGCACCCGAGCGATTTGTTCTCAACAACTCCTTAGGCAACGACTCTTGAAGATTCGTCATAAGGGCCTTTTCGAATTTTAGATAACTCATAGATCTATATTAAGGTTCTATATTTTTGTTGACTAAATTAATTGCTTTCAAAGGTAACACTTTTTTGTGGTATAACAAAGCTTTTTGTGTGCCATTTTTAGAAAAAATTGCCTTTTTATGTTTTAAAACATATTTTTAGACAAAAATGCTTGATTATTTCAAGAAAAAGCATTACTTTTGCACTCAGTTTTCAGTTTAAAAGATTTGTACACATGGCAGCTAGAGGAAAATACGATAAAGAAAATATAGCAATGCTGATTGCTAAGCTATGGGGAGGCATCACTGATGACCAGTTCGATTTACTGAAAGAACATCTGGAAATCAAGAAGTATAAGAAGAACGAAATCATCTACAAGAACGAGGGTACTCCCGAATATGCACTATGTCTCATAGCGGGAAAAGTGAAGATATACAAAGAAGGTATCGGTGGCAAAAGCCAGATTATCCGTGTTATCAAACCGATTGAATTTTTTGGTTTCAGAGCCTATTTTGCGGATGAGATATACAAGACGGCAGCCATGTCGCTGGAAAACTGCGTCGTTGCCCAGTTCCCGCTGGCAGTTCTCATGAAACTGCTCTCCAAGAGTTTCAACATCGGCTTCTTCTTTATCAAATATCTCAGTGTGGAAATAGGTAAATCGGACGACCGTACCGTGAACCTCACCCAGAAACATATCCGTGCCCGACTTGCCGAGGGACTGATATTTCTGAAAGACTCTTATGGGTTAGATAAAGATGGTAAAACTCTTGACATCCGATTGAGTCGTGAAGATCTTGCAAATCTCTGTAATATGACAACGAGCAATGCCATCCGTACGCTCTCAGCCTTTACGGCAGAAAAACTCATCAATACTGAAGGAAGGAAAATCAAAATCTTACAGGAAGAAGAAATCATAAAAATAGCAGAACTCGGATAAAGTTCTGCTATTTTTTATTTATATGTTTTACATTATACGTTTTTCTTGATACATTTCACTTATTACGGACATACTGGTTATACAGGTATCAGAAAGTTGATAACCTCCTGAATTACAGTAATCTGGAATGGGCCTACCGGTGTATTCATCAATCTGCCATCAATACCTATCAGGGCATGCTGGGCATCGAGCACCTCTACCTCTCGGGTACGGTAAGGATGCACACTCTTATGGTTGAGGAACTTACCTTTCACAAAAAGATAGATTCCCTCGAAAAGCTGGGTTGTCTTAGGATGAGATACCACCGACACATCGAGCAGTCCGTTATATGGCACAGCATTCGGAGTCTGTCCATATCCTGTTCCATTGCCTATACACATCGTCATCACTCTACGCTTGATAACATCCGAATTGATTTTCACATGCATCTTATAGTCCAGACGCTGGAATATCATCAGGATGAAGGAACAGAGAAACGACAGGGTACGTGAACCGAAGATATGATGGGTTTTTCGTCTCAGGTTCATGATGGCGGCGATGAGTCCGATATTGATACAGTTGAGGAAATAGCGACGGCATTTCTCCCCCTTCTTGTTCACATAGCGGATACAACCGAGGTCAATCTTTCTGATACGACGTTTTTTCAGCGACGCCACCGTCTTCTCGATATCGCTGTCGCTGAATCCCCAGAAGTGGGCAAAGTCGTTCATCAGTCCGTTAGGAATAACACCCAGTGCCACATCTTCTCTTTCTTTCGGATCTATCTGCATCAGACAGTTTACGGCATCATTGAGCGCAGAATCTCCACCAACGATGACAATGGTCTTATAACCATTGTTGATAAACATTCTGATGAGCCGTTCTACGCTCTTCTGATTCTCGCTCTGCACAAAGTCGTAATCCACGCCCTGCTGCTTGAGCACCTTCTCTATTTTTTCCCAGCGTTTGTTACTTCGCCAGCCTCCTCTAGGGCAATAAAGCAGCCCCCATTTATTCTCGTTTACCATTGTCTCTTCTTTGTAATTTGAAAGTTGTATAAAATATCACTTCCGCCCAGCCACCGTTGCATCCGATTCCATCGGGATGCCAGCCCTAGCCAGATTCCAGGCCGCAGCCTAGCTTCTCATCAGCTCCAAAACCGTCTCCACCTTTTTCTCCATTGGCTGCAATGCATCTACCCAATGGATAGTAAAGCCTCTGCGCTCCATACCTCTGAACCACGTCATCTGCCTTTTGGCAAACTGATGGATTGCAATTTCCAGACCGCGATACATCTCATCGTATGAAGTCTTACCGATCACATATTCTGTAATAAACTTATATTCCAAACCATAATAGATGAGATTTTCGGCAGGAATACCACGATCTAGCAGTCCCTTGATTTCATCTACCATTCCCTCATCCAATCGCTGTTTCAATCTCCGTGAAATTTTCTCCCTTCTTGCGTCCCGGTCTATGCTGACACCGATAATCAGCGAATCAACCGCAGGGAGTTCACGTTCGGGCATCGGATGCTCCAGATTATAGCTTTCAATCTCTATCGCCCGGATAGCTCGCTGTGCTGTATCCACGTCTGTGCGATTGTGCATATTAGAACCCGTTTTCGCCTTCAGCTCTTTCAGTATCAGCGTAAGTTCCTCTAAACTCTTATGAGCCAATGACTCACGGAGTTCTGGGTTCTGCGGAACAGGTGAGAGATGATAACCTTTCAGCACCGACTCAATATAGAGTCCTGTACCTCCACATAATATCGGAAAAGCCCCTCTCTTCTGAATATCCTGATAGGCATCATAAAAATCCTGCTGATATTCAAAGAGATTATATTTCGTACCAGGCTCACAGATGTCAATGAGGTGATAAGGTATCTGCTTGCCATGAATGGTATAGTCAGCCAGATCCTTACCCGTACCTATATCCATGCCGCGATATACCTGGCGGCTGTCAGCACTAATGATTTCAGCGCCCTTGGCAGGGGTACCCGACAAATGGGCACCCAGGCTATTGATCCTGGCTGCAAGAGCGGCAGCAAGACTCGTCTTACCACTCGCCGTAGGTCCCAATATGGTTATCATCGAATATTTCATGCCGCAAAGTTAAATGAAATTATTGAGAAAACAAAATAAAATGAAAAGAAATTCTCACTTATAAAAACAAAAAGCCGTCCAGCATTGAAAAAATGCTGGACGGCCATATACTTAATCGTTAAGAGGCAACGAATTAACCGTTGTGCTTCTTCATGATCTTGATCA
>CATXJC010000010.1 GCA_958369755.1 uncultured Prevotella sp.
GATCTGGGTCGAACTCCTCTACGTTCCATACGCCTGGCTTCTTCCAGATGCCCTTCAGGAACATCATCGCACCAATCATGGCTGGCACACCAGTGGTGTAGCTTACGCCCTGCATGCCTGTCTCGTTGTAAGCCTCCTGGTGCTTGCAGTTGTTATATACGTAGTAGGTGCGCTCCTTGCCATCCTTCTTACCACGGATGCGGCAACCGATGGATGTCTCGCCATCATAGTTCTCGCCGAGATCCTGTGGATTAGGCAATACTGCCTTGAGGAACTGCAATGGAACAATCTTCACCTTGGCTGTCTTGCCTGAGCCATCTGCCAATGGAGCCTCGTACTCGATTTCGTCGATGCGGCTCATACCAAGGTTCTGAATGCAATCAAGGTAAGTGAGATACTGCTGACCGAAGGTCATCCAGAAGCGTGCCTCCTTGATGGTAGGGTAGTTCTTCACCAGGCTCTCCAACTCCTCGTGGTGCATCAGATAGCTCTCGCGAGGGCCGATGTTAGGGTAGGTGAGAGGCTTGTGGATAGACAGAGGGTCGGTTTCAATCCATTCGCCATCCTTATACCAGAGTCCCTTCTGGGTAATCTCGCGGATATTGATTTCTGGGTTGAAGTTGGTTGCGAAAGCCTTGTGATGGTTTCCGGCGTTGCAATCCACGATATCGAGCACCTCAATCTCATCGAAGTGATGCTTGGCAGCATAAGCGGTGAAGATGCCGGAAACACCTGGGTCGAAACCGCAGCCGAGGATAGCGCAGAGACCTGCCTGCTCGAACTTATCCTTGTAAGCCCACTGCCATGAGTACTCGAAGTGAGCCTCGTCCTTTGGCTCATAGTTAGCGGTATCCATATAGTTGCAACCGCAAGCCAGACAGGCATCCATGATGGTGAGGTCCTGGTAAGGCAAAGCAAGGTTGATGACAAGCTCAGGCTTATAGCTATTAAAGAGAGCCTTCAACTGCTCAACGTCGTCGGCATCCACCTCAGCCGTCTGAATATCCATCTTGTAGCCCTTGGCGTGGATATCCTTAACCAGCTTATCGCACTTTTCCTTGCGACGGCTAGCAATCATAAACTCGGTGAAAACGTCCTGGTTCTGGACGATCTTGAAGGCAGCTACGGTAGCCACGCCACCAGCGCCAATCATAAGTACTCTACTCATTTATAATCTTGTTTTTTATTATTATGTTTATTATTTTAATGTTTATTTTATCTCCTTTGCCGAGATTCCGAGGGCGTTCATCAGCGAGTAACCCAGAATCTCCTGTCGGAAGTTTCCTCCCGGCATGGGTTGCATGGCGAAGAGGGTGATGCGCTTGTCGTCATCCTCCACCTTTCTCAGCATATCTCTCAGCTGGTCGTAGGCATCTCCATCTTCCGAGTTCGGAATCACCATCACCCTTTTCACCTCCTTGGTGTTGCATACGGTGCGTGCCACTTCTACGAGGAATTCATCCTTTCCCACCATCTTCTCCTCGGTAGGATAAGAGGCAAATATGAATTCTCCTAGCTTATCATCCTTGAAAGCCTGGGCGTTGAGATCCTTCTCATAGTTGGAAGGGCGGAAATTCTTCATCGCCAGAGATTTCTTATCGTGGATAAGCACCACTTGCGTTTCGTGCTCACCCTCTCTGAGACCTCCGTCGAGGGCGATGCACACTGCCCATTGAGCCATATCTGCTGGCTGGATGCGTCGGTTGATCATTCGCTCGAAGTTGACAGTCAGGTCGAAAGCCACTTTGTCGATATAATCGGCATCAGCGATGATCACATTCTCGCTCCATTTTATATTGTTTGTATCTAAAGTATTCATTGGTGCAAAAATTAAGCAAACGAGTACAATGAAAGCTTGCTTTCAAATTGTCGAGTGCAGATTATTTTCTGCAAATTTACGAATAAATTTCGTAATTAAGGCATTTTGAAAATATAAAATAATAAAAAAGATAGAATTTTCATCATTTCTTCATCTGATGGAATCCTATCTTCTGTATTTTATGCGATAATCCGGGTTCTTCTTCTTTCCGTTCTCCGGTCTTCTTTCTCGGCAATCCGGGGGCTTCTTCTTTCTATTTTCTGAAGTATTTTATGCGATAATCTTCGCCAGATAATGTCCGGCGAGTACGGCGACGAGTCCCAGCGCCAGGCTTCCGAAGAGATAGAGCATCATATAGAGGTAATTTTCCTCCTTCATCAATCCCGCCCCCTCGTTCATGAAGGTAGAGAAGGTGGTGAATCCTCCGCAGAACCCCGTGGTGAGCAGCAGTTTGGCAGATGGCGACATCCATCCCCCTTCCCTCCAGTTCAATCCCGAGAGAAACCCGATGATGAGGCATCCCGCCACATTCACCGCCATCGTTCCGAAAGGAAAGGCTATCACCGTGCAGGATTGCACCATCTTTGAAATCCAATATCTCATGCCGCCCCCGAAGAAGCTGCCGATGCTTACTATCAATATTTCTTTCATCTCCTTATATAATATAGTAACTTGATGTAATTTAATAACTTGTATGATATAATAATTGGGTGCAAAAGTACGAGTTTTATTTCTACTGGCAAAAATATCTTTGAAAAAAGATAATCCTCAGCTTAATTTTTCCCTCTATTTTTTCTTCTAAGGGATAAAGAAGCAATCAAGTAGCGGGGAAAAGGCAATAATAAGGAAAGAAGCAATAATGAAGAAGGGAAGAAACAGAACTGGACCTTTACCTTCATCGACACCGATGATCTTGATGTGGAAAACATTGCTCATGGTATGGGCATCGACAACCACCTTCAGTTCTCGGAAGATGAGGCTGGCACCAAGGCGATGTTTGCAAGAGAAAACAGAGCCCGAGAGCGCTACAACAAGTGCCGTGCGATGGATTGCAAGATGGAAGCGGGCAGTTACTTTGAGGAGAAATAAAGAACGTACCATTAAATGTCCTGGTTTTATAAATGATGGCAATAATTACTGTGCGAATTGCGCCAAACAAAATGTTAAGTGTCATGCAGTTTATCACTAGGCAATACATTTGTTATATGTGTATAGTTACGAATTAATATTATTTGTATGTATAAGGATGTTTATATTGGTCTTGCACATGACAAGGCATTTGATTTTGACAAAGAAGGCAATTGGAATGGCTATATGCCTACGTTGCTTTATGGAAAGAACGTTCCGTATGAATATTTGGAGGGAGGCAATGTAATCTACTGGGACTTGGTGGACAATCCGTTGTGTAAGCAACTTGATTGGGGCAGTTGGGGTTTGAAACGAACAGCCAAAGATATGGTTCTTTTCCTTGAACAGTATAAGGATAATAAATATGCCAAATACCTAATCGGAAATATAAAGGTGGATTTCATTGATAATGGATTAGAAGATGTTGAACTGGTGCTTGAAGCAGTGGAAACATAGCTTTTTTGTTATCTGGCGATAGATAATGAAGAATAGAAATTTTGGATGCACCAGTAAATCCAGTTTAGAATAACATCTATGCTTGACACAGGATTATGCTGGTGCTCCATAATAATTATTTTTTAATATTCCAAGTTATACAATTCAAGGCTCCGCCTTGTTTAATGATCTCTTCACTATCCAACTGGTAGATATTACATGATGGATAGTATGTTTTTATTTGCTCCATAGCTTGCTCATCCTCTTCTGTGTTGATCGCTGGCAGAACGATGTTGTTGCCAACTTGCAGGAAGTTGATGTATGCCCAATTTCGCTTATCTGCTCGCTGAACATGATAATGTAGCTTCTCTATCCGAAAACGGGTGGCAAGCCGTCGCTCGAATTCTTCTGCAAGTTCCTGGTCGTAATCAGCATAGTTGGTCATTAGAAGATGTGACTCGTCTATTGGTTTCACTATTCCATCAGCATGCCCATATTTCTCATATTTATCCCATGGAAGCATGATGAGCTCACAATGAAATAGATGCTCCAACTCATTTAATACTTCTGCTTGCGGATATTGAGCGTTTTCATGAAAAACTTTCTCTGTCATGATGATGCAATCATGGGCTTTTACCACATTCCCGCCATCTATTATCAAATCGGTGGCTTGGATATTGGGTAGTTTCAAAGCATTGCACACGCTCTTTGTATCCGTGATATATTGCTTGTCTGATTCTTTCTTTGTGAGATAATCGGGATAATACCGATATTGTAGGAAATCCTCTTCTTCTAGTTGAATCGGCATGTAGTCACGACACCAGATATCGGCTGTGTTTGATAACAGAGCCATATTGATGTGGACATTCTTCAGTAACTCTGAAAAATGACTGAAGAATGCAGGATGAACTTTTTGAAGCCATTCTGAAACGAATACCTGATTCGTATCTTTATCTACTATCATATCTGTATCTTTTTAAATTGCCATGGCCGTGGGTCTTGGATATGCTTCCTGTCTTTTGTCAGGGTGAACCCTTTGTCGAGAAGTTCTTGATGCTCTTTTGCCAGCATCTTCTGACCGTTTTCATCATATTTCGCCACGTTCTTGCGTACATCAGCTTCTACCTCTGCCTTTTCTTCTCCATCAACCCATTTGATGGAGAAGCCATCGAAGATGGAGGCTTGCGAATAAAGCATATCATATAATAAGGTGGAACGACTGTCGGGTGGATTTCCATCTACCGAAAACTCACGTATCAGCAGGGATGCCCTGATGGCATCTTCTGGATGGGTGCCCTTCTCGAACGTGATGTCGATTCCTGAAACATGGTTGTGCAGGATGCCCAACTTGAAGATGCTCTTGGGAGAACCATTCTTGGGGTTGCGATGATATACGATGGGGTCTTTGATGCCACCCTCGGCCTCTTCGTGATAGTAGAACTCCACACACGTGGGTTGTACTGTTACCTGTTGGATACCAGTACTTACCAGGAAGTGACCGGCTAAAGCTATCTGAGCGATTTCCTTGAATTCAGAAGGGATGAATGGGGTGCCCTGATTTCCGAATGGGTGGTCTTCGTTCAGAATTTTTCTCCGTGTATCCTCACTCAAGGAAAATGATTCTAAAGTTTCTTTCAAGTTCTGCATGATCTTTTCCTTTTTCTTTCAAAACCTATATTTCACTCTTTCTTCAGAAAATTACTCTATCACCTCCCAGAAACTCTCCGGCAAGCTGATGTTCTTCATCTTCTTTGCGCTCTTGAACAATGGGGCGATGTCTTCGGCTTCGAAACCGGCGATGCCGCAACCTATTGGGGTCACCAGGAAATGTAGCTCGGGATGCTGATGGGCAAAGATAATGAATTCCTCCACGTATGGACGAATGGTTTCCACGCCGCCCTGCATTGTAGGGATGGCATAACTTTGGCCCTGCAAGCCTACACCCTTGCCCATGACGGCACCGAAATGCAGGCGGGCAATGCGGGCAGCACCACCACCATGCATGCCAGCCAGATTGCTGCCAAACACAAAAATCTCGTTCTCTTTTAATGAATCAATCCAGCTAGGAGTGATTCTTCCCTTCTTCATATCTTCCATATTATTCTTATTATTAAATATGTTATTGCCATTATCTGCCGCTTCCTCGCAGCACATGCATTCTGCCATCATTCTCGGCATAGAACTCATTCTCGGCATCGACATCTTCGGAGCACTTTCGATACATGTGTCTTCCTCTGCGAACGACAGATAGCTTCCGTATTCAGATGCATCGAAGTATCTCTTGAAATAAGGAATCACCACATCGTGCATCATCTTTTGGCAACGCTGGGTGACGGCAGAATGGGATATGCCCAACTGGGCGGCTACGTCCTTGCCCCTGAATCCCTCTATATAGAGCATCTTCAGGATGATGCTGTTCTTGCTGTCTCTGCCATAATAGAAATTGCCGATATCTTCTATCGTCTGGTAAAGATCGTGCTCAAACTGGTTGTCGGTCACGTCAAACTGCATCTTGCGGCTTTCCTGTCGCGCCTCGAAACTCTCGAAGCGATGCTCCTTCACCACCTCCTTCAGTTTATCCAGCAGCAGGAAGCGGAAGCCATTCACCATCCAGGTTTTGAGCGACATGCTCGGCTTTCTGTCTTCCAAAGGCTTGAAGTCGTGTTTGCAGAGATAGAGATAGTACTCGTGAGCCAGCGAGAAGAAATCCATGCCTGGCTTGTGCTGCAGGTCATATCGCTTGTCGTAGATGCAATAAGCCACCCGGCAGTAGCCGTAGTAATACTCCCTCACTATTCTGGCATTGGCATCCTTGAAGCCCTGCAGAATCTCATCATCCGATAAGCTTTCCAATGCCTTCTTATCCGATGGTTCTATCTTTTCTGAAAAATTCTTTTCTTTCTTCATATCGATATATCTTTTTGATATCCGCAATTCGATTGCAAATATATACTTTTTGCAAAAGAAATGGCAGGTTTTGCCCATTTTTTCTCTTCTACATTCTATTAAAAGAAGAAAATGATGCAAAAATTAAGCTGGTATCGAAAAAAAAAGCATCCCGCTTTTTTACTTTTCCCGTTTTGGATGGTTATATGATCGTACCATTCAAGTATTATTTCTTCTTTTCTTCCCAAGCCAGTATCAAGCCGATGACGCCCGAATAGCTCTTCCTGCCTTCCGCCACATGGTTGCCCTTGAGGTAGAAATCGAAGATGATATCCTGTGCGGCATCCAATGCCTTGCATCGCTTGCCGAGCCAGTAGCGGCGGTCGCTCTTTGCCAGTTGGATAATCTCGGGACGGATATGTTTCAGGAATCTTTCTCCCTCCTTTTCGCCGAGAATATCGAATACATTGTTCAGTACGTGGAAGAAAATGTGGTAATATCCGCTGAATCTCACCTGCTTATCTGCCGATGCCGTGCACACGATGTAACTGTAGAAATTCGCCTCACCCTCGTTGGCTACACCCAGAAAGTGAGCAAACTCGTGGGCGTAGGTGGCAGGATAATCGTGGGGAAGAATATCTCCATTAAGCGTGAACTCACAGAAGAAAGGCCCCATGCTTCCGGTAACGCCCGACATCGAACTGAGGGGTGTGAATACCATCGTCTTGGCATGAGGATGCTGGTTGAAAGGTACATTGATACCCTCCTTATAACCTATTTTATTATATTCCTTCAGAATCGCATCCCGCACCCGATTTTTCAAACCGTCATCTACGATGCTATCAGAGAAAATGTTACTCCTGACAATATCAGAAGAAATGCTTAAAGCGTTGAGGCTGTCGGCATATTGATAGGCGAATGCCTTGAATTTAGCTTCGCTTACTTCCACCGGCTTCATTCCTATTCTATCATAGATATTCGGCTGGGAGTAGTTCAATCCCCAGGCGATGTAGAACCAGGCATATACCCAAAGCAGGTATTCTGCCACTCTTCCGAATACAACCTTCTTCTTGGGATAGCTGCCTCTCTTCGCTGCCAGGAAGAAGTATCGCCTGGCAAGCTTCTTTCTCAATCCTATCTCATAGATGGGATAGAAGATAACCCAGGCAATGTTGAGAGCGATGAAGATATCGCCTACGGCAAAAGGAAAAAATCCTGAGATGGGAGAAAGGAGTGTGCCGATAATCGGATAGATACGGGTGGTGTAGATGAATCCCCATAGAGGAATCATTTTGGCAAGAGTAACGAGGAGCAGCAGTACCAGCAATAACCAGTGGCGCCACTTTACCCGATTGAGTCGAAATGTATGCAGTATCTTCATATTCATTATTTCTTCATTCTAATTGTTCTTAATGTCGCCAAATATGGCTTTCTGATGCAAAAATACAAAAGTTTTCTGAATAGTTGACAGCATCGATTCATTTTTTTGCTATTTTTGCATATACAAAAGATAGAAACGAATTTATTAACTTAAAGTAATAGGAGGGGCTATCATGAAACAGACACAGGAAAAATTCGAGGCAATGAACCTTGAGTATGAGAACCTCTATAATGAGGAAGATGACCGCAGAGATTATAATTCTGTTTGGTACAGTTAGGTAATTGAGTGCAGTTAGACAATAAAGGGCTATGCTATTTGTTGCAGAATCTCAAGCAACAACAGCATAGCCTTCTTGTGTCCTTATTTCTCGAAGTGCTGGTAATCCTTGCTATGTTTCCAGTCGCCACCCCATCGGAACCCTTTCTCCTTGAAGAGCCGGTAGCATAAATCGCCCTTTCTGATCATGTAAGTATGGTGCTTGCTACGGTCGAGATAAGGTCGTGCCGTAGCTGGCTCTACCACTTCCTTGCCATTCTTCAAATGCTTATGATAGGGATTGTAGAGGGTGTTGATGTCAACGGCAAGTCCCTTGCCATGCTTCGAAACGGTATGGGTGTGCGAGATGAATCGGAAATTGAAGCTGGAGGAGTTGTTGTCCCTCATCGCCCTCTCGTCGTCGGCATCCCAGTAGTCGATAAGTCTCATTCGCTCTATCGGATATTTTGCCTTATATAGCTTTCTGAAGATATCGAGTACATCAGCGGCTATCGCCTTGTTTACCACCATTTCACCTACGATGTTTCTGCCATTTTTATCCATATGCAGGCATCTCAGATATCGCAGTTCGCTTCTTGCTACGGTGCAATTCTTTTTATACGTCTTTCCTTGCATCAGATGGAAGATGGGGTCAGGGATAGGAGAGATGGAGAAGAAATGCTTCTCTCCAAGTTTTCTGATGGTTTGCTCGCTGACGATATCTCCCGGCTTCTGCGCCTTGGATGGAAGGCAGCAAAGCATGGGAAGAGCAAGGTATAGGATGATGGTCTTTTTCCAAAACATAATTCTTTCTCCTTATTTTTTGTTCTCTTAATTCTTTCTTGATTTAATTTCTCTTCTCCTTATTTTGATTCACAGGGATATAATGTGAATCCTTGATTTCGCCAATCACGATGATGCTGTGAAGGCTTCCGATGCAGTCGATATTTCCCAGGGTATTGAGCATGAAGTCCTGATAATCCTTCATGTCCCGGGCATACACCTTTATCTGGAAGTCGTAATCACCGGTGGTGTTGTAGCATTCCGTTATCTGGTCGATGGTTTGCACGGTATCCATGAATTGCTGAATCAAATCATGGGTGTGCTGCTTCAATCGGATATTGCAGAGCACGATCACGTTGTGTCCCATCTTGTGATGATCCACTATCGCTCCATATCGCTGGATGTATCCCTCACGCTCCAGTCGCTTCTGTCGCTCGAAGGTGGGAGAAGGGGAGAGATGTACTCTTGCGGCAAGTTCCTTCACGGTGAGTCGTGAGTTCTGCTGCAACAACTTGAGTATCTTGATGTCGATTTCATCGAGATTTTCTTCTGTAGCCATTGTTCCTTTTCTTTCTGTTTTATAGTTTCTTTGTTTCTCCTTTTAGTGTTTCTTGCAGAATAATATTCTGTGAATTTGCCAAATTCGCTGCAAAGATAGCATATTTTTCTGAATTACGAAGAATATTTGGCAGATAAATTTCTTTCTCTTACCTTTGCACTCGCAATTCCGGATGCAAAGAGCCGTTCATCATAAGATAATGGCAAAGTAAGAGTCATTCATCATTAAAAAATATAGGAGATAAAATAATGAGCAACGTAAGAAATATACATTTTGAGGCAGTGGGCAGCTATTTGCGTCCTGCAGAGTTGAAAGAAGCAAGAGCCAAGTTTGCTGATGGCAAGATTTCTGCCACCGACCTTCGCTGTATCGAAGACCGTCTGATTACTGAGGTCATCAAGCAGCAGAAGGCGCATCGCCTGCCTTATATCACCGATGGTGAGTTCCGCCGCAGCTATTGGCATCTCGACTTTATGTGGGGTTTCAATGGCGTGGAGCATATCGAACTGGAGCATGGCTATCAGTTTCATGGCGAGGAGACAACCAAGGGTTCTATCCAACTGACCGGCAAGATTACTGGCGAGAATCATCCTTTTATCAAGGATTTTCTGTTTGTGAAGCAGTTTGAGGAGTTGGATGCCAAGGGCGAATATATCTTTGAGGCAAAGCAGACGGTTCCTGCTCCAGCACAGTTTCTTGCCGAACTGTTTCGTGGCAAGAATGCCGAGAACACCCGCAAGTTCTATCCTAATACCACCCAGCTGATTGAGGATATTGCCCAGGCTTATCGCACCTTCTTCCAGGAGATTTATGCAGCCGGTTGCCGCACCATCCAGCTGGATGATTGCACCTGGGGAATGATTGTGGATAGCGATTACTGGAAGGCCAAGGTGGGCAACGGCTTCACCCTTGAACAGGAAGCCCTGCAATATCTGAAGGTGAACAACCTTGCCATCGAGGGCAAACCGGAGGGATTGACTATCAACACCCACGTATGCCGTGGCAATTATCATTCCTGCTATGCCACCAAAGGTGCCTACGATGCCGTGGCTCCTTATCTTTTCGCTCATGAAGATGTAGATACCTTCTATCTGGAGTATGACGATGAGCGTTCGGGCGGTTTCGAGCCTTTGAAGTATGTGGCAGATGGCAAGAAGGTGGTTCTGGGTTTGGTAACCTCTAAATCTCCTGTGTTGGAGGATAAGGCTACGGTCATCGCCAGAATCCACGAAGCTGCCAAATATATCCCTCTCAATCGTCTGAGCCTCAGTCCTCAATGCGGTTTTGCCTCTTGCGAGATAGGCAATAAACTGACTGATGCAGAGCAATGGGCAAAGGTTGATCTGGTTAGAGAGATTTCCGAGGAAGTTTGGGGCTCTTCTTCTTTCTCCGATGCAGAATGATATAGCCGGAAAGCAAAACCAGCGTAATCAGCAAGCCGGAGATGAAGACGAAAAGGTCGGAAAGAGGCCCTAAGAATGGAGAATAGCATCTACCCACATGGAGTTCTAAAGCCACATTCCAAAGTGACATTGGGGTGGCTGAAAGCAACTCGGGGGTAGATGCTGTTTCATCTAAGCTCGCCCCTTTGCTATAATCGAAAATCACTTCTTTTCCTCCAAAGAAGTCCTTGGAATAACCGCTGACCAAAGAACTGGAAATCGGAATCATCGATTTTCCTTGGTTGGCTTTCCCTGTGAAATAATCCACAATCAGATTCTTTTCCGGATTCCAACGGAACATACCGCTGAATGATCCTATCAGCCAGCCACCTTTGCCGTCGCTTTCGAAAACATTCACGCCCATCGGACTTATCTTTGGTGATTGCTTCTTATCCAATAAAACCGGCTTCTGGCAGAAATGCTCATCTACTCGAAGAAAACCTTCTGAGGTAGAAACAAGCCAGTTGCCCTCTGCTGCATCCCATCGGATGGCGCGAAGCTTATCGTGCCAAACATTCCCATCCTTCACCTTTTCCGTGGTTTTGTTCATTGCCAGAGGTATCATCAAAGGTGGTCGGAGACACATTCCTGTTATCGCTAGCCAGAGCGTAAGGATGATGGTGGCATATCCCAGCTTGTTATGCCATTTGGCATTGAAAACCATCTGCTTGCCAAGCTTCAGCATACTTTCTCTTGCCTGTAATCTCTTCTGTCGGCGGATACGGTAAGGAAGAATGAAAAGGATGATGCCCGTTATCGAAAGGATGATAAGTACGATGGCGATGGCATCTACCACCAATCTTCCGGCTAATCCGAAGAAAGCACCGCTATGCAGGTTCCAAACGGTCTTGAAAAGGGTAACTTCCGGAACAAAACCTTCCGGTTGACCGATGATTTTGCGGAGAACATCCGTCTTTTTGTTGGCAGCATCCGTCTTCTTACCGGATATTTCATAAACGGCAGAACGGGTCATGGCGATGATGCTTGTGCTGTCTTTGGTCAATGTAATGTCAGCGATACGCTCTTCATTATCTGCGAGCGGAAACATCTTCCATTCCTTTCCATCGAAGCGATATACATCCATCATGGCTGCGCACCAGATTTCTCCGTTTTTCGTCTGTACCATGTTGCGGATATTCCTGCCATCCACGTTCTTGGGTAATCCCTTATTAAAGTCTTTCCAGCTTTTCATCTCTGCATCGGTAAGCCATACGCCACCATAACCATACGCCAGGATGGAATCACTTGGAGTTTTGCTGATGCGGTGATTGATCTTGATAGAACCTTTGATGATGCCGTTGTTGAAATTCTTGATATGATAAGCCGATGGCATCAGACTTCTGCTTACTTCACAACCGGCGAATAGCTGGCGATGATTTAAAATGATACCTGATACGCAGAATACCAACATAAAGACAGACAGTACAAGTCCGAACCAACGATGGTATTTCTTCCATGTAAAACGTTTCTTCTTTTTTTCTCTCATTGTTGTTTTCTACTAAATATTGTTGTTTTCTTCTAAATGGGTTGCAAAGGTAAGAATATCTATCAACATCTGCAATACCCAAAAATAATGATTTAGGATGCCTCTGTTTTTTCTAATCTTTAGTTTCTTCACTTTTTCACTAAAAAAGTTTGGTGATTTCGTGATTTACTAGTAACTTTGCACCCCGAATAAAAAATCATCATTCATTAAGAACAATAAGAAACTAGAAAACAAGGAAAAATGGAATATATGTCTCAAGAAGGCTACGATGAGCTCGTGGCCGAACTTCAACACATGGTAAACGTAGAGTTGCCTGCCGTTCGTGATGCGATTGCTGAGGCTCGCGACAAGGGTGACCTCAGCGAGAATTTCGAGTATCATGCTGCCAAACGTGAGCAGGGCAAACTGTTGAGCCGCATCAGCTTCAAACAGAAGGTTTTGGAGAATGCCCGTGTCATCGACAAGTCTCGACTGAAGAGCGATACCGTTGGCTTGCTGAGCAAGATTAAGATTACCAATCTCGCCAACAAGTGCAGCATGAGTTATGTTATCGTAAATCCGCATGAGGCTGATTTGCATAGTGGAAAAATCTCTATCAAGTCGCCTATCGCCAAGGCCCTTTTGGGTAAGAAGGCTGGTGATGAGGTAATGGTTAAGGTACCAGCCGGCTTGCTGAAATTCCGCCTGGATAGCGTTGAGTTATAACTTGATAGTGTTGAGTTATAATGTATTTTTTAAAGGAAAACTCCCGATAATTTGAAACTGATCAAACTATCGGGAGTTTCTCTTTTTATTCTAATATTTCTCCAGAATCTTATTCAGTAAGAAGGTGGCATTCTGGTTTCTTGCCACACCCTTCTGTATCTTATAAGTATAGGTAACATCTGTGCCCAAATCTATCTCGAAACAATAGTTGTGGAATTTTCCTGATGCATCATTCTCCATCTTGGAGAGCTCCAGATCGTGGGTAGCGATGATACCGCTCACCGGCTGCTTGGCAATGGCTTCGAGGAACTTTCTCGAACCATTCAGCTTATCCAATGAATTCGTTCCCTTCAGAATCTCATCCAGAATAATCAGCGTTCGGAGTGGCTCCTTATTGTCTTCTCCACTTTCCTTGCAGAACTTTCCCTCAGCACTTTCCCTGCAGAACTTCAGCAGCTCCTCCAGTCTTATCAGCTCAGCATTAAAGTAAGAGATGCCATGCGTCAAATCGTCGGTGGTTCTCATGCTCGAGAACAATCTGAAACGGGAAATCTTCAGCTGATCCGCAAACACCGGCATACCCGCCATTGCCAGGATATAGTTCACGCCCAGCGAACGCAGGAAGGTACTCTTTCCCGCCATGTTGGCTCCGGTGATGATATAATAGTTGTCGTCCTTGATGGTGAAATCGTTCTTCACCGCCTTGGCACCCAGGAAAGGATGATAGAGATTCTTCCCCTCGAACACGATTTCCGGACTTCCGATTCCTGCATTTTCTGAAACATCGCTTTCGATATCTGCTTCCGGACTTCCCGAAACAAATTCCGCCTCTTCTGCCTCCGGATGATTATATCTGAAATCCGCCATCGAAACCATCGCATCCATCTCGCTGATGATATGCATCCATTCCTCCATCTTCACCATATAGGTATTCTTCCATTTCAGAAAACTGCGAACCAGGAAGAAATCGCTCAGCATGAAGGCATCGGTGAAGAAAAGACCCAGGAAGTTGCCTCTTCTGTCATACCCCTTCAATATCTTTTCCAGTTGGGCAAAGGAAGGCAGGGCATCTGCCAGGGAATCCTGCATCTCCTTGCCTAATTCGCTATGGAAATTGCGCCTGTTGATAAGCTGAAGTATCTGAGCATAGGCGATGAGCTGATGGCGAAGCTTGCCGCCATTGCTGTCTATCTTGTCAAGTGTCTGCTTGCAGACAAAGAACACCACCATGTATTGAACCAATACCCACCACAGGGCGAAATTTACCGAAACCATATCGCATATCGATAAAATCACGGAACCGATGACTCCGATAATCAGCAGCCATCCGATAACGAGCGAAACCGGAGACCCAAACCATGCCGGCACCTCCATCTTCGAAACCTTCTGCATCGCATCCATCACCGCAGCAGAATCAATCTTCTTCGTCTTGCCATTCACCATTTTGCCATCCGCGGTTTGACTTCTGTTCTTTTCGCCAAGTGCCAGGAATTCCATTCGCCAGTTTTCGCCTTCTCCCGCCAATTCCTTCTGCAAATCTCTTCTTCTTTTGATATCTTCCATATTCAGAGGCGTTTCACGGGTAAGATTCCTGGCGAGTGCCTCCGAACCGCCCGATGTGATGGTTCGGCAGATGCGGTTGAACAGCGAACTCTTGCCGAAGACATCGAGGTCGAAGGAATAAGGATGCTGCGGATTCTGATAGGAATCGCCCGTCTCGAAAGGTGAGAAATCGCCCTCCAAAGCCTTGATTTCGTCCTGATAAACCTTGAGCAAAGCCGAAAGATGCTCTATCTTCTCCTTGTTCTTGTCGTCAAGTCGTCTGATTCCCAGATAGGCAATCAGGCACAGCGCCGCCCCCATCAGATAGTTCTGCGTATCTCCATCCAATGCGAAATAGCAGATCAGGAAGGCGAGGATGCCGCCGAAAGCCAGCAGCTCGCCCGTTATAAATCCCGTATTCTTACGCTTCAGGGCAGCCACCTCAGAAGCATATCGGCTTACATATTGTTGATAATTCTCCTTGATATTCATACTTTTTCTTTCTTGTATTATGAATTTTTCTCCATCCATTTATTATAGGAAATATTCTCCTCTTTCCACTTATCCTTTGCTGCTACCTGATTCTTCGGATATCCGATGATGAGGGTGTTGAGCGGAATCATCGTCTTGGGCAGATGCAGCAGTTGCTGCATTCCCTCGTATCGTTCTTTCAGGGGGTAGAGGGCTGTCCATACACCGCCAAGTCCCAGGCCGTGAGCCATCAGCAGAATGTTCTCCGTGGCTGCCGAACAGTCTTGAATCCAGAACTCCTGCTCTGTGCCTTCCAGCGTCTTGTCCAGACATCCGCAAACCACGATGGCGAGCGGTGGCATGTCTGTATAGCTTCTCACCGATGTACGGCTCATGATATTTTCAAAAATCTGATTCTTTTCCATCATTGTTTTTCTATGTGAGTCTTATTTTTTAGTCGAATCATAGCATTCCATAAGCCAGTCGAGAACATATTCTTGCTTGATTCCATCATGAAACTGGACGGGGTCGTTGTCCAGAGTGAGCAGATATTTTGGAAAATTGTCGGAGATGGACTTCAGGGGTGCCAATTCTCTCTGCATCGTGGTCTCATCCCTTACGCTGAGCGATACCTGATAGTATGCCTTGTGTTCACCAATGATTACCACGAAGTCTATCTCTGCATCACCGGCTTTGCCTACATAGATTTCTCCGCCTCGTCGTGCTAGTTCCAGATACACGATGTTCTCCAGTACGTGCCCCAAGTCGCCACCTTTTGTGCCATTGATGACTTGGCGCAGACCTACGTCGGCAAGATAAAGTTTCTGTCCAGTCTTCAATAGCTGCTTACCCTTGGCATCATATCTCTGCACCGGGTAGAAGATATAGCTGTCGGTGAGGGCAGAGACGTAGTTTTCTATCGTATGAGATGTCGTCTTTCTGCCCAGCGAGGTCATGGTGTCGCTGATGCGCTTGATTACGGATATGTTGCCTATATTGTCAGCAAGGAATCTTACCACACTTTGCAACATTATCACATCGGTTATCTTCTTGCGGCTCACCACATCTTTCAGTATGATGGTGTTGTAGAGACCTGACAGGTATTCACGCACCATCTCTCGGTCTTGGCAGATTTGGGGAATGTATGGGAAGGAACCCAGTTCGATGTATTGGCGATAGGCGAGCTCTCGGGAAGTATGGGCAGGCTGCGTCTGCATGAATTCTCGGAAGGAGAAAGGGAAGAGTTTGATTTCGATGTATCTTCCGGTGAGCAGGGTGGCTATTTCGCCAGAGAGCAGGTAGGCATTGCTGCCAGTAACGTAAATGTCTACGTTGTCTAGCAGGAACAGGCTGTCTATCACTTTTTGGAAATTTTCCACCATCTGTATCTCGTCAAAGAAGAGATAGTTCATCTTGTCTGGGCACAGGTTCTGCTTTACGTGCGCGTACAAAATTTTATAGTCGAGGAACGGTTCGTTGTCGAGATCCTCGAAGTTGAGGTCCTGTACTTGTTCTTCGGATACTCCGTCCGAGAGAAGTTTCTCCCTAAACATCCTCAGCAGCGATGACTTGCCACAGCGTCGTATGCCTGTTACTACCTTGATGGCCTTCTTGTCTCTCCATTTCTCCAGGAGATTCATGTATTCTTTGCGCTCTATCATATTCTCTTTATGTTCTATTTATTCACTTTGCTATTCATTTTGCATTCTATCTTGATTGTTAAAAATGAAATGCGCTGCAAATATACGAAACTTTTTCGAGAAATTTGCAGTGCATTGCAAATTTCTCGTGTTTCTGAGTGAAATTTGCAGTGTATTGCAAATTTCTTTCTGTAGAACTGATAACATTTTCTGTAGAACTGATAACATTTTCTGTAAAACTGATAACCTTTCTGTAATCTGTATATCCGAGAATTTGTATTTATTTAGTTTTATTGCCCGATACATCCTATAGTTTTTATTGCCCGAAACATCCTATAGTATGCGTATATATAAGCCGATGTCGTTGTTATCATACTGATGAGATTCATGCAGGTGAAGGCTGCCTGCTGGGTGTTGCCTGCCAGATAAAACACTGCCGCAGGGAGGAGATTCGAGCATAGCAGCCATGCGATGAAAACCAGGACAAGGGCTATGCCCAGTTTGCGCATGTTGCCCCTGTGCTTGCTGCACAGATGACAGCCGGCTACCAGGGAGGCGATGACGGAAATCAGGCCCATCGTGCTTTCTGTCCAGGTGAGTATGGAAGCCATTTGGGTAATCTGTCCGTTCTGCATCATCGTTACGAGATGAAGATTGAAGCATTGGCCCAGGATGAATGAGAGCACATAGTAAAGTACCATCAACTCGCTGCAGCGTCGTAGCAATTTTACGCCTGCCGGTAGCGTGTAGCGGAATATTCCCCATAAAGCTATAGGGGCGAGCTGCAAGACCAGTTGCTTGATGGTAACCAGGATGGGACTTATTGGAATCAGGATGGGACTTGTTCTGAAGGATAAACCCGCTTGTCTGCAAACAGAAAATGCCAGCGAAAACAATGCGAAAATGCAATATGCATACATGGCATATTGTGCAATGCGATTTATATCTATAGAATAACTTTTTCTTTCCATAATTCTACGTTTGATGATTTTATAAACAGCTTATCTTGCATAAAGCCATTGCAAAGATACGAAGTTTTTGGGAAATTCTAGCAAAATAGGTGAAAATGTTTGGCTATTATGATATATACTTGTTAAAAGAATGGCGGAGAGACCGATAAAAACTCTTAAAAATCATAACGTATCTTCTTGAATACCAGTATTTGTTGCTATCTTTGCACGGTATATACTAATAACGCTACGTGGATAAATACTAATAGCGCTACATGGGTATATACTAATAGGAATATAAGTTTAATCATGAGTAATATGAAGAAGATTTTCTTAGGTTTGGCAGCAGCACTGATGTTGACTGCCTGCAACGAGAACAGACAGCCGGAGGCAACAGCTAGCGTTGACTCTGCAAGTGTGGTAACCGACTTGATGATGAGTCGCAGAAGCATCCGTGCTTACAAGGATTCCGTCATCAGCCGTGATACCCTGAACGAGATTCTGAAATGCGGCATCCATGCGCCAAACGGTCAGAACCTGCAGTCGTACGAAATCAGAGTGATAGATTCTCCTGCACTCATCGATTCGATAACCCAAGCCGTGGTAAAGGATAATCCTAAGATAGCAGAGCGCAAGGGCTTCAAGAACATCTTCGTGAATGCTCCATGCGTGGTTTGCATCGCCTACGATACGACTTATGATATGGCGCAGATTGATTGCGGCTTACTGGGTGAGAACATCATTCTTGCAGCATGGTCAAAGGGCATCGGATCCTGCTGCCTGGGCAGTTCTGCCCGTTGGATATTGGATTCGCCGTCAGCCAAGCCTTATCTCGACCGCATGGCATTCTCCAAGAATTACAAGCTGCTCTACTGCATCGCCCTGGGTTATCCTGATGAATCGCCGGAGGCAAAGTCAAGACGCCAGGACATGATCAAGTTCATGGATTAAGACAAATGAAGATTGATGTCCTGTTTCAGGACATCAACGTTTGAAGATAGATATGCATCTTTTTGAAACATGTAGGCAAAATATGAAAGGCAAGTTCTCAATAGAAGGGCAAAAGCTTTGTACATTGCCAGGTATTTGAAAGCTTTTGTCCTTACAGAGCGACAGTTTTGCATTCATAAGCACCCAGGGCGATGCCCTTTCAGGGCTAGGAGCTTCTGCCCTTTCAGGGCGTGTGGGGGCTTACATGCGAAACTTGAGTAAAGGGAACAAGTCTTGTGCCTGTACAGCATCGACCTTTGTACGTCCGATTATCCGAAATTTCAGATAAGAAGGATTTATCAGTTTGGATAGAAGAACCATTGAAGCTGGAGCGCAATCATAAATATTATATAGGTATAGCTGTTATGGCAGGTAGCGGTAATGGCGAAATTCATTTTCCTGCTTATTTCAAGAAGGGCTGCGTAAGAAATCTGTGTACAGATAGGAAAAAGAATTTGCCAGTAACCTTGGGCGTTTTTCTTTATGGTATATCTGCAAAGCATCTTTAGTAACATTTTCTATTGTAACAACTAAAAAAGTTTAAACATTTAACCTTATGTTTTGAGATAAATAGAGAAATTACTATATTTGCATCATGATTATAGAATATGGTATAGAGGCAAAGTCTAATTCTAAGATTATATCAGAATTGGGAGGACTATGCTATACATATAAACATAAAATTTTAAAGCTATGAATATGAGGAGATTTATATTTTTTCTGATTGTCTGCGAGTTCTTTTCTTTGGCATGTATTGCTGCAAATAAGACTATAAAAGGACATGTTGTGGATGAATTTGGTAAGAACGTTGAATTCGCTAGCGTATATGTAGATAGTATATATGCGGTATCTGACAAGGAAGGAAAATTCTCTCTGGTGGTGCCCGATGGTATGAAACAGGAACTTGTGATTAGTCATATCAGTTATCAGACCAGTAAAATTCCTTATGATGTATATAGCAAAAAGACTTCGCTGCAACTTACGTTGAAGGAAAAGACCTGTGATTTGTCTGATGTAACTGTTGTTTCCGGTAAAAAGCAGGAAGGCATTCTTGGAAAGGGAGTTCGGGCACCAGGTGATGTTGCATTTCATAACGTTAGAAACACGAAATATGAAACGGGCCCCTTATTTGTTGTAAATAAAGACTATTATGTGAAAACAGCCAAGTTGCGAGTACAAAAATGTACTTTTGCTTCATGCACAATTCGTTTAATCATTTATGAAGTAAAGGGAACAGTTTTTGTGCCTGTACAGCATCGACCTTTGTACGTTCGATTATCTGAAATTTCTGATAAGAAGGATTTATCTGTTTGGATAGAAGAACCGTTGAAACTGGAGCGCAATCATAAATATTATATAGGTGTAGCTGTTATGGCAAGTAGCGGTAATGGCGAAATTCATTTTCCTGCTTATTTCAAGAAGGGCTGCGTAAGAAATCTGTGTACAGATAGGAAAAAGAATTTGCCAGTAACCTTGGGCGTTTCTCTTTATGGTATATCTGCAAAGCATCTTCAGTAACTTTTTTTATTGCAATAACTAAAGATATTTAAATATTTAACCCTATATTTGGTGATAAATAAAGAAATAACTATATTTGCAGCATGATTACGGAATATGGTATAGAGGCAAAGTCTAATTCTGAGATTATATCTGAATTAGGAGGACGATTCAAGCAATATCGTCTGTTCAGCAATCTCACTCAGAAAGAGGTGGCTGTAAAGGCTGGTGTGAGCATTTTCACCATTAGCCAGTTTGAAAAAGGCGAAGCTAAGAACATAGGCTTTGGCACTATTCTTTCTCTGTTGAGGAGCATTGGATTCCTGCAGGAAGCAGAGAAACTCTTGCCGCCACTGCCAATTCTGCCTAGCCAAGTGAAGAAAATGAATGAAAAGAAGGAAAGGGTAAGACATGAAAGATAATGTTGTGCAGGTGAATTTGTGGGATAAGAATGTAGGCTTGTTGTCTTGGGATGACAAGCGGGGCTGCTCTGTCTTTCAATTCGACCAGGATTTTATGCAGTATGGATGGAATATTGCACCATTGGTTGCGCCGTTGGATTCTGTTTATGTACAAAGAACTTTCCCTATGTCAGGAAACAGAGAAAAACTATATGCCGGTTTGCCTGAGTTCATAGCAGATTCTCTGCCTGACCATTGGGGAAATGTGGTCTTCCAGAAATGGATGGAAGCCAATCATCTGCAATCCAAAATGGTAAATGCAGTGGATAGACTGTCTTTTATCGGTAAGAGAGCAATGGGTGCCTTGGAATTTCAACCTGCTCATATCCAGGAGGATGCATCTGTAAATATCGAGTTGGCTTCACTTTATGAACTTGCCAATAAGATATTTCTGGACAGGCAGGATGTGAACATTGATATGAGCAACAGTCTTATTATGGAAGATTTGTACAAGGTGGGAACTTCCGCTGGCGGTCAGCGTCCTAAGGCTATTATCGGTATGGATGAGGCTACAGGTATTATTCGTTCTGACCAAGCCGATTTGCCGTCTAACTTTAAGCACTATATATTGAAGTTTGATACAAGCAGGAAAAATGAACTTCCTTTTACTAGGGTAGAGATGGCTTATTATCTGATGGTCAAGGATGCCGGTATCAACATGATGCCTTCTCGTTTGGTTGAGATTGAAGGAGCCCAGAATTTCCTTACCCAGCGCTTTGATAGGGTAGAGGGCAGAAAAATATATACTCAGACTTTAGCTGCCATGAGTTCCTTGGCTGATACTTACGAAGATTTGTTTGTGGTGGGTAGAAAACTGAAATTGTCTGCAGAAGAGCAAACCCAGCAGTATAGAAGAATGGTGTTTAATGTTCTTGCAGAGAATGTTGATGACCATACCAAGAACTTCTCATTTGTGATGTTTCCCAATGGAGAATGGCATATATCGCCAGCTTACGACATCGTGTTTTCCGCCGATCCTGATTCGCATTTCTATCGTAACCATGAACTTACGATTCTTGGCAAGCGAAAGAATATAACGAAGCAGGATTTGATGCTTTTTGCACAAAGACAGGATATCAGAAATGCTTCTAGTATCATAGAAGAAGTGGAAGACGTGGTGATGAATTTCAAGTCTTATGCCGAAAAAGTGGGAATCGATGAGCACTGGATACGCAAAATAGAACGGGTTTTGGAAGAAATCCGTAAGTAAGCGATTTCATCAGGCAATATTTTTAGCCCCCTTACTCCTTTATTTCCTTCATGTTTGCAGGATTATAGGGAGTCAACTGCTGCATCTCCTGCTCTGTTGCTTCAGGCAAGGAAGGTATCTTGTTTCTGATGCAGAAATCGGTAATGGCGGCAGCTGATTCTTTGGGAGTAGAAGAATCCGGTTTGAAGGATTGCTTCTTTTCTACATACTCCTTTTCCGTGATATATAGCTCGGTAATCACATGGATGAGTTGCTGCTGCTTGTCTTTCTTATGAGAGAAAAGATAGCTGTTGTCTGATTTCTGGAAGAGCAGGTCCTTGAAGGAATAGTAATCTTCAGGACTTATCTGATAGGTTTCCACCACATGGTCGTAGATATCTGTCTGGGTATAACCGAAAAGCTGGTGCGTCAGATTCTTGTAGGTAGGAAGCTGGTTGATTTCTATCTGACAGATATTCCGACTGCTGTCTGTTTGAATACTGCCTATTGTCTGCTGATTGAGCAGGACGAGTTGAGAGCCCAGTGAATCTTTCAGCTGATATTTCTTTCGATATTGCTCAATAAGTGTCTTCCCTTCCGGCCAAGGTCGGAAGGTTCCTTCGTCGCTGACCATGAATGCTCGTTTCTTGTCTTCGGAAACGAGTCGGCTGTTGTGAAGATTTCTTTTGGAATAGGCATTGAGATCCATCTTTCCATTCTTCAGGTTGATGTAATACTCCACGATGCCGTCGTTGAAGTATTTCATTACAGAGTCGTTGGTCTGGTAACTGCGATAATATCCCTTAAGTCTGATGAAGTGAGGACGATTCCCTGTTACGTTCACATCCTCCAGTTTCTGTATTTTTGTGATATGTCCAGGCATCTTCTCTTCCTTGTTCTGTGCCATGAGACTGGTAGGAAGGAAGAGGAAAAGCACAAACAGATATTTCATATAATGATGATGTTTCATATTGACGATGCTTTAAAAAGAATACTTAATGATGTGTTTATATGAGCTGTTGCTTCTACAGGGAGGCTGCGCAGTTCTTCCTCAACCACATCCCGAAGAAGCGGTCGTAGATGATATAGCTGCCATTGTACTTGTAGATGAATTCTCTATTGATCAGCGTCTTGAGAGCAAGACTCACGCTGCTGGCAGCAGGCAAGTTGTGGCGGCTGATGAAATCCTGCGAAAGAATGGAGGTGACAGCCTTGTCCTGGGCAATGGCAGATAGAAGGGCTGCCTGATTGTCTGTAAGGGAATCGTAGTAATTCACGAATGCCACTTCCTGCTCGTTTACCAATTCCAGGGTTACATCATCAATTTCCGCTGTCGTAATTTCCTTTCCGTTCTGATAGAGTCGGTTCAGAATATCCTGGATATACCAGGTTTGACCATCCACCTTATTATATAGATAGGCAAAGGTATCATGATCCATGGTCAGATTCCGGGTTCCCATCCATCTGTTGGCAAAACGATGATACTCATCCAGGTTGATGAGGGGAAGATTGAGAATTTGCGAACTCTGATAGAATGGTCGCTTTGCCGACAGGAACATGTCGGTCATCATGTGCTGCTTGCTGCCTGCAAAGATGAAATATACATTCGGCAAAAACTGGATATAGGAGCGTAGCAGGGCCTCTGTGCCATCTTCGGGATATTCGGCTATCTGCTGAAACTCGTCGATGGCAATATAGATTCGTTTCTCCGATTGTTTCAGATACTCGAAGATATGTTTAAGGGAATCTTCGCGCTGGCTTGGTGAAACCGTGATCGAGAACGTAGGGATTCCCGTCATCTCATCAAACGACATCGTAGGCTTGTAGCCAGCAAAGAAGGTGGTAATCTTGCGCATGGCAGTTTGTGAGAAAGTATCAACCTTCCCGATAACCGTCTTTGCCAATAATTGGATGAATTGGCTCAGATTTCTTGTGGCATTGATGTCGAGATAGAAACAATGCGTTTCAGGCTCCTGCTTGCTGATGTTCTCAAAGACATGGTGTATGAGCCCCGTCTTTCCGATGCGTCGAGGAGAGATGAGGACGATGTTACGCTCATTCTGCAAAGCCTTCATGATGACTTCCGTCTCTTTCTTGCGGTCGCAGAAGTATTCTGCTCCCTTATATCCGTAGATAACAAATGGGTTATTCAGCTGTTCCATAACGTTTTATATCTATTCCATGTTTTATGTTACATGTTTTGTGTAATGCAAAGGTAGTAATAATCTTTTAGGTAAGAGATATATTAGTAAGAACTTTATTACTAATTAACTTTTTACTAGTTATACTGATGTCATTTTCGGGTTCCCAAAATTCAACAAGCATGTGCTAAACAACGAAATGCCTCAACCATACTGGTCGAAATCGGTTATTATCAGGTTAAAACCGTAAGTAAGTAAACGATTTCATATAAATATAATACAGAAAAGGGTGGTTATTGCTTTTCTTTTTGTATCTTTGCAACCGTTTGGCAATTGTGAGTACCAAATCATATCTAAAGAAAAAAAGAATATCTAATAATAAATAAGAAGTAATGACTACACTTACAATTTCTATTATTGTCGTTTTCGTGCTCGGCTATGCACTCATAGCTACCGAAAGCTTGACAAAGGTAAACAAGGCTGCGATAGCCCTGTTGATGTTGGTAGGTTGTTGGACCCTCTACATGATGGATCCAATGCAGTATCTCCAGTTGATGCACCCTGATTATACAGGCGGTGCTGCTGGAATGGTGGAGAAGGTGACCGGAATCATCCAGGAACATCTGGGCGATACCGCTACAACACTCTTCTTCCTGATGGGTGCGATGACCATCGTGGAAATCGTTGACCAGAACGGCGGATTCAACTGGGTTCGCAAGGTGATGAAGACCAAGTCGAAGCGTGCGCTCCTCTGGCGTATTGCTTTCCTTACCTTCTTCCTCTCAGCTATCCTCGACAATCTGACCACCAGTATCGTGATGATCATGATTCTCCGAAAGCTAGTCACCGACCACAAGGATCGCATGGTTTATGCATCCCTCGTCATCATCGCAGCCAATTCGGGTGGTGCCTTCTCACCAATCGGCGACGTTACCACCATCATGCTCTGGAACAAGGGACTGATTACTGCAGCCGGCGTTATTGCCGAAATCTTCATTCCATCTGTAGTTTCCATGGTGATTCCAGCCCTCATCCTTCAGACCATGTTGAAGGGCGAACTCGTGATGCTTGAGGTTTCTGCCCAGCAGAATGCATCGGTCAGCGATTTCACCGAAGGTCAGCGCAAGGCTGTGTTCTGGTTGGGAGTAGGCGGTTTGATCTTCGTTCCTATCTTCAAGAGTATCACCCACTTACCTCCATTCGTAGGAATCCTCCTGGTATTGGGCGTTCTCTGGACTGCTACCGAAGTTTTCTATCGCGGTTTGCATCGTGGAGCTGATGCCGAGGGCACTCAGAAGCGAGTAACCAAGTTGCTTTCTCGTGTTGATATGAGTACCATCCTCTTCTTCCTCGGTATTCTGATGGCAGTATCCTGCCTGGCTGAGATTGGCGTATTGACTGCTTTGGGTCAGGGCTTGAACGTCGTATTCGATGGCAACCATTATCTCGTAACTGGTATCATCGGTGTGCTTTCAAGTATTGTTGATAATGTGCCTCTGGTAGCCGGATGTATGGGAATGTATCCTGTGGCAGCCGCTGGTGATATGGCTGTGGATGGTGTCTTCTGGCAGTTGTTGGCCTACTGTGCCGGTGTAGGAGGTTCAATGCTGATTATCGGTAGTGCTGCTGGTGTGGTAGTAATGGGCTTGGAGAAGATAACCTTCGGCTGGTATATGAAGCATATCTCCTGGATTGCTTTCGTAGGTTACATCGCAGGTATCGTTTGCTACTGGTTCATCCGCACCTTCCTTTATGCTATCTAAAGGATAAGCATTTTCAGATGTAAACCCCACACGCCCTGAAAGGGCAGAAGCTCTTAGCCCAGGGCAACACCCTGGGTAATGATGGATGCAAGCCTGTCGCCCTGTAAGGGCAAAAGCTTTCTTTCTTACGTGAAAAAGTTTTTTTTGAGAAAAAAGTCTCAAAGTCTCATTTTCTATTGAAAATATCGACTTAAAGACTTGATAGATAATAAGATAAAAAGAATGAGACTTCTCGGTTCTGGCGCCGGGAAGTCTCATTCATGTATCATAGAAGTATCATTATTTCACTTTTTCTTTACGAGATACTTCATTCCATCTGCAAATCTCTTGTGTTTCAACTCACTCATATTCGCCAGTTTTCTGCCGAATCCCATCAGGCTGTTTACCTTGAGCGATGAACCAATCTGCTTCTTCAGATAGTCGAAAATTTCGGCGGCAGTAAGATACTCACCCTCTTTCTCATCCTCAACCAATTCAAAATAGAGCAGGAAATACTGATCTATCGGCTGGATTATCTCAAACTGGCTGTTGCTCTTCATGATCAGCTTCACCTGCTGCGCATCGAAATAACTCTTTTCGCCATTGTTCAAGGCAGAAAGTGCCTGGGCAAAAAGCTGCTGGTAGTTCGGGCGAACGCTCACGTCGATAGGCCCCGTCAGTTCCACACCGATGAATCTTCGATTGCCGGATGGATCGGAGAGAATATCCTTTATGTTGCTCGTGGCGATGAACGAGGCGAGACGAGGAAATTCCATGACATGACTGCCATACGGAGGCTTGTATTTCAGCGTAGGCAACTGGATGAGATTCTTCAGAAATCCCTGCTGCACCTGTGGCGAAATCTGGTTGAACTCATCGAGATTGATAACCATAAACTGCGCCATCGCCTGATAAACCTGACGCTTTTCCGACAGAATAAGATTGTCACTATATCCCCACTGTAGTTCCGGCGGTAGCAGTCGGCGACAGAAAGTACTCTTGTTGTAACCCTGTTTGGAAATGAGAAGCGGAGCCACCGAGTTGCCGTATTGGCGATGTGAATAGCCGCGCCACTGGTCCACCATGCCCAGGAACCAGGTGTAAAACCAGTCTGCCCAGTGAGGATTGGCGGTAGGCACCGTGCGGGCCAAGGCACGGATATGATCCTTTCCATCCCATTTGTCGTAGCACTGGAAGAGATATTCATCTATCGGATTATAATTCTTGATATAATCTGACTCCAGGAAATTACGTACATCCTTGATGCTCACCCGGATATCAGCCAGCTGCACCTCCAGCGTCATGCGCTTCTGCACTCTCGGATCCACAGGTTGGAAACCATACCAACCTTTCTCCTTCGGCATGTATTCCACGAATTTCATCACCGTGTTGTATCTGAAATCATATCTGCTTTTCAGCAGCTGCATCATGTTCACGATATTCTCGCGAATACTGTTCTTGTCAACTTTCTTTCCTTCTTCTTCTGGAGCCCTGAAATCAGGAATTGTCTGCTGATTATTATCCGTGCTGGGAGCTGGGCTTTGAGAACGTGCATGGCTATCAATCTTCATCGCCACCGCCTTGCCGTTGAAATAAGGCTCCGCATCGAGCGTCATCATGAAACTGTTGTGAATCGAAGGCTCTTGGGATAGGGTAGAGCCAGCCTCGATAGAAGGTTTCGGACCATCTACAAGAATCGAAGCCTTGACAATGACCTGATATACAGGGAGGATCTGCTGGTAAGCGATGCGATAGAGATGCTCGGCATCCGTTTCAGATGTAGGCAGGGAATCATTTTCACCCTGGAATTTTATCAGAACGATAACAGTCTTTCCGTCGGCACCTGTGATGGCAGCAAGGGTAGAAGGCAGAATGGCTACCGAGCGCTTAATACCCTCCACACCATCCACATCGGTAATGTTGCCAAACTTCAGTAGCAGAATGCCGTTGAAAGCCTTCATCTTCAGATTGTTGTTTTCGTCTTTGGCGAATTCAGCAGCGGGATAGATGTGAATCCATTTCGGCAAATCCTTGTAGCCTTCATAGTTGTTGCTAAGATACGGAATGTTTTCGCGGAAGTGGGTGATAGTCAGTTTGCTATCATCCCTTGCGAATCGTTCCATCAGCTTCTCCATCGTCTTGGTACTTACGAGAAGCTGTTTTTTATTATTTGTATGTACGATAGTTACCTTCATTGTATTTCTGGTTAATGGTTAAGTGTTAACTATAAACTTTTTTCGGTGTTGCCCAAAATAAGTCCAGATTTTTGGGCACTCATTGCCCGCCTTATGGGCACTTGTTGCCCAGCCTTTGTTCTGTGGATGCCCACTTGGTGGGCTATGGATGCCCGTGTAACGGGCATGGTAGGATCAGCTAGTGGGCACAGAGGGAACAACTGATGAACTGAAAAAGTAGAACAATAAATTCTTGGAAAGATTAGATGTTTGTGAAGTCAATCTCTTCAGAGAAGTGTTCGAACTCAACGTCTTTATATCCGTATCTGGCGAAGAGCTGTTTAATATATTTCTGCTGTTCCGGGAGGAGTTTCAGTTGTCCCAGTTTGTATCGGTAGTATTGTCCTTTGCTACCGAGGTACTCTCTCATTTCGGCGCGCAGTGTGGGTGCGTCTTTCACTTTCATTTCGGCAAAGAGTTTGTCGAATCCCCATGCCATTTTCACGACACGCAGCGGAGCAAAGTACTTGCATTTCCCGTTTTTCAGGGCATTTGGGAAGATGGCATTTCCTCTATCAGTTTCCTCGTTTTTATAGAGACCGGATAGATAGTGGATACACTTGTCTTTCATCGGACATGGTTCGGTGAAGCAATAGGTGATGAGGCTAGGAACGTTTCCGTATTCGAAAGCCTTTTTCAAAAGTTCCTTTTCATCCATAGTTGCTATGTTTTTAGTAAAAATTTCTATTATAACGAGAAAATTGGGTATTTATTGCCTGAAAGCGGGGCTTTTTTATCTATTTTAGTAGCTTATTAGTGCTTTTTTTCTGCTTCTTATTAGCTTTTTCTGCATTCAAAAAGCTTCTTTTCTGTTTCTTAATAGCATTTTTATGATGCATTTCCAGAGATTTATGATACTTCCATGATACTTTTTTCGCCATTTTTCGAGAAGTCTCATTCTGTAAAACCATCTGAATGTTAGATATATAACATTATGTTTTATATAAATAATGAGACTTTGATACTTTTTTCGAGAAAAAATATTCATACGTATGCGCGTAGCGAATCCTTTGCGTTACCTACCATTCTGCTTGATGCAAAAACGTTGCTTACTCATAAAGGTCATCCAAAAACATATAAAAAGTACGAAATCTTTTGTGAGTTTCATGCTTTTTGTTTATCTTTGCACCAAATAGACTGCATTCGGCAATTTGAAAGCAGACTTTCATATTGCTTGTTTGCATAATTACTAGCTAAAAGAAAGGATTCGATAATGAATGTAATGCAATTGAATACTGATATTTATAATAGCTTGGGCGTACTTTCTAATGACGAGAGCTATTTGGAAAAAGCTGCACGTTATCTTAAAAAATTGGCGCAAGCTAAAAGAGACGTGGAGAATGCAAAGGCTAAGGAAGAAGCCCTTGCTAGTATCAATCAGGCTTTTACGGAATTGAAGCTTCATCGCGAAGGAAAAATGGATTTTATTCCTGCGGAGGATTTGCTTAATGAGTTATAGGATAGAGGTTGCACCTGAGTTTGCCCGTAGATTGAAGAAATTAAGTAAGCGCTATAAGTCTATTAAGCAAGATTACGAAGATTTTTTGCATTCTCTTTAATCTAATCCTCTTTAAGGGGTAGATTTGGGTAAAGGGTTAAGAAAAATAAGAATGAGTATTGCTTCTAAAGGTAAAGGAAAAAGTGGTGGTGCCAGAGTTATTTCCTTTATGGCAATCATGAATGAAGAGGATGGTTTTATAGAACTATTGACCATTTATGATAAATCAGAAATGGAATCTATCTCTGATAAAGAATTGTTGAATTTAATGAAACGGAATGGTTTGTTTTAGAGCATAATAACGCAGAATCCTGCTGGTATCACAGCCAGCAGGATTCTGCGCTTTTCTTATATGACCTCTGCAAAATGACCTCTATTGAATTTTATAGACCTCTACAGATCTCTAGTAAATTCTTATTCAGCATTTGTCTGCTGTTCAGTCTCTGTAGCCTCCTGCTGCTGAGTAGTCTCCTGTTGTGTAGAATCCTCTGTGGTAGCCTGTGGCTTGATAGGAGTGCCAACTTCTGTTTAATGTTACTTACTTTCTTTCTGGATTCATTGTCGAACCCGCTAATCATAGTCACAATCAGTGTGCAAAAAAGAAGAGTGAAAATGACATGAGTTGATAATCAGGTGTTTATGTTTTGTGTACCAAAAGTAGATGGCGTGGAAAATGAGGAAAGTATGTGGAAACATTCCCCAAAATCTAAAGCTCCTAGCCAAGTAAGACTACTTCTTCTTCCCATTTGTGTCCCCTCACACAACTTTTTTCGAAACTTTTTAGCTAAAAGTTTTGTTGTTTCGTTTTTTTTCTATAATTTTGTAGGCAGTTAGCGATAGATGTGTAGAAACATGAAAATCGCAGCAAAAGTCTCGAACCACGCCGAGCCTTTTCATATTTGCTTTAGCTTTATGATAGAGGAGAGTAGGGTGGGAAAGAGACACGACATATATAAGGCGCATACTTGGCGCTTTGTTCACGACTGATAGAAACTTCGCAACTTTCAGATACTGTCATGGACTTAGCAACGGTAGGTGTCTACGGGTGTGATTATATCACAGCCAATGGAGTATTGTATACCTATAATAATAGGTAAGATACTCCATGTGGTGGCGTATATCATATCGGCGTGGGCTCTAACGTTGTCTGTTCAGCAGTATCGGGCAATGCGAAGGCCTCTATCAGTGGGACAGACGACAGGCGGTTCCCACGCTTTTTTATGTTCGTGTAGAACTTAGTAATGATATGCTTGATGAAGGGAACCGTCGGCAAGAAAAATAGTGCCATTATGGTGAATGAGCATACATTGATAGCTAATTCTGGAATACAAATCTTTACAATTCCCTTGTGTATCAATACTCAAGAGAAGTTCAAGATGTGGTATCATGAATGGTATGATACTACGAATGGGGAATGGGTACTAGAGCCTGTTTATGAATTAAGAACTGAAGACGAATGTGTTTATTATAATAAGCAGAAG
Source organism: uncultured Prevotella sp. (assembly GCA_958369755.1). Classification (GTDB taxonomy): domain Bacteria; phylum Bacteroidota; class Bacteroidia; order Bacteroidales; family Bacteroidaceae; genus Prevotella. The sequence continues at coordinate 30,716 of CATXJC010000010.1, forward strand.
TTATATACTGGTGGATATTTAGCTGATCCTACCATTGAAATTGATGTCAACGAATTGAAAAACGATGGCATCACTCCTTTACGTATAGATGACGAAAATTGTCCTGGAATAAGAGGTGATATATTCAATATTACATTTACTGATAGAGACTGCAAACTGTCTGCATTTGAGAATGTTTGGCTTCCTTTGCCATACTTTTTTAAAAGAACTCCTAAAAGATTCAAGTTTGGTCCACTCAATTGGGCAAGATTGAAATTGATTCCTAAATCAGAAAGCAAAGGTGTTAAACACTATGATGCAATTATTGCTTTTGATACAAGAGCAAAATATGAAGTTACTGATGAGTACGATGAGTGTCCGGTTTTCCCAGATAAGTATCGTAACGATATGGATTTTGCCTTATGTAGTAATGAATTCTATTTAATGGATTATTGCACATCGGGTAAAAAGTGGAGCTATATAGACGAATATCTGTTTCATCTTGTACATCCAACAGTACAAAGAGTGTCTCAGGTTAAAGGAGCGAATGTTAGACGTACAGCGTATATTGCAACATATGTCTTTTTAATGAACTATCTCGTACAAAAGAATTTGCTACCAGTTATCAAACTTTATAAGGATGTAGATGTTGAGACAAAGGACGTTGACATGGTCGTCGATATTGGCAACTCAAAAACTACGGCTTTGCTTATAGAAGATAATACAAACTTCAACCAAGTTCGAAAATTGGAGTTGATTGATTATACGGATTTAGTTGTAGACAATGGCGATGGGTTAAAGGTAAACAAGCATGCAAATCCATTCGATATGCGTTTAGCTTTTAGAAAGGTTGACTTTGGTGATTTCGGTATTAAGGATGGCAAGCAATTTGTCTATCCAAGTTTGGTGCGTTTAGGAAAAGAAGCTAATACGCTCTTGCATTTAGCTACCAATAGTAATGACGAAACGGAATCTTTATCAACATATTCGAGCCCAAAGCGATATCTTTGGGATTGGCGTCCAAGCAAAGAAGAATGGCAATTCCTGGTATTGAAGGGAGAAAAAGATAATCATATCTTGAATTTGCGTGGAATTACAAATCAGTTAAAGAGTGATGGTACTATAGATTTGAATGGAGAAAGTGGAAATACATATCATTATTCTCGTCGTTCTCTTATGACATTCTCTTTCCTCGAAATGTTGGTTCAAGCTCGTACACAGGTAAATTCTGAAGAATATCGCTCCAATAAGTTTGGATTTGGCAAGCCCAATATGCCACGAAAGATAAAGCGTATTATTGTAACATGCCCAACAGCTATGTCAAAAATAGAACGTGAGGCATTAGTTCATTGTGCTAAGGATGCTGTTGTATTGCTAGAAAATTCAGAATATGATAATCCTTCAGAAAACAAAACCCCAGGAAAGGCTGTTGAAGTAATTCCTGTAGCTCGGTCATTCAAAGACGAAGAAGACTGCTGGTATTATGATGAAGCAACGTGTTCTCAACTCGTCTATATGTATGGAGAAGTTGGGCACAAATACAAAGGATGTTGCAATGAGTTTTTCAATCTTTATGGTAAGGTTGAAGAAGGAGAGGAGCAACCTTCTATTACTGTCGGTTCATTGGATATAGGAGCAGGAACTACAGACCTCATGATAAGTAAATATACTTATATTAAAGGCAATGTGACAACAATAACTCCTGACCCCAAGTTCTATGATAGTTTCTATTTCGCTGGGGATGATATCGTTTATGCCCTGATAAAGAATGCTATGCTACTTGATGAGGATAGTGCGTTCAGAAAGGAACTTAAAGATCTGTCGTTTGCAGAATATCGACAGAAAATAAAGAACTTTTTTGGTAAGGACTACAATGGACAGACAGTTGCAGATAGGGTACTTCGCAAGAATTTCAATATTCAGTATTCCATTCCGTTGATGTGTTATTTCCTAGAACTACTCAAACGAGGGTGCAAGGATTGTAATGTGCGTTATGTCGATGTCTTTGCGGATTGTCCACCCAATGCATCAGTTATTTCTGAGTTTAAGGAAAAACTTGGAATAGATATTACCCGACTGGCTTGGCGCTTCAAACGGGATGCTATCTGTACTATTGTAAGGAAAGAAATAGAGCCTCTTTTAAAGAAGGTAGCAACTATTGTGTACTCTTATGCCTGTGATGTGGTTCTGCTTTCTGGAAGGCCATCATCATTGCCTGTGATTAGAGATATATTCTTGAAGTATTATGCAGTATCCCCAAATAGGCTTATCACTCTTAATGATTATTATGTGGGTGATTGGTATCCTTTTGGAGAAAATACAGGTTACATTAAAGATGCAAAGACCATAGTAGCAATGGGGGGCGTCATAGGGCACTATGCTTCAGAATTTTCCAATCTCAATAAGTTCATCATCAATCTTGACTTGTTGAAGAAAAAACTCAAATCAACGGTAAACTTCATAGAAGCATCACGAGAAGGACAACCGATAGAGTACTTTCTGACACCAGACAAGAATCAGGGCGATTTGATGGTCAGCAGCGTGCCTGAGACCTTGAACGTTAGACAAATCGGTATGGATTCATATCCATGTAGAGCCTTGTACTCTATTGATTTCAATCGTCATAAGATGGCTGATAAAATTCGCAAACGAGCAATATTGGAGGGGCGCGAATGTCCTACTGATGCAAAAGTGATGGCTTTGGTTAAAGACTCTATAGATGCATTGAAAAAGCGTATGCCTTTTAAAATGACCATTGAACGTGATGTTGAAGATAAGGAAAAACTGTCAATTAGTGCTATTACGGATAAGAATGGCAATGATATAATGGACGGCAACCTTGAGATTCATATCCAGAGCCTTGGTGTAAATGAACAATATTGGTTGGATTCTGGTGAATTCGATTTCTAAAAAAAGAAACAATAAGATATGTTACAAGATATTGAGCAACATATATATTTAGTTGAGAAGAGTATCGCTTGGGCAAAGGAGTACAATAAGGACTCCTTTCCTTACGATGTATTCAAGGACTATCGCAGACAATTGAAGCGAATACACAATGCTCTTAGCGACAACTGTTCTGCAGCTGCATATGGGGAGAGTCAGGTAGGTAAATCCTATCTGATGAGTAGTTTGTTGTCTTCTCCGGAAGCTCCATTTGTTATAACGAATGCAGAAAAGTCATTCAGTTTTATTGACGATATAAATCCGAGTGGAGGTAATAACGCTAAAGTTGAGTCTACTGGTGTAATTACTAGATTTACATTACAAAAGGACAACAATCTCATGAAGGACTATGTAAAGATTCTTAATCTTTCGGTAGTTGATATCATTTTATTGTTGACAGACTCATACTATAATGATATTAAGATAAATCCAGATAATGTTCTGAAATATGATGATATTAATAGGCAGCTTGAACAGATGGGGGGATTATGGAATGCCCATATCATTCAGCATGACAAGATAGAAGAAGATGATATTAAGGACATCTATGACTATATCCGTGATATTATCGGTAACGCAGCAACAGGTGTAATACAATCTAATTTTTGTAAGGTCGTTGCTCCGATAATTCAATACGTGGCATATGACAAGTGGGTGGACATATTTAGCTTGCTTTGGAACAAAAATGTTGAAATAAGTCACTTGTTCAGTGTTATCATCAATGAATATAAAAAACTGGACTTCAATACGGAGGTTTATGTACCATTCGATGCTGTGCTCAGAGAAAAAGGTACATTATTGAAGATTGACTGGCTTGATACTGTGTGTGGAGTAAAATCAGATACTGGTAACGATGTTATCTATACTGACGTATATGATGCTCGGGGAAACATTATTGCTCATGACTTTAACAAAGGTAATTTGTCAGCTTTGATAGCAGAACTTACATTTGAGTTGCCGCAATCATTGGCTGGTGACCGTAAGTTCTTGGAGAAAATAGATCTTTTGGACTTCCCCGGAGCGCGTTCACGTGAAAAGTTTAAAGAGGCTGATATCCATACCGTTTTGCCGAAAGTGTTGCGTAGAGGTAAGGTGGCGTACTTGTTTAATAAATATTCTCGTTCCTTAAAAATAAGCAGTGTTCTGTTCTGTCATCATAATGACCAGAAAGCTGAAGCTACTATTGGAGATACCATCAATAATTGGATAGAAGACAATATAGGTGCAACACCTGAAGAACGTGCTAATATGTTGGTCAATACTAATGGTATTGCACCTTTATTCTTCATCGCAACGAAATTCAATATAGATCTTGAACGCACGAAGAGTGACAATTCTGGCAATAAAGATCGACTGGCGATGCATTGGAATCGTTTTGATACCGTGTTTCCGGAAATAATTAAGCCAAATAGATGGCTTGATGAGTGGGTTACAAGTGGAAATATGGGTTCTGTAAAAGCTTTCCAAAATATCTATCCACTCCGTGACTTTTATTGGTCTGGTAAGAATGGTGTGTTTGATGGTTATAGCGATGGAGTCATAAAATCTGAAGAAAAATCAGTCCACAAGCATGAAGACTATCCTGAATATTTTGAAGATTTGAAGGAAAGCTTCCTGCAAAATGATTTTGTAAAGAAGCATTTTTCCAATCCAGAACAAACATGGAGTGATGTTGCAACTGTTAACAATGATGGCTCAAAAGCAATCATCCGTAGCCTTGATACAATATCCGGCATTCTTGATGATGCTCGTAGACAGAAGTATCTTATGCAGCTTTTGAAAATAAAGCAAGAAATGTATAAGGCTTTGGCTGTATATTTTGAGCCAGAAGATAGTGAGGCAAAGAATGTAAAGGTCAAGCAAATTGCTAATGATATCAAACGCTCGTTAACATTCTCTGTAGGTTCAAAACCTGAAATATTTGGAAGGATTATTGATTCTCTGATGGTTCCTGTTGGTGATTTGCGTGATATTGCGTACGACATCATCATTTGCCATTCAGATGAACCAAAGGACTTCTCTATGATAAATTTCATTCGTATACAAGCAGGTATTGATGTGGCAGACAGCAAGCAAGTCAATATTCAGAAGTTGTGTGAACTATATGGCGATATTAAACTTATTGAACAAGACTTGAAAAAGAAAGGTTGCTCTGTAGAGGAAGTCGTTTCGGCAGAAACAGAGACGCTGACTACAATCGCAGATGTAGTGACGAAGCATATTATTGATTACTGGAAAGAGTTCTTACAAAAGCAAGTTAATCAATTGGAAGAAAATCTTCCTCATGCTGATGAAGTCGTATTCATGCTGACGGCATTACTCAAAAAACTTGGAGTAAAGAAGGTCATCTCAGAAAGAATCGACAGATATTGTAAAGTCTTCAGTCTAAACGAGCAACCTAATGCCATTGCTGATTATGCTTCGTTGACTCTTAACAACTTTGTTAGCTCGGTAGGCAGAAGCTATATGGGTGATAATGATGTTGAGGCAATGCGTACAAAGGCAGAAAAGTGTCATGTGGTCGTAGATTTGAGTCCATCCGCATGGAATGTTGTGCGCAAGCCACAATCCCTGGTGACAACTCTTTCTGCTTTCGATGATGCTGCGAACATAGATAATGTTAGCATGGAAACTCTCATGAAACTTCCTCTTTGGGACAACTTCCAACGTTGGGAGAATCTTGTAACCATTGGTTTGCTCTATGCTAGTGATATCTCTCATGTTGATCCTGTGGCAAATGCCAAAGTGAGAGCTCTTCTTGAAGAATGTAAAACTCTATATGAAGATTAAGTTAATGGCTGGATATACTTTCAAAGGAAAACAGAAGCTTTGTTATACGGAAGTTTCTGATTTTACAGACTTTCAAGGGGTTGGTCATGATCCTTTGTATAAACGTTTTGACAGCGTAATGAGCGTTGTCAAGAAGGTTGTTGCGCCAGAATATCAGCATTTTCTTGCTACCCCACAATATGTAGAGGAGGAAGACCAAATATGTTGGCATATTGACGAATGGAAAGAACATCCTCATAAAATTGCCGATCTTACGGGGGAAAAACGGGCGAAATACGAAAGTATTAAAGAAAAGACAATAAAGGCTTACCGTAAAGCTGCACAGAATTGCGATGGTGAGGACTTGATGATTATTGCTGGTGCAATTCGTTATCTTCATGATGATAGTATTTATTGTTGTGATGGAAAAGTTTTTGTTATAGCATGGGGAATGACTCCTGATACACATCAGCATAAAATCATTGGCTCTGTCATTCATGAGTTTGATATGGTGAGAAAGTATAAGATAACTTTTGATGCCAATATACATGGAGTGCTTGTTGATAAATTAGACAAGTCTATGACACGTCCTGAATGCTTCATTCTGTCTGAACGAGATTTACCTAAAGTGTCAGCCAATGAAGGCTGGCTATTTAAAGGTTGGATGCCATCGCCTATTGGCGTGACTGTAAATTCTGACTTGAATTTTGTTGCGACGTATGAAGAAATAGTCAAAACGATAGTTGACGAATCTCCTGCTGCTTCTATTGAAGAACCGATAGTTCCTGATGAGTGCGAGCAACCTCAAAAAGAGGAATCCAAGTTTTACGCTTGTAACTTTGTTGCTGGTGAACATGGTAAGACAGAAGGTGTAGCCTCTTTCTGCAAGCAAGAAGGTGAAAGAATATCTGACTTTGAAATTCCTAAGGTAACACCCAAGCAAGGATACGAGTTCAAGAGATGGATTCCATCTCCAAGCAATGTCTTAATGGATGGTGATAAAACATTTAAGGCTGAATATTCACGTATTCCATTGTGGCGTCGTTTTAGGACATGGTTGGCAGGTCTGTTTTTAGGAAGGGGATGCTTTAAATGGTTACTTTGGTTGTTACTGACATTGTTGGCAATAGGTCTGTTGCTTTTCTTGCTGAGATCATGTGAAGGATGTAGCGGACATCATGAGGAAAATGGTGTAGTTCCAATTGACAGTGTTACAACTTCCAACGGAAGGGTTATTGATGATAATGGACGGATTAGACCTATAACTGGCGATGACGGCAAATTGCCTGACCAGGGAAGTGTTGTTGCCCCTGTAACAGGAGAAAATGGAGAAGAAGTCCCAATTATTCGTCAACCAGGTGTGCCAAATACGATAGCTAATCGTCTGTTCTTGTTCATGGAGGACGAAAAGGACAACATTGAATCTTTGGCACAAGACTTCAAGAGAGCCTATTCTGAAGAGAAATACTCCATTATAGGATATGACAAAGAGGTGAAGTTGTTGGTGGTTCAGATTCCTGAGAATGAGCGAGACCAAATTCGTCAAACGATAAACTCTAAAATACCGAATCATAAGTTCTTGGTTTTTGACGAAGAGATATATGAGTTGAATGGTCATGTGAGTACCTCTACGGAAAAACAAGGCTGGCACTTGGACGCAATTCGTCTGAAACAAGGGTGGAGCATAACTAAAGGTTCGTCTGATGTAAGGGTTGCAGTTGTTGATGATGGAATTGAAGCCGGACATCCAATGTTTAAAGGGCGTATCGTGGATGCATATAATGTGTTTACCCAAAATAACCGTCTTAGTTTAGGGCAAGGGCATGGTACACATACAGCGGGACTTGCGGCTGGTAGTGCAGACTATTATAATAAAGGAGCGTCCGGTGTTGCTCCGAATTGTAAACTGATGCCGGTTCAGGTTTTTGACAACAAACAATGTCCGTTGTCTGCTCTTATCGCAGGAACGATGTATGCGATTCATCATGGAGCGGATGTAGTAAACCTGTCTGTAGGTCCTTCTTTCAAGGGGCTAAATCAATTGCCTGTAGAGCAACAAAACGAAATAGCCAAGCGGCAATTTAAAAATCTAGAAAAGCTTTGGGCTAGAGTTTGTGCTTTGGCAGCCAAGAAAAACTGTATTCTTGTATTTGCTGCCGGCAATGATGACATTCTGTCTAGTATACCTCCTGAGAACAGAAATGCCTCATCTATAGTCGTGGCAGCTGTAGATAAGAACTTGTATCCAACAGACTTCACGAACTATGGTCCGTGTTCAGATATATCGGCACCAGGTAAGGGTATTTACAGTTCGTATCCGCATGGCGATTTCAAGTCCTTTGACGGAACTAGTATGGCTGCTCCGATAGTATCGGGTACCATTGCTCTCATGAAGTCAATTAAGAAAGACTTAACTGTGGAGCAAGCAAGGAATGTCCTTTACAAAACAGGCTCAGATGTTTATGGCTTCATGCCGCCGATGGTATTGGTTGACAAAGTTCTTGAAGGTGTCAAACGGGGAGATTTTAGTACTCCTACAGAACGGACAATGAAGACTGTACCAGATGGAGCTGGAGATAAATCTGCAGCGAATCGAGCTTCTCCAATTTCTAAAGCCCCAGTGGAAAATATTGCTTCTCCACCACGGCAGAAAGAAGATGAGACAGATTACGATGCTATTCGTAGAAAAATAGCTGAGTATAAAAGAAAAATAAGTGAATTGGAAAAATTATTACCGTAAAAAGTAAACAATATGGATGAACAGTTAAAATTTTCATGGGGGCATATTATAGCATTTCTTGCTCTCATATTTATAAGTTATATAACTTTCGTAGGAGTGGTTTATCGGACTGATGGTGACTTTACGAAAGCAGCTGTAACAATGGCAGTAGTAGACATCGTCTTGGTAGTAGTGTTTATCGGTTCCCAAATGGCTAAGGCAACGGCGCACAAAATTTCTAAAAAAATTTGGTTGGAGCGAATTGGTATTTGTACTTCTCCTATCATATTTTTAGTATGTATGTTGCCGTATTTCCATTTTTGGACAGTCCATAGTCATAATGATGAGATTGTAATTAACTTTACAAATGCCATTAAGGCTTCAAACCAGATGTTTGTAGATTATGATGATTATGCAAATAAGCGTATCAGCAATTATCAAAATATGCTTGAAAGGGTAATCTCTAATAGAAGTATTCATCCTGAACAATTTATTGCTTGTGGCTTTAGTGAAGGAAAAGAACAAATTCAAAAAGAGAATATGGTGAAGACATTGCGTTTACAACTTTTGTCAAATAACTATGATTCTTTGAAGGTTTCTGCAAATAGCTGGATAGAGTCTTCGAGTGAAGGTGCTAGTACTTGGAATGTCTTTTTGCTTGGTAATACAAAAGAAATAAAATCTGCTATAAAGGATTGGAATCACCAATTATGTGAGTTCTCTGAAAAGAAATTGTCTAATGAGGAGTTTCTTGGCAACGAAACTGTAACTTTTGGCGAGTCTAGTCGAAGTCTTGTAAAAGTAGAGAAGGGATTGGATGATTTGACGGACTTATTTACTCAAAAGTCATTTCCTAACCTGATGGCAATAGTAACAGCTGTTCTTTTGTATCTAGCGATGCTTTTTCCATATATTCTGCAAGATCGTCATACCAAGAGTACTTATAGGTTTTGGGGGATGGAGAAAGGGTATAGTAATAAAAATAGTGGCATTGATATCAGCATGTCTCAAGGTGAGCACTCGGTTACAACGAAACCGAAAGAGAATAAAGTTGATGATTATGAATCGTTTACTCTTTAAAATATAATCTTATGAGTAGGAAAAATGATATTTTGACAAATCTTAGAGAATATAGTTCAGACCAAATTGCTGAGGCTATAAATGATGGAGTGGTTACCATGTATGAACTAAGTAAAAGTGGTAACCTCACTCCTTTGATGCGCAAGCGTATCGAGGAGAAGTTGGCTACTGGTTCTTCTGCTACGTCGAATGAAGAAACCAAACGGTCACAAGATGATAGGCAATTGTCTGATGTTGAAGCTTCTGTAAACAAAGTAGGAGCACTCTCTAATGAAGAAACTGAACATGAAAAAATAACTGTTCCTGAAATTGTTATTCCTGAGGCCGTTATTGCACCAATGGATCAAACGGTGGAATGTGCAACTAATATTGAAGGGCAAGAACAACCTGTCTACAATGAACAACCTTCAAATAAAGGCATGTTTAAACGGCCATTCTCTTTTCATGGTCGCATTAGAAGATTGGAATATGGACTTTCTATCCTTCTATTCTATCTTTATGCTATAGTGGCTGGATTTGTTTTAGGGCTGATAACAAATGGAAATTTTAGTGAAGGTGCTATTTATGTTTGTTTGATACCTGGTTATTGGTTTTTATGGGCGCAAGGTGCAAAACGATGCCATGACAGAAATAATACTGGTTGGTATCAAATAATCCCTTTCTATGCATTCTGGATGCTATTTGCAGATGGAGATGAAGGAGAGAATGATTACGGAGATAATCCAAAATGTAAGTAATAATATAAAATGATATAAAAATGCCGAATAAACAAGCTATAATTGAAAATGTAGATATGTATTCTGCTGATGAATTGGTGAAATATATCAAGGCAGGTATTGTGACATTTGAGGAACTATGTGATGAGACCGAGGGATATTTTTCAGCTTCTGTTCGTAAACAAGTTGAGAAGAAACTTGCAGGATCAGAAGAAGATGAATGGCAAATAGCCAAGTCTTCTAACTCAACGGAAGTTTTGGAACACTTTCTTGCTACCTATCCTTTAAGTGTTCATCGAATGGAGGCTCAACAGTTGTTGGAAAGTTTGGAGCGTAAAGTATCTCGAAACGAAGCTGAATCTAATTGGGAAACTATTGATAAAAATAGTTGTGATGAGTTGAGACAGTTTTGTGAAAGATATCCTAACGATGTACATTGTAAGGAGGCTAAGCGTAAGATAAATCAACTTATACGTGAGCAATATATTTGTATTGATATAGTATCTTTAAAGGAACGAATTAAAGAGATAGAAACAAGTAAAGAAATCAACAAGAATAAGTTGATTTACGAAAAAGTTGTGGGATATTTGGATAGAGGCAAAATTTCTCATGTTGATTTTCTAAAGTTGATTGAGGCTGATCATAACATTTTTGGGGCTGAAACATTAAATCGTTTCATAGATGAAGGTGTTTTGGCTTTTGATGAACTGGGTAATCTTGGTATAGATAACCGTTTTATTCAGAGTCTTGCAAAAAATAAGCATCCACAAGATTTTGCCCTTCCTAATAGAAAACTTGAGAAGATAAATAAGCTTTCTACAGAAGTCTACTTTTGGGGGATACCTTCTTCAGGAAAAAGTTGCGCTTTAGGTGCAATACTTAGCGTAGCGAATAATGGTCATGTGGCTAAAACAATGATGAAAGATAATGATTGCCTTGGCTATGGTTACATGAATCGTTTGAGCTCTTTATTTACAGTGGGAGATGTAAGTCTTGTGCCTGGTAAAACTCCTACGACTGCAACTTATGAGATGGGGTTCGATCTGGAGGATGAAGAAGGAAAAGTACATCCTTTGACTTGTATGGACTTAGCTGGTGAGTTAATGAGATGTATGTATCGTTCTGATGCAGGAGAAAATTTGTCTAATGAGGAACTTGAAACATTAGACATTTTGACCAATGCTCTTATTGATCCTAAAACAAGAACACAGAATAAGAAAATCCATTTCTTTGTTATGGAGTATGGGGCAGAGGATAGAGAATATGATGGATTAAGACAAGATGTTTATCTTAATGGTGCTTTGCAATACATTAAGAGAACTGGTATATTTAAGGATGATACTGTTGCAATCTATATCCTTATAACGAAAGTAGATAAAGCTCATGCTCGTTCTGGACAACTAGGTTCAATTCTGAGAAATTACATATCTGAGAATTATGGTGGCTTTTATAATGGTTTGGTGAAAATTTGTAAGGATTATGAAATAAACAATGGTATTGTTGAGATAATACCTTTCTCTCTGGGGCAAGTTTGTTTTCAAGACTATTGCCTCTTTGATGAAAGACCGGCAGCTAACATTGTGAGAAAGTTGTTGGAACGTACTAAAGGTTTTAAGAATGATCGTATTCATCGTGGACTAAATTTCTTTAAAAAATGAATAAGTTAGGATTTGCTATAAAAGTTGTAAGTGATGGTGTTTATGAACCTCTCGTGTGCAACAAAGGTTCGTGGTTCAAGAAAGTAATTGACCCACGACACTATTTACGTATGTTCTCTGGTTTGGTGGGAACGGAAAATGTTGTAACAGCTATGTCTTTTAGTGAGTATGGTTGTTATATTATGTTGCTTCGTGATATTCCTGGACATGCTGGTGATTGTTTAAGTGCTTGGCTCTTTGTTCCATGTAATATAGATATAGATGATGAGCAAGTTATGAGGGCATACCATTATGCTAAAAGTATACTTGCTCAATCAAGTATTGAGGCTATTGAAAATGAAGCTTATGATTTCTTTGACAAAGAATATCCTGTAAAAAGTTATTGTAGCCAATATGCTCCATCTATAGGAGAAAAATTAGGCTTGCGCTTTGTGAATGGGGAAGGAGAACTTTCCGAACTACTTGGCAAAAAACGTTATCAAGAATATTATTCACAGTTTAAGGCTGTTTTTATTTTGGATAGAAATGCTGAGATTCAAGTGAATGCAGAAGGTGCGCCGTTTTTTGGTGATTTGACAAAACAACCATTAGAAGAATATTGTGTTCTTGTATCTCCAACAGCTAGTGAACTTTCTGTGATGGGACAAGGCGCTAAGGTAGTATTTCGAAATGGTAAAACTTTTGACTCCCCATTATTTGTAAAGAAAGGAAGTCGGGTAGAACTTTATGCTCGTCGTGATAGTTTTGAAGATGTTGCTTTAAAACCTATTACGATAGATACTGATGTTGTGCCATTTCCTCATGTTGGTTATTTGAATTGGAAAAAGATTATCAGCAAGTCTTTTTTTGATATTTGCAATCATGATGGAAAAAAAGTAGAGGCTGATAAAATTATAGTGGAAGGTTACGATGTTGTACAGCAACAAGTTTCTTTGCCAGAGGAAGAATGTCGCCATGCTAAGGTACAAATCTCAGCTTTTAAGTATGAGCCTTGGGAAGCAACAGTAGACTTTATAAACCATCAAGAGAAGCAGAAAATTACATTGCATAGAGCTGAGGGACAAGCTAATTATTCTATTATCCTAGCAAATGGAAAAGAGGCAGAAATAACATTGAAGTCAAAGTATTTCGATGGTTTAGGTGAGTCTCCTTTAGAGGGATATTCTTGCGATGGCAGAACATTGTATGCAAGTTTTGGATATAAAATAAAGTATTGGCTTTATGGATTACTTTCGGCAATAGTTCTTGCAATTCTTATAGCAGGATTTACTGTTTTTGATTCTTATATGGACAATAAAGAATTCCAATTTGGGTGGCCTCCAATAGTAGATAAAAACGTACAACAACCAGCTGATGGTGACGTATTTTATGAAGAATCATCTGATTCTATTTCAGCTATAACATATTTAAATGAACATGATAAATGGTCCAAAGCTGTAATGGATACTTTGGATGCATTGCCAACAGGTTTGTATGATTGCTTAAAGCAATATCGTCTTGCAGATTTGGCAAATATGACTATTGATAGTTGTGAGCAATTTAATAAAATAAAAGAAGTTGCTAAAAAGGCAATGGATAATGGTGTGCAAATGTCAGAGGATTATGATGATTCTCCCGATAGTACAATAACGGTTATGAATTGGATTAAAAAAGTACAGAACAAAATAGATCATAAATCTAAAACTGCTGGTTTCTCAGAATTTGCAGATAAGCCAATCACGACAAGTCTGCCTAAAGATAATGGTACTTTGGCAAATAAGGTGCGCGAAACAAAGCAGAATAGATCCAAAAAAGGCAATTCTGTTCAAAGTAAGGAAAAGTCTGTAACAGATAAAAAGTCATTATCGAAATCTGATTCCAAAAAGTCTTCAATTCCAAAACAAAGTGATTTGTAATGAATAAGTTAGTGAAAATTGCATTGCTGATAGTCGCTATAATTGCGGCTGTCAGCGGTGTGATGGCATATTATAAGACAGTAGTCTCACCGCCGTCACACATGAGTTTTAAAAATCAATATGTTGCTGCTATAAAAAACGATATAGCAGAGGTGAAAAAACTTTCGACAACAAATGAACTTGATTCTTCATTTGTGGCAATAACGCATGAAATTAACTTCATGTGGAAGGATTCCTTGTTACAAAGCAAAGAACAAGATGAGTTGTTGGAATCATTTGCTGTTCAATTTGTCCCCAAATTTGTAACAGCCTGTGATGAGAAGTTCTCAGCTACGGTTTGGAGTGATATTGCGTTAAAGCAAATGTCTGCAAAAATTGCACAATTACGTTCTTTGAAAACGACAGATGGTTCCATTATTGTTGGTGGTGAAGCTAATAGCTCTTTAAGTAAAATTCAAGATGTAATTTCAAATTATTATGCAGCAAAAAATGCAGCAGCTAATACTGGTTATACCAGTTTGTCAGATGCAAAGGTCAAGATTGCAACCGCAAAGAAGTATGCTTCAATGTCCCCAATAAATAATTGTGTGACATTGGTAAACCAATTAAATTCAGTAGCGACAAGGTTAGAGCAATCTCATTTTGCCTATCTTGTGGGACAGGTGAACCTCTTGCGTAATTATTACAACTATACTCAAAGTTCTTATGATGATTTAGCTCTGAGAATTTCAGCTAAATTGGAGGAGTATAAGAAAAATGCTAGAAGCGTTTATGGGCATATTTCTGACATTTCTTCTTTAGAACAAAGAGCTGGTGAATTATATGGTAATGCCCAATTTGGTAATGAAAATGTTAATTATGATGCGTTATAAAAATGAGTAAGATTAAAATTATATTGATTTTGTTTATTATTTGTTTTTCTTGCAACACAATGGCTCAGAAAAATAAGAAAAAACTGTCTAAAGATACTATAGAGGTGTCTTCGAATATAGATTCTTTTGTAGAAGTTAGCGAAGATTCTAATAAAGAAAATGAAATAGATAGTTTGAAAAAAGTAATATCTATATTGAAATCTGAAATACAAGAACAGATTGAGATAAATCAACACTTAAAGGATAGAATTTTGTTTGCAGACTCTTGTTTTTTGAGAGTCTCAAATGATTGTTTTAGAAAGAAGTATGATAAGGTGAGAGTTGATGAAGCTATTGTGAATTTTGGTAGGATGTATTCACCACAGTTACAGAAATCATTTACTCCATTGAAGTTTTTACTAGAGAATTATGGAAATTATTATAAAGAAATAGATGAGTTGTTTGGGCAAATAGAAAATGACAAGGGAATGGCAAATCCTTTTATTGGTGGTCGTGAAGCCTCGTCTAATATTGTAAAAATTAAAACTACAACTTACTATAAAAAAGTGTATTTTGCAAACTGGACAATAATGTATTTGAATGATGTAATAGATAAGGCTATTGCTCGTTTAAAAAATTATGATCCAAAGCAACACAAAGTAATAAAATTGACAGATTTATTGAAGTAGCTTATGAAAAAGATATTATTCTTTTTGTGTATTATGTTTGTAGTATGTGTCATGAATTTAGAGGCTGGAATAGTTAGCTCTTCAGCGAAGAGTTTCCAGTTTGATAAAAGTGCCATGATACAGCAAAAAATTAAAAAAGCACAAGCGTGTATCAATAGTGGGCAGTTTGCAACTGCTGAAACATTACTTAGAGGTGTATTGAAATTGGCTCCAGGTAATAGACATGCAAAGGCTTTGCTCGTTTCTTGCGAAGAAGGAGTGAAAAAACAAAAAATGAAAGAATTACAAGCGTTTAATGATGCATGTAGTCAAGCTACACCTTTTGCATTGCAATCGTTTATTTCAAAATATCCTAAAAGTGAAAAGGTTAATGATGCAAAGAACCGATTGCAGGATTATAAACTATGGCATGTGGCAAGTAGCAAAAATACTTTAGATGCTTACAATGATTATCTCTCAAAGTCAGTTTTAAAGGCTTATCAAAATGAGGCTTATATTGCAATAAATAAGTTGAGTGAAGAAAAAGAGTGGAATAATTGTAAAGATGGTACTAATGAGGAAAAAATTTCTGCGTTTATAACACTTTATCCTAATTCTGTTCATGTTGGACAAGCTAAATTTTTTTTAAATATTATTCGTGGTGAGAAAAATTATGCATCAGGGTATAATTATACTGCTTATGAATATTATAAAAATGCAGATGCTTATAAAACATTGACAGGTGTACCTGCTATACATTATCAAGAGTTAAAAGAAGCTCGTGAATTGTCAGAAATACTACAAAGTGAAAGTGAGACTAAAGTTAGTGCTTTTTTACAGACCCTGCCTTATAATAGCGTACATCGAGATGAAGTATCAAATCGATTAGCTATTTTAAAGGCTACAAATCTTACTTTGTTTTCATCGAAGTATAGTATGGATGATGCAATGTCTTTTGCCAAAGATTCACAAACAAGAGCAATAGTTAAGCAATACATAGATAGTGTAAAAAATATGCGTAAGTCATATGAAAAAAGACAAAGAGCACTATCTAGACAAGAATGGTGGGAAGATAGAGTTTCGGTAGGTTGGAACATTGTCCATGTGGATTATCTTAATGATTGCATGGGGATAGGTTCTGGCATGAAACTAAAATTAGGAAAATGGAGTGATGCTATTAATTTTATTGTAGGTATAGAATACTCTTATCATCTTTATATTAATCCTGACTATGATGACTATAGTTATGATGAAGATGAAACGTATCCTATAGCTCATCAAATAAGCATACCTGTTGGCCTTCGCTTTAATACTTTTAGCTTGGGCTCAAAATATAAGTTGTTTATTGGATGTAATGCAGTATTTGGTTTTAATATTGCTTGTGGGGATGATATCCTTAAAGAGGTAGTAAATAAAAATAATATAGCGGTAGATCCACAAATAGGAGTTGGTTCTAGATATTTTGATTTTGGAATATACTATATGCAATATCTTGATCGTAATCCTTTACTTAAATATGTGGAGTCAAAGTATAATCAAAGAATAGGTGCATTTTGTACTTGGTATTTCTAATTGTTGATAATATTAAGGTATGAACAAAATTTTATTAAGGGTGTTGATAATTGTTGCAATTGTTGTTCTTGTGTTGATTGGTAGTCTATGTGCGTTGCGGATTTATCATGAAATTAATGTGAAAAAAATACCTAAAAATGTTTTCGCTGTACCTACAGCAAAAGTGGATGAGATTGTAGATAGCATATCTTTTAAAAAAGAGCATAGAAATGAAGCCGAATTAGGAAAATCAGTTGTTACTTGGAAAAGTACAGAGTTTGGTTTTCGTTGTATGGCTAATATGATTAAGAAGGAAATTTTTGAAGAAAATGTGCCAACTATATTTTATGTATATGTAAATGCTGTTTCAGAATTAAGTTATTCTACAATGGGGGCTTGGGCTGTGATGGATTTTCCAGCAGTAGAACAATACATTGCACCAGGTACAACAATCGCAAATATTACATACAAAAATGTAAAGAAACATATTTATTCGGGATATGCAAGTGATGGCCGAATTTTCTATCTCAAAACTCGTGTTTTTGAAGGAGGTGAAGTTGAACATTTAGCAGTTCTTTGTCTACTATATGAAAAAAATGCCGAAAATGATAATATGCCGCTTATTGAAGAAGTAAAAAATAGTGGAATATGAAAGATAGCATTCGGTAATTTGTAAACAAACTTTTATGGCGCTTGTTTGCAATATATTAAAGCTAAAAAGGAATTTGCAATTATGATGTTACTAATGAGTTTATCGGATTCATGCAGTGCATTTTTACGTAAAATGGGGAAACTCAAGACAAAGGGGAGGGCAGAGTTGCCCTTTCCTACAACTGGTATCATTGGAGCAATTGCTGGCGATTGCTTCGGGGCTGCGTATGAATTTCATCCGGTGAAGCATGGGAACTTCGATATATACAAAGAGCCTCGTTTTACGGATGATACGGTTATGACCTTGGCTGTTGCAAAATGGCTGACGATTGATCCTGAACATACTCATGAGAAGCTCGTGGAGTGTATGAAAGAATTGGGACGGAAGTATATGTTTGTTGGCTATGGGAAGAAGTTTTTACGGTGGATTATTAGTAGGAAAACGGAACCTTACAACAGCTATGGCAACGGTTCTGCCATGCGAGTAAGTCCATGTGGCTTTTATGCCAAGACATTGGATGAGGCTTTACAGCTTGCTAAGATTTCAGCAGAGGTGACTCATAACCATCCTGAAGGGATAAAGGGGGCGCAGGCTATAGCTGCTTGTATCTTCCTGGCTCGTCAAGGAAAAGACAAGAAGCAAATATGCGATTACGTTGAGGCTCATTTTGAAGGGTACAATCTTCACCGTACTCTTGCAGAAATACGTCCCGATTATGGATTTAGGGATAGTTGTCTGTCGAGTGTTCCTGAATCTATCATCTCATATCTCGAAGCAGATAGTTATACTTCTACTATCCGTAATGCTATCTCTCTTGGCGGTGATGCAGATACTATGGCGTGTATGGCTGGAGGAATAGCTGTTGCTACAAGAGGGATGGAAATGCCAAAAGAACTGGCTTATTGTGTATATAATAATGTGCTTGATGATAATCTTCGTCAGATTCTTAATGAGTTTAATTTGTATCTGAAGGAGCATGAAAGGGAATAAGTGTTGTCGTTAAAAAAGTGGAGCTGTGTAATCGGTACAGCACTATTGCTAGATATGGATGACTTTACGATTTGTTGGTTGTATGAATAGAAAAAATATGGAAAATGAAACTATAAAAGAAAGATTCCTCGGTACCATCTTCGGGCAAGCTGTAGGAGATGCCTTGGGTCTGAGCACGGAGTTTATGTCCAAACAAGAGGTAGATCGTCTTTATCCTAATGGGATAGAGGACTATTCACAAATCGTGCAGGATGATCATCGTCGTC